>NZ_JAAQWS010000025.1:0-76576 GCF_012985645.1 Pseudomonas sp. WS 5410 | reverse complement strand
TTCCGGCGTGAATCGTTGGGTGCTCATAAACTTCCTCCTATGCTCAAAGCATAGGCTGGAGATGTCTACGATGCCGGGGGCAGTCCAAGCATAGGCTGGAGATGTCTACGATGCCGGGGGCAGTCCAGTTATCTGTCGAGAACTCTCGCCCAAATGGGAGTCGGGTTTCATCAGGCCACTACACTGTGAGACATAGCGCTAATGGCAATGTGCTCTTATAGTGGCTGAGTCATCAGGAAAGGGACGTCAGAATGGCAGCGCATAGTGATGCAACAGGTTATCTTTTAGCTCACCGGGATTCGGTCAACGAAGCGTGGTTTCACGCGGTGTGTGAAGCCGCAATCAACTCAGACGGAGGCAACCTATCTCAAGATGAGCTTGAGCGCCTCTGGAGGTTGTTTTGCGGGCTGGAAACCTTTGCACCTGCGGCAGCTACTCCCCCAACGCTGAAGGCAAATGCTCGCGACGCAATCCAACCGTTTCATCTGGAGAGTCTGTCGGACTTCTCCGGGTTTAAAAAATTAGGCGGCACGCTAAGGTTGGATCTATCGAAGCGTATAACACTAGTGTTTGGTCGGAATGGTGCAGGGAAATCGAGCCTATGCCAGGCATTTAAAATCTTGGCAAATCCTGAGAAGCCGAAAGAGCCCCTGAATAATGTTCGTTCTTCTAGCAAGGTTCTTCCGTCCTTTAGCTATAAGCTGCGGGGCGGCTCTGTACAAAATTGGACAGAGCTGGACGGTTTTGGTGGCCAGGCTCAGGCTCTGAAATATTTTGACTCCGCAGTCGCATACAAACACGTCAATAGCTCTATCTCACCAGAAGCTGTCGTAGAGTTGAGTGCGTTTCGATTAGAGTGCTTCGATTACGCACGTGAGTATTTGAAGCAGTTTCAGGCTTACGGTGGATCTAAAATTGCTGAGTACCGGCAGGATGCCGATAGGAAGATTGCCGAAATTAAGCTGGGCGCTCATGCAGTTATAGATATAAATACTGGGGTTTTTAAGGATTGGAGTGCAATCAATTGCGGGCCTGTGCTTTCTTGGATAGGGACGGTGAGCTTTGGTGAAGAAAAGCGCCTGCAAAAGGCAGAAAAGCAGGTACGGCTTGAGCAGCTTAAGGGAGCGACGAGCGCGGAGGGGCAACAAGCCCTCACTCTGAAGAAAAGCCTGCTAGGCCAAGTAAAACAATCATTGGCAAATTTCGTTCAGCAGTGCGGAGGTTTTTCATACTCTACCTACAGTCAGATCCTGCTTTCAATCCAGCAAAAGCAGGCTGCAAGCATTGAGCTTGCAGGTGCTGTATTTTCCAAAGACCTGGATGTGGCAGGCCAGCAGAAGCTTCTCTCCGCAGCTGCTGCATTGCGGCCATTTATTCCTGCTGAAAACTGCCCGCTGTGCCGTCAGACACTAGAGAACGATGCAAAGGCACTCTTCCTGGCCTTCCATAATCACTTGATTTCAACGGTTCAAACGGAGCTATACGCCCTAAATACTAAACAGCAGGCTGAGCACTCCAAGAAAAGAATGATCGAGGGCTTCGCAGAGATAAATTACTCACAATATTCGAATGTGTTGAATGCCGATTTCTTGCGTGCAGCCTCGGATTTGATCACCTCAGTTAAAGCCTCATTGCAGGCATCTCTAATTGATCAGGCTGCGCTCGATGCTTACTCTCGTTACGCCGAGCTGAATGCTTATATCGAGGCGGTTAATACAGAGTACAACAACGCTGACTCTGCTTTGACGTTAGCGTCGAATGGGTTGCACGCGTTGAACGAGGAGATTTCAAAGCTCACAACAGAAATTGGTGTTCTGAGCATCGATGAAACCGCTTCTTCCGTGCGCCCTCAAATCGAGACGATTTGCCAAAATGCGATTTCCTTTGCTGGCATCGCCAATGTGGTGGAGTCCTATAACTTCACATCACGCCTGTCCGCGCTGACCGCACGAAAGAAGGAGGCGCACACATAGCTCGTTCTAGGTTCGTTTGTACCGTATTTGGATGGAGAGTATCGCCGTCTCTGTGGTGCCTCTCTTGAACAAATTGGTGTTCGCCTGGCCAACCAAGGAGCTGATGCGATAGTTCTTCCGAAAATCGGAGATGAGCTGGTGCATCGCGTGCTGAGTGAAGGCGAGCTTAAGGTCCACGCACTTGCCTTGTTCATGTGTGAGGCGAGCGTCGCACCGCACCAAGTCCTGATTCTGGATGATCCAGTCACTAGCTTTGACTACAACTATATCTCTAATTTTTGTGAGCGCCTGCGCGACTACGCGAAGGATAATCCACAGTCGCAACTGATCGTATTGACCCACAATTGGGACTTCTTTGCGAACCTCCAGAATACGTTAAATGGTTCAGGCCTGAGTGGCGCCTTCTCCGTGCAGGTGCTGGAAGACTGTGCGACGGTATCTGAGTACGTAGAGAAATGGGAGGAGCTATGTGGCCAAATCGATGGCTACATTGAGCCACAAGTGGAGATCAGTCCTGATGAAAAATCCAAGCTTTCTGCTCTGCTAAGACGCTTGGTCGAGAGGTTAACGAACTCCTACGTATTCAATGAGCAACGTCACCAGTACAAAATCAGAACGTTGCAGGTTTCCAACTTTAAGGACTTCGTGAAGTTGGTGCCATTGCTGCCGGCAGAGGCGGACAGGCTCAAGGATTTATACGCTAATCTGAGCCCGCTTGAGCATGATGATGTGCGCAACTATTACTCCACCAAATCCATCTATCAATTTGGCACCTGGTACGATGAGATTAAATCAATAAAGAATGCAGTTGAGGGACGGCGCACCTAACGCGCTATGCTCTTGGCAGATTGCAGTGTGGCCTTGTCTATTGGGCAGTCGCCCGAATCAGAAAGCTTGCGGCCAAAGGAATGAGTACCCAGAGCTAGCTGCACGGCTGTGCGGGCGACCTGAATTTGGCGTGCTGGGCGCCTGGGCATAGAAGTGATCAGATAATTGGCGGATGTCCGCTAATGGCCGACAGCTGCCGGTAATGAAGGGCAGAAATCGGCCAAAATCGGGATTTCAGTAAATAATTCCGCTCCCTTTTTCGCTAGACAATCTCCAGTCTCTCGAAGCTAATGTGGGTAGCCGGAATTGCCTCAGAGCTAATTTTCTAAACTTCCCTCAACGTATTCCCGCAGGTACAATTCAGGGCTGCGGGATATATACCTTCCCAATGCTATCAAATAAAAGAATAGTTCCAGCCTTAATCAATATATCATTAATTTTTACAGCCTCCGCAACTCTAAATTTCACGATAGCCATATCTTTAATGTAGAGCGTTGGATTATAACCGAGATACTGCCCATTGAGAGTGAGCCCGCCTGCAATCTTCCAAGACTCAGCATAAGACTCATCCGCACCAAATTGCGTTGTTAAAAATGAGTTAGCGGGCGCAATAACTACCTCCACTTTGCTTGGCCGGCCAACGCTATCAAGTGCTACAGGCAATGTCGCAACTATCTTTGGAACACCATTATTTCCACCCTGCACTCTGTAGACTCCAGCTTCTTTGTCAAAGTAGACCGTGACAGCGCCGGCTACAGTAAAGTCAAGAATCCTGTACGGCTCTCCTGTAGATATAAAGCTGATAGTACTACCATCCTCAGAAAAGCTCGCTACCAAGTCTTTAGGCAGGATCAGATTCTTGTCGCCTGGTGCTGCACCTGACAACACCTCTCCTGCGGAAACTTTTCCTGAAGCGAAAAAGGATATATCTGTATCAGCCTTGAATGGAATACCGCCGATCTTAATCTGTGTTTTGATCCTGCCATTCCAAACTTTTCCGTCCCCAAAAAGCCTTATCAACGACGCAGCCTTGTATGTAACACCATCAATTGTAGTGTCGCTTTTCAAATAACCAGATTTAAGCTTCCCACCATAATATATTGACACTTCTTTCGCAGCGTCAATTAGTATGCCGTTGTATTCTGCATCAACAGATATTTTTACCCCGTCAACGGCGGTCTGAGTCGGGATATCTTCCGCTTGAATTGTTGCCGAAAAAAAAGTTGCCACAAACAATGCAGTCAAGGTCACAAAGCTTTTATTCACTGAGCACTTCCTTATTTAAAATTAATTTTCTTATGCGTACACCATTAGAAAATGTATATGGCTATATTATTCTGCATAATTTTCCATGTCCGCCCTACACCAGCCTAGAATAGTAGAGTATCAAAAAGTAGGCGGATTATTTTTCAAACTCTCAAGGCTCACGTCTGGGCTAAAGACGTTAGGCACAATACGCAGCATTTGCCATGGGATCGTTCAGCCACGAACGTCAATGATCCAAGACCATGAGGCATTGAGCGTTTTTACACACTCTGGGCCGCTAGCCGACCTCGGCGATCGGACGCTTTGGGTCGATTGTCGCCCCTCGCGACAGGCATCAATCGGCCAAATGGAGACCGTCGATGGCGCTGCATCATCCTTACTAGCCTGGTCTCTCAGAGCTCCAAGGGTTGGAGGGGCCTGCGTAAACGAGAAGCGCACCTAGCGGTAGGTGTACTTCATAGAGCGCTTACGTTTATTCTTGGCCAGTTCAACATATAACAATGCGCTAAACTATCGCTCACTTCTCTCGCTAGACATCAGCGGTCAGCCTGAATCGAGTTTTTAAGGAAGTAATATGAGAAAACCTAGAATATTTATAGCTTCAGCGGTAGAAAGCTTGGATGTGGCTGATGCGTTCAACGTAAACTTAGATCATCAGGCGGAGGTAACGGTTTAGAAGCATGGGTTTAACCTCTCTCAGAATACCATTGACTCTCTAGTGAAAATGGCGGAGTCAGTGGACTTCGCAATTTTCATTTTTACACCAGATGATATTGCTCAAATCAGAGACCAACAAAAGCACATTGTCCGAGATAATGTGCTTTTTGAGCTTGGATTATTTGTTGGTACTTTAGGTAAAGAGCGATGTTTCATCGTTAAACCCCGAGACACCGAGCTACATTTTCCTACGGATCTTTTGGGTCTTACACCCGCAGATTACAATGGTGGAAGGTCTGATGGAAATTTAGAGGCAGCTGTAAATCATCCATGCGTACTAATTAAGAAGGAAGTGGCAAATTTAGGCTTGCTTTCACAGGATCTAAATATTCAAACAAAACCGCGCCTGAAGGCTGGATACAATTACAAACTTGGCGACGTTGAGCATCGTCTGTTGGCGAAAATTCTTGAAAGCTACGCTAGCTCGCCGGATGGTGTATCCGTATGGAGTACATTCAACGATCTGAAAGGAGTTGAGCAAGGGATACTGAGTTTAGCGGCGATTAAGCTAGAAAGGGTCGGGTTTCTAGATAAGAATATCGCTATAGATCACGAGTACAATGGTTCTGAATATTATGCGTTCTCAATAACTGCCGACGGGATAGATTACCTGTTGGAAAATGAGGAGTTGCTTCACAAAGCAAATAAAGGCAAGCTTTAGAGTTAAAGGTTATCCATAGTTTGAATAGGTCGCAGTTTAGTAGATGATTTTAAGTCACGCTTCTGGCTGGTAATCACCTCGCAGCTAAACGTCTGCTTTTGGCCGATTGCTGCCCGTGATGAGGGGCAGCAATCGGCCGATTCTGTTGAAAAAGTAGCTCCCCTGGCTGGCCTCCGGCAAAATCTCCGCATTGGCCAGCAGGGAAGCACGCAACATGATGGGACAGTTATCGAGTGGGCAGGAGCGACTGTTTTACTCGTTCAACCTTGAAGATCACATCCCAGCCACTCACCTTCTACGCAACATTGATCGGTGTCTTGATCTGAGCGACCTGCGCCATTACCTCGCCGATTTCTATAGCCCGATTGGGCGTCCGTCGATTGATCCTGAACTGATGATCCGCATGCTGATCGTCGGCTACTGCTATGGCATCCGCTCCGAACGGCGGTTGTGCGAAGAGGCCCATTTGAACCTGGCGTATCGCTGGTTCTGCCGATTGAGCCTTGAAGATGAAGTCCCCAACCACTCGACCTTTTCCAAAAATCGACACGGCCGTTTTCGGGACAGTGATCTGTTTCGCTGGTTGTTCAATGAAGTGCTGCGTCGCTGCATGGACGCTGGTCTGGTCAAGGGCGAAGGTTTTGCCGTGGACGCCAGCATTATCAAAGCGGATGCGAGTCGGCAGCGCGGCGCACCGGGTGGTGAACCGGTCAACTGGAGCGATCCGGTTCTGAGGACCCGCGCCGTGCGTGAGTACCTTGAGGCACTTGATGAAGAGGCTTTGGCCGAAACGCTGCCGAAGCGCCTGTCGCTGACGGATCCTCAAGCCCGCTGGACCGCTGCTCCAGGAGGCCCAGCTTTCTACGCTTACTCCACGAATTATCTGATCGATACAGAGCACGGCGTGATCATGGATGTGGAACCCACACCGGCTCATCGAACCGCAGAAGTCGAGAGCACCAAGACGATGATCGAACGGGTCGAAGCGCAGTTCGACATCAAGCCGGAGCGCCTCATTGGCGA
Organism: Pseudomonas sp. WS 5410; assembly: GCF_012985645.1. Classification (NCBI taxonomy): domain Bacteria; kingdom Pseudomonadati; phylum Pseudomonadota; class Gammaproteobacteria; order Pseudomonadales; family Pseudomonadaceae; genus Pseudomonas; species Pseudomonas sp. WS 5410. Next base: position 70,108 of record NZ_JAAQWS010000025.1, on the reverse strand, counting down.
TACTGCTTACGGTACAGCGCCGATGCTGGCCTGGATGGTGGAGGAAAAAGACATCGAGCCGCATGTGCCGGTGTGGGACAAAACCGAGCGCAAGAACGACAGTTTTTCGAGCAACGATTTCCACTGGAATGAAGAGGCTGAGGAATACCGCTGCCCGGCCGGCAACCCATTGCGCAGCGAATGGCGAGCCTTCAAGAATGAGCGTTCACACGTCACCAAAGCCAACACCATTATCTTCCGATCCCGGCAGACCGACTGCGCTACGTGTCCGATGAAAGCCAAGTGCTGCCCGAACACCGCGTTCCGCAAGATCGCTCGCAGCGTCCATGAAGCCGCTCGCGATGTGGCTCGGCGCATTGCAGCAACGCCGGTATATCAGCGCTCTCGCCACGAACGTAAAAAGGTCGAAATGTTGTTTGCCCACCTCAAGCGCATCCTGAAATTGGATCGCCTGCGGCTACGTGGCATGAGTGGCGCGACGGATGAATTCACGCTGGCCGCTGCGGTGCAGAACCTGCGACGGCTGGCCAAATTTTCATCTCAAGGGCCACCAGTCACGGGATAGGTGCGCCTGCACCAAGCAAAAAACCTCAAATTAACCCAATAACAGAGCAGCAAAGGTCACCGAAGGGCCGAAAAACCACTCAATGTGGTGAGTAGGTTCTCCGGTGGTGGTCGTGCCTGAGTTCAGGCGATCTGAAAATCCGACTTTTTCAACAGAATCGGCCAAAAGCCGCCGATCGGGTCAGGCGGCTTATGACCCGCTTCCGTCATTCAGAACAGGCTAATTGGCAAAAGTCAGACAATTGAACGCGTCGATGAAATAAGGGGCGATTCAAAAGTGTTTTCGGCGTGGCCTCAAGCGCTTGAGCTAAATTTTCCCAGGCCTGAACGTACTCGTCGTACCCCCGGCGCCTTGGCCCAGGGGGTAAGCGTACTACCGAGAAACCGCCTAGAAGCTGTATTTCACATTGAACATCACGTTGCGCGGCGCCCCCCAGAACACTGTGCCGTAATTGCCAATACCACTGTAGTAGTGCTTGTCGAACAGATTGTTGACGTTGAGAGTCGCCTTCAGGTCGCGGGTGACATCATAGCCGCCAACCAGCCCCACCAGTGCGTAAGACTTCTGCTCGAATTTGGCGGTGGGGTCTTTGATCTCGTACCAATCCTCGTCGCTTGGCTTAAAGAACGTCGAACTCTGCCAGTAGGCATTGCCGCCCACGGTGAATTTGTGCCAATCGCCCTGCAAGCGGTAGTTGGTTGCCATCTTGAGCAGGTGCTGCGGCTGGTTGGTGGCCACGCGCCGGTCATCCGCGTTATGGGACTCGGCAAAGGTGTAGCCTGCCATCACCTGCAGGTCATTCATCAGTTCGCCGTTCACCTCCAGCTCGACGCCGCGAGTCGTGACGCCTTTCTCTGCTCGATAGGCACTGCTACCACTCGGTGTGCTACCGCCGGTGGGTACGGCGAAGTTGTCCTGCTTGAGCTCGAACAGCGCCATGCTGGCATTTAGGCGGTTGTCGAAGTAGGCGCCCTTGATGCCGACCTCATGACTTTCGCCGGAGAGTGGGTCGATAGGTTTACCGTCCGGGCCGAGGCTGTAGGCCTGCGGTTTGAAGATGTCGGTGTAGCTGGCGTAGGCCGTGTGGTAGGCGTCCAGATCGTAGGTGATGCCGGCATAAGGCACGACTTCGCTGGAGTTGGTGGCGCTGGCCGGAAGGCGGCGACCGATGGCGTTGATCGTGTCGATGTCCCATTTGTAGTCGACGATACGGGCGCCCAGGATCACTGCCAGCGCGTCGGTCGGTTTAAGGATGGTGGCCGCGAACCCGACTTTCTGCCGTGCTTCGATATTGAAGGTCGACCACCATTCGAAGTCCCTCGGTGTATCGCCATAGCCATCCCATTGGAATACATCGTTGATGATGCCATTGGTAACCCCGTCGTGGCGCTTGGACGTGGATTCGGTATGGGCGATGCTGTAGCCGAATACGGCTTCGTGCATGCGACCACCCAGCGAAAACGGGCCGCGGGCATACAGGTCCAGGCCTTTTTCCTTGCTGGTAGTGTTGAACTTGCTCGCGGTGCCGCTGTTGTTCACATAGCCGCTGGCGCGGTCGACGTTGCCGGCGATGAAGCCGTGGGAGATGCTTGCGTCGGCCTGAATGGCCTCACTGCTGATGCCCGAGATCAGCTCCCTCGAACGGTAGTCGCGGCTGCTGGCGACCCCCTTGAGGACCCAGTCGTTGTCGAAGCTGTGGGCCAACTCCACGAAAGTGCGCTGGGTTTCCTGATTGCGCCAGGTCCAGCGATCGGCAGCGTTGGTGTCACGATCGAACTTGGCCCTGCGGCCATCCATAAAGAACGCGGGCAGGGCACCGGTGGTGCTGCCGTTGTCATAGTTTTTCTGTACGTCATGGCCGAGTGTGAGCAGGGTTTTCTCGCTCAAGTCGGCTTCCAGCACACCGTAGAAGGTATTTTGTTCGCCGGTCAGGTAATCGACATAACTGCGCTGCGACTGCGTACCCGCGACCATGCGGCCACGGATATTGCCGCTGTCGGTCAACGGCCCGGCGAAGTCAAAATCGGCCTGGTATTTATCCCAGGAGCCTGCGCCGACACTGATATGGCCCTGCGCCTCGGCAGTCGGGCGCTTGCGCACCAGGTTGATGACCCCCGAAGGATTGCCGGAGCCGTTGACCAGGCCGGTCGCACCCTTGAGCACTTCGACTCGGTCATAGATCAGGCTGTTGCCGATACTGTAGTTGTCGCGCAATGAGCCGCCGTCCGAGGACAGGCTGGGCACGCCATCGAACTGGAAGTTATCCAGCTTGAAACCGCGCGAATAGAAAGTGAAGGCCTCGGAGCTTTCCTGGTTGACGGTGATGCCAGGGGTTTGCTTCAGGACATCGGAAACACTTTGCAGGTTCTGGTCGTCCATCTGCTGGCGTGTCACTACGCTGATTGACTGTGGAGTCTTGCGCAGGCTCAGGTCCAGGCGTGTGGCGGCGGCAGTTGCGCCGGTGGTGTAGGAACCACTGCCTTCTGTGGTGACGCTCAAGCTTTGGCCGGTGATGCTGGTTGCATCCAGTTGCAGCGCTGAACCGGCCTGCGCCTGAGGCGCAAGCACCCAATTGTTACCCACCAGCAGAGCTTCCAGCCCGCTACCAGCCAGCAGTTGGGCAAACCCCTGCTCGGTGCTGAAGCGACCTTTTAGCCCGCGACTCTGTTGTCCCTGGGTCAGCGTCGCATCAAACGACAGCAGCACCCCGGCCTCGCGGGCGAAGCGGTTCAAGGTTGCTACCAACGGCCCCGGGGGAATGTCGTAAACGCGGCTGACCTGTTCGGCATGGGCCTGGGCATCCGTTGACAGCAGCGGGGCCAGCATCCCGACCTGCAGCGCTATGGCGCTGCCAAGCAGCAGGGGGGTGAGGTGTTTTCGGCGCGCGTGTGGGTAGATTGTCGCTCTAGACATGACAGCTCCTTAAAATGCCTGTTTGGGCGGTTTTCAGAAGAGCTCGTACGAGAGTGGCCAATCCAACAATGCAACTGAGAATTTTTTTCATTCGTTTTGTTTAAGCGGCCGGGGTGAGCCTGACCCAATAGCGCGTCCAGGTATTGACCTTCAGCTTTAGCGCCCCGGCGATTGCCACCAGTGCGCGGTCGGTGTCATCCAACGGGTACACCCCGGCGAGACGCAGCTGCGCCACATCGTCACTACAGCTCAACACGCCCGGGCGGTAACGCTGGAGTTCGGCCAGAGCGCGGCGCAGCGGCCAGCCGTCCAACACCAACTGACCTTCGCGCCACTCAGTGCTAGCAAGGTCAGCCGCACGGGGCTCGGATAGCGGCCCGCTGTTGAAGGTCAGGGCCATGCCAGCATCGACCCGCACTTCGTGTTCGCTTGCGGCGTTGTGCACCGCGACAGCGTGTTCGATGACGATCAGCTCTGTGCGGTCTGCATGCAGGCGCACGTTGAAGCGGGTACCGAGGGCGCGCATTCGGCCATGCACCGTGTGCACGCGCAACGGGCGTGGGTCGCTAGCGGTGTAAACGGCAATCTCTCCCTCGACCAGTTCTATCAGCCGCTGGTCTGCGCTGTAGCGGATATCGACGGCAGAATCTGTATTGAGCGTCAGCCGCGTACCGTCCTCCAAGGTCAGGCTGCGGCGTTCGCCCTTGACGGTGCGCACGTCGGCCAACCAAACCGGCGAGTGGCGATAACCCGTCCAGACAGCCCCTGAAACGCCAAGACCCAGCACCAGGCCCTTGAGTAGCGTACGCCGCCCCAGTTCCCCATGGCCTGCGACAAGGGTGTGCCGTGCCAGCGGACCGGGAACACCGGCAAGATCTGCTTGCAACCGCTCAAGGCGCTCCCACGCCCAACTGTGCAACGGCGACTGATCGAGCCAGACCTGCCACTGCCTGCGGTTATCCGCACAGTCACGCGCCGCGTGGAGGCGCGCATGCCATTGCGCCGCCTCGCGCAGGGCTTTGCGTTGATCGGAAGGATTCATAGTTGCGCATCGAAAGCGAACAGCAGGCACCGCTCTGTCGCCTTGGCCATGTACTTGGTCACCGAGCTGACGGACACCCCGAGGCGCTGCGCGACCTCAGGGTAGCTCAGGCCATCGAGCTGTACGTACAGGAAGGTATCTCGCACTTTCTGGCCCAGGCCGTCGAGCATGGCATCCAGTTGCATCAGGGTTTCCAGCATCAGTAGGCGCTGTTCGGGGGAGCACTCCTCGAGGAGCGGCTGGCTGCCCAGAAACTCAAGGTAGGCCTGCTCCAGGTTGCGTCGGCGCAATTGGTCGATCATCACCCTTCGGGCCACCGTGGCCAGGAAGCTGCGCGGCTCTCTCAATGGCTGGCGCAGTGCGCTGCTGATCAGGCGCAAGAACGTGTCCTGGGTGATATCCGCGGCACGATCTGCATCACCTAGGCGCCGACGAATCCAGCCCTGAAGCCATTGGCTGTGGTCGCGATAGAGCGCGTGCATATCATCCTGGGGGGAGGATTCGGGAGACTGAGGGTAGGACACCTAGATCTTCCTAGTTACAAGATGCGGATAAGAATTGATCTTAATTATAAGCAGGCGAGGAAGGTTTGCAATGCAGTAGAAGGTGCCGATTTAAGTACGCGGATAGGTGGCGGACGCTGCCATGCCCTCGGTATTGCTTCATCGTCCTGCATAGGGAAGGGGTGCCCGCATCGTTTCTGCCCTGGCTCGGTTAGGTACTGGGTGACGCCATCCACGCCTGAAAGAGTGTGTAGTGGTCTCATGAATCCGATCAGCACCATGGCCGCCAGTCAGGCTCACCCAAGCTCTTCGACCTGGGTCCAGTGATCCTTCGTCTGCGCCTGCTTCTGTTTCAGGCGATCTGGGCGACGGTGCACCAGGTAAGGGAGCAGGTCTGAGTTCGGCATCGGTGTCCCTCCTTGGAGTGAACAGCGTAGCAGTTGGGTTGCTTGGTGGTGGGTTGTGTTCGGTCGGCAGGACGCTAGGGGAGGGGCAAATCAGTTCCCAAATAAAGAAGATAGACCGCATTCTACGCGGTCTCCAGAGGGGATTTTTTGTGCTGGTTTCGGAAGTAAATATCTCTACAGGTCACAGCCCGCTTACGTTTCCAGATCGGATTGCAAATCGGCCTACGCCGGTTCGATTCCGACCTCGGTCTCCATTCTTGAAAGCCCCGTAGATTAACGTCTACGGAGTTTTTTATTGCCTGAAATTCGGGACCGTTTCTGCGACCCGCACTGATTTGCTATCTCTAGTTAGGAGGTTTTCTTCAGGTCTGGAAGCATCTTAGGAGGCGTGATAAACCAAAGATCATCATGTAGCATAGACCAAAGAGTAGTTCTACAGTCATCCTCACACTACGCGCTTCTGCACCGACTCTAGAAGGTTTATGAATGATAAAAACTATCCCGATGTGGAAAATGCTGATGATCACCAAAGGTAAGGCGGCGGGATTTGCAGTACTGGCCTCCTTACCTGCTTTCATCGTTATAGGTGCTTGGATGTTTCTCGAAGGGTTGCAAAATGGGCAAAATCGCCAAGCTGTAATGGGGCTTATCTGTCTGGTTTTTTTTGGTGTGTGTGCCTTACTATTTGCACCTTCAAAAAAGTATATTCCCGGCAAAACATTTCGAGGTTATAGAAATAAAAAGCTCAGTACAAAGGCAGCTATAAAATACGGTTACGGAATCATTGCTTTTGTTGTCGTGGCTTTTGTAGTCCTAGCATCAAAAGACGTGCTGAGTGCAATATGCTATGGGGTTGGCGGTGCCTTTAGTCTTTATACTTTGTCAAAAAGCTTAAAATTTCACGCAGATGTCGATTATTCAGCAAATGAATATTTAGCGAGTGCTTTGGGGATTCCTGTCGGGGAGAAAGTTTTAGTCAGCTACCAGGATTTTGATGCTGACGGGTTTCAAGTGGGTAGCAATGCTTTTGCCGCAACAGCGACAAAATTAATTGTGGCGTCGTTTGATGGATATTGTTGGAGCAAGCTGTCGCGGGACCTTAATCAAGTCTCGCGCATTGGTATCATCGGTGACGAAAATAAAAATTACTTTGTTAAACTACAATTCAATGATGGATTTGATGCGTTGTTGCGCATTGGCCTATATGAAAAGCTAACATCAAATCCCATTCTAGTAATCAGAAGGCTATTGGAAGCGATTGATACAAGTCTTCTTTGTGGTAGTGGCGCATCACAAGCTGTACAAAGACGTCGGGTGGTTGCCAACCCTGAAACTTCAACTGAGGTCAAAAAAAATGTTGCATCTGAGGCTACGCTTGCATCCGTGGCACCTATGCGCAATATTGAGGTTGTCTCTGACGTATTAGTTGCTATACAGAACGCTGAAGAAATTGTTCCCGGTCGCAGGTTGGAGCTTTAACAATGTCTCATTGTACAAAGTTTGAATTTTCTTATGTTAATGAAGAGGCCATTGCCAAAGCTTTCGGTAAAATGGGCATTAACCCAACGACTGATCTGGTTTCCGTATTTGCCAGCGACTTCAGTAAAAAGGTGTTGGGCAAAATAGGTTATATGGGCAAGCAGCAATTTAGAGCTATTTGTGGCCAAACGGCTGATAAATTCAATTTATTTGTTTGCCAAGTTGAAGAGGGCTCTTACAAGCTTCTCATTGAGCGGGGAGTGATTTCGGCCGACGATGAAGCGATAATGGCTAACCTGGCTTTAAACTTTCAGAAAGCGTATATCAGCGTAGCCATCGATGAAACCATCAAACGCATAGACGCATCAGGTGTCCCAGCAAGAGTGAAAGAAACTTTTCAAGGATTCGAGATTGAATTTGGATCTAACTACGAATACGGTATTCATGTCACCTTTACGGGCAATGAGATTACGGAGGAAGTGTATGGCGTGAAAGGTGATATTTGTACAAAGCTTACTGAAGAGCTCGAATCTCTACTTTCTAGCCCAACTACGGAACTTTTGACTGAGTGGAAGCCGGAGTATACCGTCGTCCATGAAGAACAAACCCTTCAAATTCTCAGCGCGAATTTATAAATGGAAATAAATGTACACCATATGGAGTTGAGCAGCGTTAACGGCCCTGGGTTGCGCTTGACATTATGGGTGCAAGGCTGTGCGCTGAATTGTAAGGGGTGCTTCAATCAGGGAACCCATGCTCGCGAAGCGAGTACGTTGATGTCTATTCATGAGTTGGCACAGAAGATAAATGCACTGGACATCGCTGGCGTCACCCTCTCTGGGGGGGAGCCCCTCGACCAAGCGCCAGCCTTGGAGCAATTAATACATGCCGTCAATGGTGAGAAAAACTGGATACTTTATACAGGCTATACGCCAAAAGAGATATTCCAGAATGAGGCCATGATCCGAGTAGTTAAAGCCGTTGACATGACGTTGGCTGGTCGGTATCGGCATAACGCGAAACATCCCTATCAGCACAAGCAGATTATCAAAGCTAGCGACAGGGTCGATGTTGACTTTTTCCGTATTGGAAGAGTTGTCGAGTTTGTTGTTTCAAGTTCTGGTGTTACCAAAACTGGTCTTCCGATGCATGTATAACTCAGTTCAAGAATAGGGATAATAGGCATGAATCGTACCAAGCAAATAACAGATTACCTCAAGGCGCGTTATGCGATTTTGGTCATTGAAACTTTCGAGGAGGAACGTGCACTCAGTGAAATTTCTGAAATCGCTAAGACTCTTAGCCATCGGTTGTTCGTTTGGAACTCGACGGTAGGTGTCCAGATAAATGGCGTCGTTTCTGGGGATAAAACCTTTGATTTGAAAATGGCTTTGGACTTTTGCGAAGAAAAGGCGAAGGAGGAGGGCAGCAAAAATATTTTTGTTTTTTGTGATGCTCATAACTACCTTACCTCAAGCTCAAATCCTGTCTATCGGCGTCGACTTCGAGATTTAGCCATAAATATTCGCTCACGCGGATATCGAAGCAATTGCATTATCGTGGCACCCAGCTTTGAAGTTGCCAACGATCTTCAAAAGGAAATCACGTTGATTGATTTTCCTTTGCCATCAAGAGATGAGGTTAAGGATCAGATAAATAGCTTTGTTAATTCATGGCAAGGAAATAGTAGCGTTAAGATTGATCTTTCTGCCGAAACCAAAGAGAAACTCATTGATGCTGCATTGGGCCTCACGGGGTTGGAAATTGACAATAGCTTATCTCGCTCATTGGTATCCAGTCTGAGTGTAAATGAAAATACTGTAAAAGATTTGCTTTCCGAAAAAAAACAAATCATACGAAAAACAGGTATCTTGGAATACATTGACTCAAAGGTGAGTCTTGAAGATGTTGGAGGCCTGGCAACTCTTAAGAAATGGCTCCACTTGCGTAGCCAGTGTTTTGGGCAGAATGCTCAGGAATTCGGTGTTGGAACTCCGAAGGGTTTGCTCTTAACTGGCGTTCCCGGTTGCGGTAAGTCTTTAACAGCGAAATGCGTATCGTCGTCATGGAATATGCCCTTATTACGTTTGGACATGGGGAAAATTTTCCAAGGGGTGGTTGGTTCTTCAGAGTCCAATATTCGTTCCGCACTACGCACTGCCGAAGCTGTTTCGCCCTGCATCCTATGGATCGATGAAATTGAAAAAGGACTTTCCGGTTCTTCCGGAGGGGCATCTGATGGTGGAACGGCTACACGCGTATTCGGCACACTGTTAACTTGGATGCAGGAAAAGACGGCGCCTGTTTTTGTGTTTGCTACCGCTAACAACATCAACAGCTTACCTCCGGAGTTATTGAGAAAGGGGCGATTCGACGAAATATTTTTTGTTGATTTTCCGTCGACATTAGAAAGAAAGAAGATTCTTGAAATACATTTGAAAAAATTGAAACGTGACCCAGAAAAATTTGATTTGGATCGATTGTCTGCTTTGGGGGGCGAGTCGAATTTTGGGAAAGACGTTGTGCTATCTGGTGCTGAAATCGAAGCTTGGGTTGGAGACTCCCTGATTGAAGCGTTCTCGCGGCGGATAAATGGCTCTGATGATCTAAGCGATCTGAGTATGGTTGACTTTGAAACTACTATTTCGCGTTTAGTACCCATGAGCAAAATGCGTAAGGATGAGTTTATAAAACTTCGTGATTGGGCGAATCAAAATGCAATTAGCGCGTCGGCTATCATTGCTGGTCAGAATGATATGGAAACTCAGATCGGCGGCAGAAAAATTGATTTTTAATATGCGGTGATTTTTCGGTTAGTGTGGCGTTGTTACAAGTAGAGACTGATGCTCGGGCTAGTAAAATGACTGCACGAGCAAGCCTTAACCGGCCAAGCAGCTCGACGCCATCACTGGCGCTTGCTCTCATAAAGAGCTCAATCGTGCAGTCAGCAAGGCTGAGGGGGGTTGTATTGGCACTTGAATCGACCAAAGCCATCAGAAGCCAGATCGCTGAGCCGTTGTATGTGGCGTATGATGACGCCGCCAGCAATCGGGCGGGTGAGTTGAAGGGATAGGCGTTTCTCGGCACGGCCCCGCGCGGCTATCGATAGACTGGACGCCTCAATTTTTCAGGATGAAATGATCATGTTCAAAGCTACCCTCGCTTCCTTGCTGTTGACCTGTACTTTTTGCGCTCACGCCGGTACGACGGTCGATGTGTCGAAGATTTACGGCAAGATCCAGTTCGTGGACAGCTATCCCGACTACAAGGTGAAGGTGGTGAGTCACTACCCCGACCTTAAGGTAAAGAAGGTTGTTTCCTGGCCGGACTCTGTCGGCAAATGGCAAACCGTCGACAGCTACCCCGACTACAAGATCCAGATTGTCGATTCCTATCCGGACTTCACTATTGAATATGTGGAGAGCTGGCCTGGGGTCAATTGATAGCGGCGAGCCGTTGCAGGTGTTCTGAGACGGCTTGCCGGGCGGGTTGGCCAGGGCAGGGCGTTTCACGGTCGAGCAATTTGGCGGTGAGGAGTACGCCCAGTTCGCTCAGTTGATGGGGCGCCAGGGCGATGTCGCGGTGTTTGCCGTTCAGGTCTTCGTACAGGTCGTGCAGCAGGGTGCTGACTGAGGTGAAGGTTTCTTAACTGTCGGTGCTGACGTTGGGGGCGACGGTGAAGAGGTTTGAGTCCGTAACGTTGTACATGTCTGAGATCAAATAAATGGTTATCGTCTCCGTCCGGAAGGACACCGGAGGAGGGACGGGTCAGTTCCGCAATTAGATTATGGTCCCCGGCTTCAAAAGCTTTCAGATAGCATGCAAATAATATTTTGCGGAATCGAATTGTCTTTAACTGTTTGAAATAAAACGTTTTTACCGTGGATTGCAACTCCGCCTATTTACACACTCTGGACCGTTTGAATCCGTTCACGAACGCCACCTCCGGCCACTTACTAGCCTTCGCCAAAATGCAATTACCCAGCTGACTGGGTCGTTGTTCAAAGCTTTCTTTTGCAATGTAATTCGGGCGCCCCGTATCCCCAAGTAATTACAGTTTCGGCCTGATGTTCCCAAAGTGTTTCATTGCGTCCAAGGTACTTTACGCCACTGTCACTTGGCTGCTGGTACATGAGCGATACGTTGTCGCCACGCTCGGCGATTAATGTCGGCGGATCGGTTTTAAAGAACATGACAGCAACCTCGCTGGCAGGGTTGCCTTCGCATTCGTAATAGACAGGCCCGGTTCCCGGTACCAATCGGTACCGTGCTTGCAACTCGGCGATGCGGCGCTGGTACTCCATGCGCACGCATGCACCGACGTCATCACTCTTCCAGCAGTCGTCGCGACCCTTTATCCATCCACGTTGTTCTGCTTTAAGCTGGGGTGGGTGCTCGTTTCCGGCCTTGATTCTCGCGCTGGCATATACTTCCGACAGATTGCGATCGAGCGCGGATAACACCTTGTCCTCACATATCATCGCTTCGATAGCACCAGGCTTCACCTTGGCGCAATCGTAAGAAGGGCCAAGTGTCACATTGACTATCGACGATTTCCCCGTACTGCCCCCGGTCGCCTGCTTCCCATTGATATGCTGATCAATGTATTGGCACCACTGATCGGAACTTCGTTCAGGGACATCTGCCCCATCGCGAACCCCTAATTTGAATTCGATCACCGATTTCCATTCATCGGAGCCTATATCCGGCCCATGCCCTTGTCCGTCAGTTGTATGCAGTATCTTATCGATCGATTGATACCATGGGTAAGTGCACACCGATTGAGCCTGAGCAACGCCTGCGGCGCCAACCAACAACAAAACCAGATATTTGCTCATGCGTGCTCCCTTTTGATTTAAGCAGTTGCCAGGCACCGACCTAAGCCTGATTCATGCCTCCAACGTTCGGGTAATCATATCCGATTTAGTTGAAGTCCTAGGGCCGTTCTTGGCCGGCATGTCTTGCCGTGAAGGGTCGATAGCAGGCCTTGTAGAGCAGCTGCTTTGGGCCGTTTGCAGTCTCTCGCTAAGGGCAACATTCAGTCGGAAGCTGTTCTCTGCCACGTAGCTTCCGATCACCGACCAACTCAGTTTGTGACGGTGATCGTCGCAATCGTTATTCCTTCTCCAGCTTTGCAATACCTTTCAGCGGGTAGATCACTTCATGGGTATCCAGATTTCGAATCTCGGATTCGATAGTAATGGTCGAGACCTGACGCCCAGAAGGCCCATTGATGTCGTCGCGAGTGGTGAAGTCCACGACATATCGCTGGCCTGCACGGAACTCCACATCGCGCGCACCGAAGCCGCACTTCGCGCCACCGGTACCCAAGGCATTCATCGAGACCCAACACCAGCTCAACGAGTGCTTGCCCGGGGTCAAGCGCAGTGCCTGCTTGCCGGAAACGTCGAGGATCGAGCGCCGCCCGGCGCCCTCTAGCAGTTGGTCGTCCACATGCGTGGCCAGCAACAGTCGATGGAATTTTATTCCCAACCCGCGAAAGTGGGTGGTGGCGAAGTACACCACCGGTGCATTGGCCGTGTTATTGGACAGGTCATATGGCGTCATCAAGTCCGGCACCCAATCGCCTTGGTAATCCTTGTAGTGGTAGTTGGAACAAGCGGTTGTAAGACAGGTAATCAGCAGAACAGCCGGGAGTTTGAGATACGACAGAAATGACGACGAGCACATTATTCTTCCTTGTTTAACGAGTTGATTAGGATAGCGCATCGCGATGCCAGCAAGTACTTGAGCGGATTAGCAAACTCATCGCCCATCAGCAGGAAAAAGGGGGCAGATTTATTTTTAGTGCTCTAATTTTCTAGCGAATAGGAGTTTGAAGGTTGGAAAATAAATCTGTCCCCTTTTGCGCCTGTGACGCACGGAACCTAGGTGGCCCTTGTTGAAGGGCTGACTGAGATTGAGTCAAAACACGGGACATCGCCATGACTGACTCTAGCCTCATGCCTTGCCACGCTTTATCATCCCCCCAAAGCCCGCAGGTATCGCCTCTACCGCTCGACTCACCTCCGGCAACCAATGGATCTTTCCCCCCCAAGGACCTTTCATGCGTGGTTTCTTCCGTGCATTCGCACATCTATTACCCATTGCCCTGCTCACAGGCTGTGCCGCCAAATCCCCCGTCGTGGTCAGCGAGCCCTTGCAACCGACCGCGGGTGGCCCGGTCGCGTACCTTGTCGGCAGCATCGGCCCTCTGGGCCGCGACAACGCCTACACCAACCAGCGCATCCTCTTACGCCAGCGCGGCTCGCAATACGGCGCGGCAGCCTGGTGGGGCCATGCCGAGGTGGCGCATACACCAAAGGACATCGAAGCGGTGCACGGCAGCGACAAGCAGGCGCTTCCCGGCGAAGCTAGCATCTTCGTCATGCCGCTCAAGCCCGGAGCCTACGAATTCTATGACTTCCAGTTCTTCTGGAACGGCTCCAACGGCGGCTTCCGCAGCATCCAGGCGCGTGAGCAGTTCCTCGTGCCCATGGAACTGGAGGCGGGCAAGGCCTATTACATCGGCGAGTTCCGCTCGCGCTGCCTCGGGGTTTCAGCCTGCCTGTTCTTCCATGACGACCAGCAGCCTCGGGATGAAGTGATCGCGCGGCGCTACACCCCCGGGCTACCGAGCCTGCAGCCGCTGAACCTGAACATGGCGCCGGCATTTCCCTTCGTCATGCCCATGCCGCAGGCCCGTACAGCGGGCAATGTGACAAGCAACAAGGAACCCCAGCAATGAAGAAGACCCTGCTCCTTACCGCAAGCCTGCTGCTGGCCGGCTGCGCGGGCACCCAGACCCTGCCCGACCCACAAATCAAGACGGGCGAGGATTACCTGCCGCCGATCACCGTGATGGTTGATTCGCTGGAGCACAGCTCCAAGCTGCGCAATTACCTGCGTGAAAGCGGCGTGTTCAGCAAGGTCGATACCGGCACCGCTGGAGAAGGGGAAACCCAGGTGATGGTCAAGCTGGATGCCCAGCGCAAGGTTGCACCTATGCCTCTGGTATTCCTCAGCGCCGCCACCCTTTTCCTGTTGCCAATACAGAACGACATGGACACCAAGGCCGACTTCACTGTGATGCGCGATGGCAAGGTGCTGAACCGTTATCACTATGAAAACTACATGGCCAAGTATTCCTGGCTGCTCGACCTCGGCATTCCCGAGCGCGAGGAAAACATCCGTCGGGTCGCCCGCGCCTTCGCCCGTGACATGCAGGCGACGGGCCTGGCGGGCAAACCGCTGGAGGCACAACGGTGAACAACCTGTTCAAGGTGGGGCTGGGTGTGGCCGGGTTGTTATTGCTGGGCGGTTGCAATCCATCGATGAAACCATTGGGCTACCACGCGGAAAAGCCTTATGTGCCGATGAGCCTGATGGTGATGCCGGAGGGCTACACGCGTTTCGACGTCAAAGAACGTGACGAACTGACCGTGGCAGTGAAGTCGTCTGGCGCGTTCTCCTTCGTCGACCACGGGTTCGCGCGCAAGGGCTACGGCCTGGTCATCAACCAGCCGCCGGGCAAAGGCGCCGGGGTGCTGGTGGCGCTCAACGCGTTGACGCTGCTGACGTTCCCGATGCCCTACAGCTATGTGCACAACCTTACCGGCAAAGTCTACAAGGACGGTGAGCTACTGCGCACCTTCACCTACAAGCGCGAAGGTATGAGCGTGGCCGCCTGGTACGTGCCCACACCTAACACCGAGAATCAGCGGCAGATGCTCACCGACCTGATGCGGGACCTGGAGGCCAGCGCGCTGATTCCCCATGTCGGCGATGAAGGGCTGGCTGCGCTTGATAACCCTGAGTAGAAGGGGTGTGGCATCAAACGAACTGGTTCCAGTAGCGCGCAGGGTGAGGTTTGGCACCACTGGATTAACAGGGTTTTACTCGATTGTGCTTGAGCGTACCGCCTGACAATGCCAAGAGGCTCATGTGTCGGAGCGCGGGTTTGCTGAGCAATGAGCCCATCTGCAAGCGCCTGTACAAGCGTGGTAAAGAGGTGATCCTCCTTTCGAAAACCCCAGGTACCCGGCATGGCACTGAGCAACGATGATGGCTGTGTCATTGCCCGCAGTTACGATGCCAAGCCCTTTATCAAAACGGGCGAGCCATATCTCCAGATCCAGCACACGCTCAAGCCGCACGGCATCGTCCAGAACTATGCAGTGTACGGCGACATGAGTGAGCGGGTGATGAGCCTGATCGAGGCGATGGTGCCGTGCCGACCGGCAGTGAACCGGTGGTGCCAGTGTCGGCACTCACGGAGGAGGGGGGCCACTCGTGCCAACGGTCGGGTTGGGTCACGTAGTCGTAGACGACTTCGATGAGGGCTTGGATAAAGCGTTCCTGCCTGATCCGCTCCAACGGACAGAATGCCCAGCAGCATGCGTGACACACCGCCTATGTGGCGAGATCCCGCACTGGGAGCTGCCAGAATCGTCCCACTCCCGTGGTTTGCACGGGAGTGTTTCACTCATTTATCAGCGCACCTTGAAACGGCTCATCAACGTAATCACCCGGCCATTGGCATCCAGCAGGCTTTGCGTATTGGTTTCAGTGGCATGGCCACTTTCCACCAGCTCTTCGACCATATGTCGGATCTGCACCATGCTGCGGTTTATCTCTTCGGTCACCGCACTTTGCTACTCGGCGGCGGTGGCGATCTGGGTGCTGAGGTTGTTGATATGGCTGACCGAACCGGCCATTTCGTCCAGCCCAGTGTTGACGCGTGCCGTGGCATCCGCCGCTGACTGGCAGCTGGCCTGGGTGTTTTCCATTGCCGTCACCGACGAACTCACGCCAGTGGTCAGGCGCGCCAACATCTCGTTGATCTGCGAGGTGCTGGCCTGGGTGCGTGCGGCCAACGCCCGGACTTCGTCGGCGACCACCGCAAACCCACGGCCTTGCTCGCCAGCGCGCGCCGCTTCAATGGCCGCGTTGAGTGCCAACAGGTTGGTCTGGCCGGCAATCGCGCCGATCACGCCGAGGGTTTCGGTGATACGTGCGGCGTCCTGGCGCATGTTTTCCACGGTGTGGGTGGCGCTGGCCACTTCGCCGATCAGCGCGCTGACGCTGGTCGAGGCTTCGCCCACCACCACGCGGGAGCGGTCGGCGTGTTCGTTGGCGCGCTGGGTGAACGAGGCGGTTTCAGCGGCGTTTTGCGCGACGGTGTCGGCGGTGGAGCTCATTTCGGTGATGGCCGTGACCGTCTGATCGGTTTCCGAGGCGTGCCGCACCAGAATCCGGTTGGTCTGCGCCGAGGTCTGCTGCAATTGCTCAAGCCCCGAGGCCATGGCGCCCGTGGCCTGGGTCACTTCGCCGATCATGTTCTGCAGGTAGATGATAAAGCGGTTTACCGAGTGGCCGATGGCGCCCATTTCATCCTCAGCACGGATGGTGATGCGCTTGGTCAGGTCGGCATCTCCGGCAGACAGCGAGTCGATATTGGTGCGCAGCGACTTCATGCGTTGCACCAGATTGCGAATCGCATAGAACGCCAGCAGCACCAGCAGCAGTACCATCGGGATTTGCAGCAGCGCCAGGCTGCCGAGCACATCGTCACGCTGGGCGGTGATCAGCGAGGTGGGCAGGGCAGTGGCGAGGAACCACGGGGTGCCCTCGATTGGGCGCATGTAAAAGGTGCTGGCCACCCCCTGGTTGTCGAATTCACCGCGCTGCAGGGCCTGGTCGCGATGGGCAAGGGCCTTGCTGACCTGGGCGGCAAACGCCGAGGTGCCGTTCAGTTCGCTGATGTTCTTGAGCACCACCGGGCTGCTGATGCGCGTGCTGTTGCTGATGATCTTGCCGTCGCCTTCGACGATCAGCATCTGGCCGCCGATGTCTTTTTCCTTGCTGGCCACCAGCTCATTGAAAAAACCCAGGGTCACGTCGATGGTGGCGACGCCGTAGGCCGCACCGTCCCGCTGGATGGCCATGGCGCAGTTGGTGCGCGGCTCCTGGCTGGCGTCGTCCTTGTAGGCGGCGGCCCAGGCGCATTGGCCACGGGGCGAGGCGAGGCCGCCTTTGTACCAGCTCTGGTCGTAATAATTGGGTGCGGCGTCGCTGTTCCAGAACGTATTCACCGCCAGCTTGCCCGAGGCATCGCGGTGCCAGAACGTGCTGTGCTTGTTGCGCCCCGGCGTGCGCTGGTTGGGCAGCGGCCAGATACCGCCGCCGAAGACTTTCAGCTCGCCATACTGATCCACCAGGCCGGGCAGCACCTTGTCGATGGCGTCACTGTCGAGCAGCGGGATGGTTTGGGTGATGCTGCGTTGCTGGGCTTGAACCTTGTTGAGTTCGCCCTGGATCTGCACAGCTACCTCGGCGATGCGGTTGAGCACCACCTGTTCTTCAGTGTGTTTTAACGTGGGGGCGACCAATTGGCCGATGCCGACGACGGTTAGTACCGATAACACCAGGACGAACAGCACCAGGAACAGGGTGTAGCGGGTCTGGATGGAGCGCAGTGTGGGCATGGAGGTCGTCCTTACGAAGCGTTTATTATCGACGCGGCTTTATTAGAGCTTCGTCGGGCTATCGGCTTGGCAAGGAAGAGCTTTAGGTACGACGGTGCTGAGTTAATCGGCTTGACCGTGACCTTGCGCGCATCAGCTGCGAGGTTACCCATTGGAGGGTGGCTTAATCGCCGGTTTTACCTCCGTGAAGGCCGAGCCTTGGGTGCGGTCGAAATGATCATTGGCACCTGTAAAAATGCAGTCCGTGGTCTTGTTTTTCCTGAGGGTGTCGTTAGCGTCGCTGGTACTGCGGAAGGCATGCTGTACCGCACGCGTACCCATGTGAAACGGCCAACTTATCCAAGATGCTTGTGTGGGTACATGCACGATACTTAATAACGTTGAGCATCATAAAGGGACGGTCGATATGAAGGGAAGTTTTACGTCAGGTCTATGGGTGGCATGTTTCGTGAGCAGTGTTACGGCGCAGGCAGATGAACTACCGCGTAGCGAGCAGATAAAAGCATTCCACGCTGCTGGATTTAACCAAGAGACGTCGGAGTGTGAAATTCAGGAAACTGGTAGCTACAGGCTGGTAACCATGGAATTGGTTGAGGACCTGAACGGTGACGGCCGACCGGATGCGTTGATTACCGAAGGCAGCACTTACTGTTATGGGCAAGCAGGTACTGGATTTTATCTGGTAAGTCAGCAGCCTGACGGCCACTGGAAACTCATGCTCAAAGAAAGCGGTGTCGCTGAGTTTCTCGCTAGCAAAGGCAGTAATGGTTGGCCTGATGTTGAGGTCGGTGGCCCGGGCCTGTGTTTTCCAGTGCTGCGTTACGACGGGCAAAGTTATCGAGTTCACCATAGTGTTGGTGAACGGTGTGCTGACTAGCTGTAAAAGTCCGATGGCCCAAAGGCCAAACGAAGGCCGGTCAGCCGAGGACTACGGTGGCTGCTTTTGAGTCTGGCGCGCGGTGTTCCAGGTCGCTATCGGTGTTAAGCATAATGTCTGAGACGTTATGGTCGCTATGCCGTCGGAATCGAGGCATTTAGCGCTGGGATAATAGCGAAGTCTCGGCGCTGAATTTAGCCATAACGTCCATTATGCGAGGCGCTCTTGCACCGAGAAACAGATGCCTTTCGCCGATGCCGAGTACGCCGGCAAACGTATGTGTGCGGCGATGCGGGTTGTACCGGTGAGGAGAAGCGTGCCGAGCATCAGAACCGCGCGATGATGTGGGCGATCGCCGCGCGTCCTAGCAGCTATAGAAGGCGCGGAAAAAAGAGCTTGATCGGGCTGTATGCGACGCAAGATTGAATACGGCAAAGCGCTGGCATGACCGGAAAAGGATAGTTGTTTAGGGGAGCTTATCTTTTAGAGTACTTCCACTAACTCAAATTCTTCCGCAACAAGCTCCATAGCCTCGTCGAACGAACCCTCTCTTTGAAAAAAATCTTTATGACCTTGCATCCAGTACCTTAGGCTGAGATCCCCTTCACCTTCCTTCCTCGCAAAATCTTGATCTACGTCGCAGTAACGAATTATACGCATCGAAATAACCCTGATCACACATACAGGGCCGCCCTTGCTGTTAAGAATGATGCTGTAGCCGCCAATAGCGGGTGCTGCATCTTCATGTTTGAACGATGAGAGCGAGCTACAACTGGCTGTTTTTATTCCTTTAGCGACAAGTTCAGCCAGTTCATCTGCCATTTCTGGCGTGTCTCCAAATGACCATGCGATGGCTCCCGGGTACCTGATCTTTAAATCATCAATTCTGCTCATAATTCAATCCACTTAAATCCTGTTGTTGGCTATAGCGCTAGCACCCATTAGATCGTCACGGTCGAGGCCTATGCATAAAGCCGGGCTCACATGCTTGTTTGTGCCAGGCTACGTCAATAATGAATCGCGGCATTGTAGTGTTTAAGGGGGCGACGTCAGCGCTTGGCCGGTTGCCGCCTGTCCTGAGGGCCGCAATCGGCCAAACGCTTACGCTCGCGAACGTTTACAACCATAGGGGTCATGCAGCAACGTAGACAAGAACCGGCTGGAGGCAAGTGAGTGGCGGTGCCGAATCGAGCATGTCGGCAGGTTCACACCATGGATAGCTGCGACCTTGAAGCCAATCCATTATTTTCCGCATATGCTGGGAAGGGCACTCCAACATGTGTTCGATAGTAATGGACAGTTGCATGGCCAGGCCGCTTTGCGGTGAAAAGACCCAATGATATTCCCCACAGCCTACACGTAACTCTCCAGTTGTTTTTGTTGACATGCCAACCAGCCATTTGCACCTATGAGCATGTGCTTCGGGCTTTGGAGGGGCACCGAAGCAGAATGTATAAACGTTCTCATATTGCAGGCTAAAGCTGCGTACCAGTACTTCAGCAATATCTTCGCGCCCCTGGACGTTGGGGGGAAATTGGATGGTGCTTGTCTGCACCAGCATGGTAAGAGTTGCGTCTGGACTGAAAGCATGCCGCAACAAGTCAGGCCGATTTCCGTCCTTGCCGAAGATGTAGTTCTCAATCGCTTTGGTGGCGTTTTTCATGCACAAATCCTAGTGCTGCTACAGGTGGGCCAATCGGGATTCCGGGCGGATTACGGGTTAACCGAAACCTGCTCCTTCGCGGACTCTGGTACATCAAACACCCTATCAAAGACCCACTGAAACGCCAGCGCGTAAAAGAAGAAGAAAACGAACAGCCCCAGATCGGTGACCAGTGCAGCCCACCAGGAAATTTCCAGCCACCATGCCACCAGAGGCACCAACAGTAGAACTAGCCCACCCTCAAAACCCAGTGAGTGGAGCAAACGTCTGCCCAACGTGCGAGCGCGCTGTGGCTGACGCGCTTCCCAGCATTCGAAAACGTAGTTGAACAGCACGTTCCAAAGCAGCGCGCACACCGACAACATCAACGACAGCGCACCCGCATGGGCCAGGCCTTCGTCGTATATCAACGAGATGCTGGGCGACAGCACCGCAACAGCGATTGATTCATAGAGGATGGCTTGCAGAATTTTTCGCGAAGGTCCTTGCATGGTGTTTTCCGAAGGGTGGGTAGATCGAATACCCGCGACGGTATCGCTCCGTACACACCAAGAAAAATGAGATAAATTGCAGGCACATCAATTCAATTCATCTAGGGAACGATGCGTGTTTTCGACTCTTGCGCTCAACGCGCTGCGGACCTTCGAGTCGGCTGCGCGACTGGGTAGCTTTAAAGCGGCAGCTGAGGAGCTCTCAGTCACCCCCACGGCCATTTCCCACCAGGTCAGGACGTTGGAAGCTCGTCTCGGAGCGATGCTGTTCAAGCGATCTGGACAAGGTGTGGTGTTGACCGAAGAAGGCGAGTTGCTGTATCGCCGTACTCATCGCGCATTGTTAGACATTCGCCGCAGCCTGGAGGCTTTTTATCCGGACACGGTTCCCCAAACCCTGACCATTTCCACTACGCCGGGCTTGGCGGCAGCCTGGTTGATTCCACGGCTGGGTGGTTTCTATCGGAGCTTTCCGCAATTCAATGTGCGGGTCGATACACGTAACGAACTAGTCGATCTGCTGCGTGATTCCAGTGTCGATCTTGCTATTCGCTCGGTCAGCCGCGATGACCCGAAGTTGTTCTGTCAGGAGCTAATGAACGAGCAGTTCTCGGTTTACGGCGCCCCAGGTCTGGTGGCCTCGCTGAACGTAAATCAGGTCGAACTGATCAACCTGCACTGGAAAATTCCGGGACCCTTTTCAATCAATTGGGAAAGCTGGTGCGCGGCCGCAGGATGCCAGGCCTGGCTTGAAACGGCGCAGATGCGTGAGTTCGACGACGAGCATTTTGCTTTGAGCGCTGCGATCGCGGGTCATGGGCTGGTGCTGGCAAGCAATGTACTGGTAGCCGACAGCCTCAGGCATGGAGAGTTAGTGGCCTATAGACCAGAAGTAAGCCTGCCTGGTCCGCGTTACGTTGCGGTGTGCGTGCCAGGGTGGGAGCGGCAGGTGCATGTGAGCGCGTTCCTGATGTGGCTGGCAGGTGCCGCTCGACAGGATGGATGACGACATTCGTTTGCTGCCCCTTGCCACAGGCAGCAATCGACCCAAAGCAGGGATTGGATAGAAATCGCGCAATGACGCGCTTTTTACTGTCGCTCCAACGCCGACCATAAACCACTGTGTCCGATGCCGGCGATCAACGTTCCATAGGGCCATGGTTCAGGGTGTCAACCAGCACGGACTAAGGTTGAATGAACCTGTCGGGGCGGCAAGGGCCGAGGGCAGGGGCCACGGTGGCGTCCATTATCTCTTCGCTGGCCAGACGGCCTATTATTGGGGCAAGGATAACGCCAGGGTGCATTGTGCAAACATATACACCGCTGACTGTGGGCAAGTAACCGACAATGGGAATGCCATCAGCGGGAAATGGTCTTAGCCCGACACATGCCAATTCCGGCTCAATGGAATCAGCCCCATGAAGTTCGTCCCGGATGGCCTGGGCTGTTCGTAGCGCAATCGCTTCTGCCTGGTTGTCCAGGGCATCACCCAGATAATCCTCTGCGGCTAGCAACGTCCCATCCTCTTCTTGTCTGACTTCCATTGCGGGGCTGGAAATTATGGTCTGCACCAGGTTGGCGGGTGCCTTGTAACGAATAAAAATGGCTGGAGATTCTTCTATAGGAAGAGAAACGTTAAGCATGTCGGTGAGTTTCTTGGTACCAATCCCCGCTGCGATTACAACGATATCGGCGTCAATTATTCCCGCTGTGGTTTCGAGTCCTGTAACTCGAGTATTCAGCATTCTAAATCCGAGAACCCGTGTATGGGTTAATACATTGGCCCCATGCGCTTTGGCGCCTGCAATCAAGGCGTGCGTTGCTCGTACCGCATCCAAGGCACCTGCTTGGGTTTCGTATAAGGCCTGTTCAGGGGGATGCTTGAGATTGGGTTCAATATCGACAATCTGGGGGCGGGACACTAAATGTTCTGCAGTTGTATTGCCTGCCCTTTGCAGCGTTTCATCCAGGTTCGTGCCGTAAGTTAGGGCACCTGTCCATCGAACGTTCAGGTCGGGTAATTCCATGTCGAGTCGACGGAACTCATTGATGACCAAGCTGCGCAATTGCGCAATAGGGTCGAACCCGCTGTGAGAAACGTTGATCCATGCAAATGAGATCCCCGTCACGCCGCACGCAATATCTCCGGCGTCTACCAACGTAACATCTGCACCTTTGCCTGCCAGGTGATAAGCCAGGGACGCGCCCACTATGCCCGCACCTATGACGACGACTCGGCTTTGCTTGCGATCCTCCACATCAACCTCCATTTTGTCGATCTGATTGCGAGAGCGTTGGGGGATATGTGAGTGAAAAGGGGCAGATTTACCTCTAAAAATACATCTGCCCCGATTTACGCTCGCTACCGCCAACTCAAGGTCGAAGGCAGCTTGTTCCCCTACTGCAGTGGAACATAAATATCTGTTTGCCATTGATCCAGCGGTGTCTGGGGGTAGGCGCTCAGGTAATTGAAGAACAGCGGCTGGTCACGAAGTTCCTCTCCACTGGTGGGAAGCCAGTCGCGGTAAATCGGATAGATCGTTTCGCCAATATGATCCGGTGAACCCGTATGGCGCACCACGACGCAGCGGCCGCCAGGAATGACGAGGGCGTGCACGCCAAACTCATTTGGCGCCACAGCCTCATGAATCTCGCCGCAGATCGCAAAGCGGAACGCTTGTGGAGGTGTCGTATCGGGGTTGTTATAGGGGATGCCAAAGGTGCGACTCGATGCCTGCGGCGACTGTCCGCTGTGCATACGCCACTCGATGAACTTGCGCACGCTCTCGCTGACGAGCCCTGCTGGCCCGCGGTGCTCAAGCGCTGCTACCTTGACCTCAGGGAAATCTACGATCCTTACTTGCATGATGATAGTCCTGGAAAAGTGAGGGATTGCGAACACCGTATTCCAGACTTGCCAGTTCGGTTCCTTGCTGAACGCACTCGGCGTCATACCGATCGCCCGCTTGAACGCCCTGCAGAATGCCTCGGGACTTTCAAAGCCGGCGTCGAGTGCGGCGTCCAGTACCGAATGATCAGCGACGGCCGCCAGGCGATGTGCCGCACGGCGTAGGCGCATCAGTTGCACATATCGTGAGACCGGCACGCCAACGAACGCGGTGAATTGTCGGTGGAAGTGAAATGCCGAAAAGTTTGCCACACCGCTTAACGTCTTCACCGACAGGTCGCCTTCGAGATTGGCATCAATGTAGGCGAGCACGGCGTTGAAGCGTTGTGTGTAAGCAAAATGGGTCGGCATGTCAGACACTGGAAAAGCTCCTGGAAGTACGGTCGCCCGTAGAGTCCGCTATACCGGAGTGAACGCGCCTAGCCGAGTTTGCTCAAGGCATGAGGCTTCTAGGTCGGTTGGCGATTGGCTCGAGGGCGACGCCTTCAATCGCCTCAACCACGGTGCTTAGTTGCTGGCAGGCCTGTTCATCAGGGCCTAGCCGTTGGTGACTGGGGCTTTTGCATGAGACACTAACCATTGACGTTGCACCATTTAAGATCCTGCAGGTGTTGTCCAATAGCTAGAAGCACTCGGACGTGCATTCTTTACCCGATGGCTGAGACTTCAGCAAATTAGACCTGCATATCCTTGGAACACCGAATGCCTTCTCAGCCGAAACCCAGACTGAACCTACGCATCGTACTGCTCACCTTTGCGCTGTTCAGTGCCGCAGTCACTCTTGCCAATACATTCTGGGTAATGTTCAAGATCCAAAAGCGAGAGCTCATTGAAAACGCGCTGGAAGGCAACCGAGCTTACGCTGCTCGTATCGCAGCAGCGGTAGAAGGGGTGTTGAGTTCTGATCTAGACCGCCTTGAATATGGCTCGGCCATCGTTTCAAAGAACTTCTCTGATCGCCAACTGTTGGCTGTCGAGGCTCGACGGCTGCTTGAGCAAGACAACAGCTTCAACTCAGTACTGATTACCAACGCCGACGGCACTATCGTCGCATCTGCGCCAGAGCGGTTGCAGCTAAACGGCCAATCTCTTCAAAGCCGCGAACCGCTCGAGCGGCGTAAGCCACTGGTCAGTAATGCATTTCACTCTATCACTGGCAATCTGGTGGTTTTCGTATCCCAGCCGGTCTTCGATGCAAATGGGCAGTACCTCGGGTTGGTGGGCGGGGCTCTCAGGTTGGAGCAGCAGAATACGCTTCAAGCGCTGATGGATTTGAACCGTCGACAAAATGGAGCATATGTCTATCTCGTAGACAGTCAGCGGCGTGTGCTCTACCACCCTGACCCTCAACAAATCGGCAGGCTCATTGACCATGATCGGATTGTTGATGCTGCACTCAGTCAGGCTAATGGCTCACTCCAGGCGGTCGACCGGGATGGGAATGAAATGCTTGCGGGTTACGCGGGCATACCCAGCAGCCGTTGGGGCATTGTCTCGCAGCAGCCAATGGCCGTTGTTCAGGAAACTTTGAGCGTTACCGCGCTGAAGGTGGCTAAAGGGATCGTGCCACTGGGCCTGCTGGGTTTGCTACTAATATGGTGGTCGGGGTCGAGAATCTCCAACCCGTTGTCCCGCTTGGCGGACAGCGCCGGACGCCTGGACGTGCCGGAAAGCTATGAGCGCATCAGCGCCATTCCTGTGGACTACCTGGAAAGCTGGCAGTTACGTCGGGCACTTTTGCTTAGCGTGAGCCTACTGCAGGAAAAAATCGGCAGACTCAACCTCCAGGCTCAAAGTGATCCACTCACCGGGCTGGCAAACCGTCGTGCAATGCAAGACGCGCTCACGGTGTGGTTGGAGTCGAAGAAGACGATTGCTGTGATTTCTGTGGACATTGATCATTTCAAACGAGTGAACGATACCTTTGGCCACGACGTAGGTGACGAGACGCTCAGATCGGTAGCAGGACTGATGAAACAGAACTCTCGGCCGAGCGATCTGCTTTGCCGTGTAGGGGGGGAGGAGTTCGTTTTGCTGCTTCCCGATAGCTCAATCGCTGCCGCTGTAGACATCGCAGAGCGTTTGCGACTCTCGATCGCATCCACCGCCTTGGAGGCTGTTGGTCACATTACTGTCTCGCTGGGGGTCGCGCTCTGGCGAGCCGGCGACTCGATGGATGATGTGTTCCAGAAGGCAGATCAATTGCTGTACCGCGCCAAGCAACAGGGGCGTAACCAGGTCGTGGCAGAGCAAGAATCCAGTGCCACCGGGCCAGCGTCCTGACACAGGCCTCGCCCGAGTGTGCGACACACAATGCGTCCGGGGCACTGGTGCAGCTGCTTCGAAAATAAAACGCTCCTGTTTTTAGGATCAGGTACGCCGCGCCATCAATAGAGCCGAGGCAGCCGCAGACAACAAACCGGCACAGCAACGATTAAAAATCTTCTTGCCGCGAGGCTGCGTAAACCAGCGGCGCATATGCAGCCCGATATAGGCATAGGCGCCAATGGCGATCCACTCCAGCACCAGAAACAGCAACCCGAGCAATAGGAACTGAGAGCCAACGTCTGCCGTGGGGTCAACGAATTGAGGTAGGAACGCGGTAAAGATCAGGATGGCTTTGGGGTTGCCGGCAGCGACGAGGAACTCCTGCCTGGCCAGCCCCCACAACCCCGCCCCAAAGTTTTCTGATTCAGCTGCTGCTTGCGGTGCGGCGTTCCACAGCTGATACGCCAGGTAGAAAAGGTACGCCGCGCCGACTATTTTGATCCCGTAGAAGATCAGTTCTGACGTTTGCAACACCACCGCCAGGCCCGCCGAAGCAAGTGCGATCATGATGGCGAATGCCAGCAAGCGCCCCACGCCTGCGATGCAGGCTGTGCGATATCCGTAGCGCGTTGCATTGCTGATGGACAGCAGGTTGTTGGGCCCTGGCGCCATATTCAGTGCAAAG
The DNA here is from genome assembly GCF_012985645.1 of Pseudomonas sp. WS 5410. Lineage (NCBI taxonomy): Bacteria > Pseudomonadati > Pseudomonadota > Gammaproteobacteria > Pseudomonadales > Pseudomonadaceae > Pseudomonas > Pseudomonas sp. WS 5410. The sequence goes on along the minus strand of NZ_JAAQWS010000025.1, from coordinate 43,820 downwards.
CAGGCGGGCAGGAATAATGCGAGTGTTGCAACGTCCATATGCCTCTCCAGACCATTTTGCATAGATCCTACATTTGCAGCCCTGTCGATGTCATTGCTCGCTAATCACACCTTCTCCCCTGGGCAGGAATTGGTTCGTGATCATCGACACCGCTTGCGCCGGCGAAGCCAGGGCAGTGTCTATGCAAAACGGGGCGGGGGCCCACGCTTCATATTCATGATTGAGCACCGACTGCCAGGTGGGTGGCGTCAGCCCCGGAATATCCACCCTCCGTGTTTCTACCCGTCGCTGATGTTCATTTTTATCAGAGCAAATCACTTGGATATTGACTAGCCGAACACCGGCCTTTGAGGCGGTTTCGCTCCAGGCTACTCGACTTTCGCTTACCGGGTTTACACAGTCGGCGATGACGGTGCGGCCTAGCAGGAGATTGCTCAGTGCAAGCTCATTAGCGACCACGTAACCACTGCGTCCCACGTCTTGGGCAAGCGCTCCGGAGTTTCGGATTGCTTGCTCAATGGTATCGATGCGCAGGTAGACGGCGCCTGTCGTCGCGGCGAGGTCCTTGGCGAGAGTGGTTTTTCCGGTGCCGGGAAGGCCGCTGAATACTATAAGCACTGTCTGTCCTTCGCTGGGTGAATGTTGCCTGGCATTTAGGATCGCTCCTGCAACCAGTTAAGTAACGCCATTTCCATGCTGCCTGGCTTGGGGGCTGCCGGCGATAGCAGGCAGTACCGCGAGCCATCTTCAACAAACCCCAATGGCGCGGCTAATACACCGCTTTCGATATCGTCGCGCACCAGGTGCCACGGACCAATGGCTACTCCAAGGCCTGCAACCGCTGCCTGGATGCTGAAGTAAAAGTGCTCAAAGGATTGCATTTCCATGGTCGGAGTGGGCAGGCCTTTTGCGTTGGCCCACTCTTGCCAAGCCGTAGGCCGGCTAGTCGTCTGTAGGCGCGGGGCCGAGGCGAGCAGGGATTTGCCGTTTTTACCAAACCACTCAGCTACTTTGTCCGGCCGGCATACAGGGCCGACCCTCTCTGGGAATAGTGTCTCGGCATGGTAGCCGGGAGGCCGTGGGAAATCGTCCCGCCGTATGGCCAGGTCGATGCCCTGGTTGAATGAGAAGGGGCCACCGCCGGCAACCAGGTGAATGTCCAGCCCTTGATGATGTGTTTGGAAGTCGCTCCAGCGAGGGATCAACCAACGCATCAGCAGCGTTGGCTCGCAGGATAAGACAAGCCGGCGCGCTCGACGGGCGTCGCTGCGTATCCCGCGCACGGCCTGGTTCATCAACCCGAGCCCTTCACTGACGGCTTTTGCCAGGCGTCTTCCGGGCTCTGTTAAAAACACCCTTCGGCTGCGTCGCTCGAACAGGTCAACGCCCAAATCCTCTTCCAGCAGGCGCACTGCGCGGCTAATGGCGCCGGGTGTCAGGTGCAGTTCGTCAGCCGCACGGGCGAAGTTTTCCAGGCGTGCGGCGGATTCGAAGCAGCGCAATGCAAGCAGGGAGGGCATGCGCGTCTCAGAAATCAGTGAGTTGTAGTCACTATTTTCTTCAAAAATCATCGTTATTACCCAAGCAGAGGATCTGCAAATATTGCCTTACACAACCAATAATTCAAAGGCTACAACATGGGCGAATGGATAGCAGTAATCACCATCACACTCCTTGCATGCATCAGTCCAGGGCCGGACTTCGCCATGGTGTCTCGTAACGGCTTGCTCCTGTCCCGGCGGGCAGGTGTGCTCACCGCTGTGGGAATCGGCCTGGGGGTGCTGGTTCATGTGGGCTACACGCTGCTCGGATTAGGGTTGGTGCTGCAACAGACTCCTTGGTTGTTCAATGCGTTGAAGCTGGCTGGAGCGGCATATCTGGTCTACTTGGGGATCAAGATGCTGCGTTCCCGGCCTGCGACTGAACAGCTGGACGCGCCACCTGCCGCGATGTCTGACCTGGAAGCGTTGCGTACCGGGTTTCTCACGAATGCGTTGAACCCCAAGACATCGATTTTTATCGTCAGTCTGTTTATGGGGGTAGTACGACCGGACACCGCGTTGACCGTGCAAATGGCCTATGGGCTATTTATCGCGGGGGCGCATGTGCTGTGGTTCAGCCTTATTGCGCTGTGCTTTTCCGCTGGGAGGGTGCGCGAAAAACTGATGGCTGCACGACAATGGATTGACCGGGCTTTTGGCGCCTTGCTGGTGAGCTTCGGGATACTGCTGGTAATCACTCAGTATTCAGCTTGAGTGTGTCGGTGGGGGTTTATATGGACTGAGGTTGAATTCGACTTTTCGGCAACTTGATAGGGTGTGGTTAACTAATGTCCAGTAAATTTTAACAAAGGTTTACAGCTGTTATTTAGTGGGTCGGGTAAAGTTTTTTGCAACTAGCGCAACTTGGTCAGCATCGTAATGCACTCCAGTAATAACCCGCTAAACCCTGAACTGATAAACATCAGACGGCTGTTTGCAACTCCCCTGGCCAGTCTCCAGTACCCCGATGCAGAAAAACTCAACGCAGAGCTGAAAACCCTGATCACTTGTCGCATGGCGGACGATCTGGGCGGCGCGCAGCGTAGTAATGACGGCGGCTGGCAGTCGGCGAGCGACTTCCCGGAATGGGGCGGGCAGGCCTGCGATGCGTTGGTCGGCTTTGCCACCGAGTTCGCCACTCAACTGACGGCGGTGCATAGCGAGCAGTACGGCTTAACTGAGCCGAGTTTTGCATGGAAACTCAATGCCTGGGCAAACGTTAACCAGGCAGGGCACAGCAATGCGTTGCATGGCCACCCGGGGGCATTCTGGTCGGGGGTTTATTGGGTGGATGCCGGCGGGCGAGAGGAAGATCCGGCTGTTGGCGGTGACCTTGAGTTTATCGACCCCCGCGGGATGGTTGCATCGACCTACAATCCTGCGCTGCGCATGAGGGTGGAAGATTGTGTTACTGCTGGCTTTAGTACGACTTATGCCGCTACCAGTGGAACATTCATTATGTTTCCGTCGTGGCTGATGCATTCCGTAAGACGTTTTGAAGGGGCGCGTCCGCGCATTTCTATTGCCTTTAATTTTGGCGCTTGAGTTGCCGACCGTCTTTTGATCATGCGGGCTTTGCGTCTGCCTACCATCGCATTATCCGGATTAGCCGGAATATGTTTCCCGAACTGAGTCGATTATCAAGAAATCCCCTCGCAGATACGCTGTGGTCATTGGCACCACCGACTATCTACGAGGAGACACCGATGTCCACACTCTTTACCCCAGGCGTTGTTGGTCAACTGAGCACGCCCAACCGTGTCGTCATGGCGCCCATGACTCGCTCGCGCAGCACCCAGCCTGGCGATGTGCCGAACGCTATGAACGCGGTGTACTACGCGCAGCGGGCGTCGGCTGCGTTCATTGTGACTGAAGCCACGCAGATCTCGCCCCAGGGCAAGGGTTATTCATTCACCCCAGGGATTTACAGTGACGAACAGGTCGCCGGCTGGCGCCTGGTGACCGATGCGGTGCATGCCGCTGGCGGACGAATTTTCCTGCAGTTGTGGCATGTAGGGCGCATGTCGCACCCCGACTTCCACAATGGCGAATTACCGGTCGCGCCGTCTGCAATTGCGTTTGATGGCAGCATCTGGAAAGTAGATGCCGCGTCGGGTGTCGGCAGTATGGCCCCGTGCCCGACACCACGGGCACTGGAGCGCGCCGAAATCCACGCCATCGTCGACGATTATCGTAAGGCTGCGCGTAATGCCATGACGGCAGGTTTCGACGGTGTCGAAGTGCATGGGGCCAACGGCTACCTGATCGACCAGTTCCTGCGCACCACGTCGAACACGCGTACGGATGAGTACGGCGGATCGCGCGAGAACCGTCTGCGCTTTCTCAGGGAAGTCATGGATGCGGTAATTGATGAAGTGGGGGCCGATCGCACAGCGATCCGGGTTGCGCCGTTTCTTACGGCGCGTGGCATGGCTTGCCCGGACATTCTGCCGACGTTGCTGGAAGCGACCCGCTATTTGCAGGGCAAGAATATTGCCTATCTGCACCTGGTCGAAGCGGACTGGGATGATGCCCCCAAGTTTCCCGAAGACTTCCGCCAAGCCGTGCGCGAGCGCTTTCGTAATGCGATTGTGGTGGCCGGTAAGTACGACCTGGAACTTGCTGAGTGGGTCCTGGAAAAAGGCTACGCAGACTTTATCGCCTTTGGACGCAAGTTTGTGGCCAACCCGGATCTGCCACTGCGGCTGGAGAAGGGTTACCCTTTAGCCGGTCTGGAAGGCGCTGAGTTGTTTGGCGGTACCGAACGTGGTTACTCGGACTTTGCCGCCTGGGCTCAGCAGGGCTGAAAGCGGTAGGTCTCCAAAAAAATCTCCTTGGGGCGCGCTCAGGTCGCCAGCTTCAAGGAGATTTCGTCCATCAGCAGTTTGACCCGGCGCGGCATCGCGTGGCCGGAAGGGTAGACAATCTGCAAGTCCACGCCCGGCAGGGAGTAGGTCTCCAGCACCTCGACCAGTCGGCCGGCGTCCAAGTCATCACGCACATCGATGTAGGACTTGATACAGATGCCGTGGCCGGCCAGGCACCACTGGCGCACCTGATCGCCATCATTGGCAATACGCCTGCCCGACACCAGCACCTTGAACGTACGGCCAGCGGCGCGGAACTGCCATTCACGGTGGATGCTGCTGCCAAAGCGCATCAGGATGCACTGTTGCTGCGCCAGGTCCGATGGGTGTTGGGGCGTGCCGTGGGCCATGAGGTAGGCGGGGGATGCACACACGACCCTACGGCCCTCGCTGAGTTTTCTGACGCGCAGGGTGCTGTCGGACAGGGCGCCATATCGAATGGCCAAATCAATCCCTTGCCCCGCGAGATCCAGGTAGCCATCGGTCAGGTTCAGGTCGAGGCTGACGTTGGGATGCTCCTGCAGAAAATCATCGAGGATGGGCACGATGTGGTTGCGGCCCAGGTCGACGGGGGCGCTCAGGCGTATCAGCCCCGAGATTCGTTCGGTGCCCAGTTTGATCGTGCTCTCGATGTCTTCAGCTTCTGCGAGCAGGCGCCGGGCGCCCTCCATCAGCGTCCGCCCTTCGTCCGTCAGGCTGATTGAGCGGGTCGTACGGGTCAGTAGGGTCGCGCCGTAGTGCCTTTCCAAGGCCCCGAGCCGTTCCGACACAGACGTGGGCGAAAGCCCGACCTCGCGGCCTGCCGCCGACAATCCGCCTTTCTCGACAATCAACAAAAACAGCGCGAGGTTCTCGAAGAGCATTATCCGGATTTCCCTGAATATGATTGTGCTTTGGGCTGGATTCTACGCCAGCACTCAACAGTGCTCATGTCATTTGTTGGGGGGCAAAACCTCCTTCAGTTCAGAAGTCCATGCCCGACGAATCGCGCAGTTTTCTCCAGCGTTAATGCCAAATCAGCATGCTTGAGCTGATATCGGCTTTCCAGCTTGCGGCTATGAGTCATGTCGAATCGCTCGGTGCGGATGAAGTTCAGGGATTCCGGGCTAGTGCCAAAGTGCGTAGCCACGCCCGGTATTTTCAGCAGCCATCTGAGTGGGCCCAGTGGTAGGTGGCGGCGGGGAGTCTGCACTTCCAGGGTGTGGGCGATGTGTGTGACCAGTCCTTGTAGATTGGGGCTGAGCTCGTCCAGTGCCAGGGCCTGCTGATTTGCCATTGCCGGGTCGAGTGCCGCCGCGACCATCAACGCCACCAGGTAATCGACACTGACCAATGGCAGCCAGTGGCGGGTTGATCCAGGAATCGCCGTCAACTTGCCCGTCGCCAGGTTGCGAATCAGCTCTGCTACCGGCTGACCAGCCAGGATATGCCCGCTCTCGCTATGCCCGCAGACCGTTGCCGGGTGCACGATGGTGTAGTCGGCCCGTTGCGCCTGCATGTAGCGAATGACCGCAAAATGCGCCTCCAGCTTACTTGCCTCGTACCCACCCACACGCCTGTACACGGCGGGCCAATCGCTGTGTTCGGGGCATTGCTGATCAATGCCAATGCTGGTCAAGTGCGCGCTGTTTTGCAGCATGTAGCCACCCACCATCAGCAGCCGACTGTGCTGGCTTGCCGATAACCGGGCAACCTCCAGAGCACCTTTGACGTTGACCGCACGGGCTTGCTCCATAGACAGGCCCCAGGCGAACTGGGCGGCGACGTGGAATACCACGCGGGCTGAGGCAATACGCTGGCGGTCAGTCGCGCTCAGCCCCAGGTTCGGGTGATTGAGGTCGCCTTGAACGGCCTGAATGCGCGAGGGTTCTCCCCCCAGTTGGCGCACCTGCTCCCTGAGCGTTTCAAGGTTTGCGGCGTGGCGCATCAGCACCCAGGCCTCGTGCCCTGTAGCGCTCAGGTGGGCCAGCAAATGCTGCCCGATAAATCCGCTGCCGCCGGTGACAAAACATTGAGTACTCATGGCGCATTCCTTGGTTGGATAAGGTGCGCAGGCTAAACTGTGGAGCTATCTCTACAGTCAAGGAAAATTTACCGTGAAAGTCGCAGAGCTTGAGCGTAGGAGCGGCCTTGGGCGCCATACCTTGCGGTATTACGAGGCGCTGGGGCTGATCACCGTGCAGCGGGGAGCCAATAACTACCGCGTTTACAGTGAGCAGACGGCACTGGACCTGGCGTTTATTCAGATGGCGCAGAAGATGGGGTTTTCCCTGGCTGAGGTCGGCGAAATCCTCGAAGCCAAGCGGCAAAGTACGATTGACTGTGCCCAGGGCGCTGCGTTGGTGGCCGACAAAATGGCTGAGATTCAACTCAAGATCGGTCATCTCAAAACGTTGCATGGCTTTCTTGACGCCGAGCGTCTGCGGCTTGAGGCCAGTGCCATCGCGCTGGGGCAGACCGTTACCTATCGTCAGGTGCCAATGCCGGTTTAAGCGTCAGTCCTTTCGCATCTGCGGTCGAGCTTCGGCGAAGCTGCAGTTGTGCGGGTGTGCAGCCGCCATCGCAGCCTCGCCGGGCCCGACAGCTCCCACCCTTGATGAATTGTATCTCTCGATCTGCCCCTAGCTGTACGGGGCGAGGCACGGCAGAACCCTCTACTGTCAGGGCGACAATAATTCGCCGGATGACGCACCATGTTCATGTCCACCAGCTTGCTATCGGCCTTCGCGCTGTTTGCCTTCGTGTCTTCGATCACCCCTGGCCCCAATAACACCATGCTGTTGGCGTCGGGGGTGAACTTCGGTTTTCGCCGCTCGATTCCCCATGCCCTGGGGATCAGCGTGGGCTTTATGTTGTTGGTGATTTCGGTCGGCCTGGGCCTGGGGGAGGTGTTCAGGGCTTTGCCATGGGCGTACACCGCGTTGCGCTATATCGGGGCGGCGTATTTGTTGTACCTGGCGTGGAAGATAGCGACCTCCAGCGCAATGTCGGACGACATCGACGGCAAGCGCAAACCCATGACCTTTCTCGCCGCTGCGGTGTTCCAGTGGGTCAACCCCAAGGCCTGGGTCATGGCATTGGGCGCGATCACCACCTATACGCCGGCTGAGGGCTACTTCACTAACGTGCTGGTCATCGCCGTGGTGTTTGCCGCGGTCAACCTGCCGAGTGTGTGCGTGTGGGCGGGGTGTGGCACCGGCTTGCGCAATGTCCTGCGTGAGCCCCGCTGGTTGAAGCTGTTCAACGGGTCGATGGCGGGGCTGTTGGTGCTGTCGTTGTACCCGATGTTTTTTGCCGGCTAAAGAGTCCAGGCCTTTACGGGCCGGGGCTCAGACCGGTGAGATCGTGGCCAGCAGGCCAATGCCAACGGTCAGTGCCAGAAACCCTAAAAGAAAAAATGCCATCTTAGCCATGGGGCCTCCAAAAGGAAGAAGGGCGGCCGGGGAGTTCCTGCCGATGAGCCATTGTCCGGGTTGTGCACTGTTCGGTACAGATGCAGGTGTTAAAGAAAAAAGCATATCAGATGTGCCTGGCAGGCTGGCGTGCCGGGGTTTCGGCTGGGGCCTGGAGGTGCTGATCAGAGTGTTGGAGGTTATTCTGCGCAGGCTTTCAACGGCAGGCAGGATGTATTTGAGCCATTGCTCGCGGGGTGTGCCTGGTACGTCCTGCGGTTGATCAGTGCTCGTCGATTCAAGGTCATCGGCGGGGTAGCAGTCATCACTGCTGCGCCTGCCGTCGGGGTACACAATAAACCCCCCGCGCCCGTTGCCACATTGGTGCAGATACACCGGCGACAGTTCTCGCTGCTTATCAATGCGCGCATTCAAATGAACGATGTAGCTACCCATCGCAATCGACACACCCACAATCAGCCCCAGGCATATCAGCACCTGCCAGCTGTAACTGGCGCCTGCGTTATCGGAACGCACTGGCGACACAGCACGCAGCTGCCTGCTCGAGATGCTCGCCCACCAGAAACCGGCTGCCGCCTCCCAGGTTGACCAATTGCCCGCGAGACGGCAGGACGCTGGCCATCAGGCCGAATAGAATCAAAGCCAACAGGACTCTTTTAACCATCGAGTAAAGGTTCATGACGGTGATGAGCTCAGGATAGGAAGAGCCCCAGCTTAGAGAGTGCCGGGTTAACGCGAGGTAAACATCCACGGGAAATCGCCCGACTTCCGTTATCCTTCAACCCTCTGCGCAACACCTGTCCGAGGGGACTTTTCCGTGCATATTCACCTGCTGCTGGTCGAGGACAACCTTGACCTGGCCACGACCATCATCGAGTACCTGGAAATCAGCGGCATGGTCTGCGACCACGTCACTAACGGCCAGGCCGGCCTTAACCTGGCACTCGACCAGCATTACGACGTGATTCTCCTGGACATCATGTTGCCGCGCCTGGACGGCCAGCAAGTGTGCGAACGGCTACGCCAGCAAGGCAGCCAGACGCCGATCCTGATGCTCACTTCACTGGACGCGCTCCCTGACAAACTCGCCAGCTTTGCGGCGGGGGCCGACGACTATCTGGTCAAACCCTTCGAGCTGGCCGAACTGGTCGCCAGGATTCGCGCCCTGAGCGTGCGCCGCAGTGGCCAGACCAGCCGCCTGCAGGTGGACGACCTGGTCATGGAGCTGACCACCCGCAAAGTCAGCCGCGCCGGGCAGGAGCTGCATTTGTCACCCATTTGCTGGACCCTGCTGGAGTACCTGATGCGCGCCAGCCCTGAACTCGTGCCCCGGGAGCGCCTGGAAACCACGATCTGGGGCGATGAACCACCGGACAGCAACACGCTTAAAGTCCACATGCACCGGCTGCGCAAGGCGGTAGACAAACCCTTTGACCGGCCGCTGATCCACACCCTGCCTGGGGTCGGTGTTCAGGTGAAGCCCCATGCGTAACCGCCTGAGTCTGAAGTGGGTGATCAGTGGCAGCTTTCTGTTCCTGATTGCTGTGGTGTTACTGATCTACAGCCAACTGCTGCCGGTATACACCGTGCGTGGCCTGCTCTACACCGCCAGCGCGATGATGGAAGAAGAGGCTCAGTATTTCGTCAGGCATTACAAGAAGGATCCGACCACGCCACCGCCGCGCAACTACTTCTTCGAGGCCGTCATCGGCAAGGAAGCCTTGCCGGCGAGCGTACGCCAGTTGCTCGAGGCCCCGCCGAGCATGTCCTTCGGTGCCGTTCAGGTCTTCGGTGATACAGACTCCGATGATGACGATGCTGAGATCCGGGCAGTCCTCACCCAGCCCCTGGGTGACGGCAAGACCCTTTATATGTATGACATTGACCATGATCACGAAGAGGGCGGTGAGGTCGAGACGCCGTTGTCCGATGCCTACTTTGATCAGGTACTGCAGGGCGTCGTGTTCGTCAGCCTGGCGGTGTTCGTGCCGGCGCTGATCATCATCGCCCTGTTGGTCTGGTGGCTGGTGCGGCCGCTCGGACGCCTGGCCCAATGGTCCAGTACCCTGAACAACCCGGATGCCCGGGCCGGCGAGCGCCCGGATTTCAGCTTCAAGGAGTTCAATACCCTGGCCGATGCGCTGGCCCAGAGTGTTGAGCAAGTACAAGCCGCCAGCCAGCGTGAAGGCCGCCTGTTGCGCTACACCAGCCATGAACTGCGAACCCCATTGGCGGTGCTCAAGGCCAATATAGAACTGTTGACCCTGCAGGCCGGCGGTGTCTTGCCATCTTCCCTGCAGCGCATTGAGCGCTCGGTGTTGAACATGCAACTTATCGCCGAGACCTTGCTGTGGATGAGCCGCGAACGCCCCGAACCATTGCCTGAGGAAGATATAGACCTGAGCGCGTTGGTCGGCGAGCTGATTGACAAACATCGCTACCTGATCGGCAATCGGGATATCGAGCTGCTTGTCGACATCCACAGCGAACCCTGCCGACTCCCCCCCACCGCGTGCCGCATCGTGATCGGTAACTTCCTGCGCAACGCCCTGCAGTACGCGGAAGAGGGTCAGGTAGAAATCAGCTTCAACTACCCGCGCCTGGTAATTGCCAACCACATCAGGGAGGCCAAGCCGAGGGAGGAATCCAGCGATTATGGCTACGGCCTGGGGCTGCAGTTGATGCGTCAGTTATGTGCAAAATTGGGCTGGCAGATTGATGTAATTCTGGAGCAGCAGCGTTTTACCGTCGCTCTGGAGTTCACCAGCTTGCAGGGTGTTGGGGCTCCGGGAGGAGGAGGGTGAACAGTACTGGGTCGACAGGTGGCGTTTTGCGCAAACTGATTGTTGTACCCATGCTCGGTTTTTCGTGCAGTTTTCCTGTCATTGCGGGTGATGGCAGGCCGGTCAAAGTCTCGGCCTTTGGAGCTGCGTTTCATCTGCAACCTGAACCTGCAGAGCAAGGCTGATGCCTGGTCGCTGCTGCGTGACATCTCGGCGATCTACCGGGGCATGACTGACTGGGCCCAGGGTCAGGTGTTCACCCTGTCGGATAGGGGAGGGGATAGTTTACAGCTCCCTAAAATATGAACCCTCTGCCTAAGAACGCCATTAAATTTTTGTGCCTATTATGACTATGCCGTTATGAGTACTGGTTTTGTAAACGCTTACCTGTCCAGTATTGTCGATAACGTTTGATCGGCATATTTTGATTTCCTTATTTAGTTCTGGCTCGAAGAATTCAATCCCACTACAGCTTCTTCTGCCGCCTGAGGTTTTTTTATAGGCAGTCGTGTAGCTGCTTTGAGTCCCAGTGGAAAGGTAGATTGAAAGTGAAAATGGAATGACTAATATAAGCATGCATACTATAAGTGCGGCTATTGGAGTGCAGATAATGATTTTTATATTTTTGAGAGTGTTGCCTGGTGTGATGTTTGCTTTAAAGAATAACATGCCCAGCGAAGTTATGATTGCAAGTACTGATGAGGCGATAAGGTAGCTTTGTTGTAGATCTGGCTTGAAGAAGGTTCTGGAGTAAATATGGCTATGCCATGTAACAAGCAAGGAGGCAGAGAGCAGCGTTCCAAAAATCAAAGGCACCAAATAACGATACGAGTTCTTGTTCAAATTTGCTCCTTTGTCTTTATCTTGAGGTCGCCGATTATAGGCGATATCAACGCCTACGACCAAGGATTTATCGCGCTGCGGGCGTGCCCGGCGTATGTCAGGGCTTCAGAGCCGGCCCTTTGTTCGGTGCCGGCGAATCCTGACGGAGCGATGCGGCGGGAGCTTATGAGTCAGAGCTATACGACAAGACTTGATCAGCTTTGGTCGGTGTCTTGTAGGTAGTTGAAGGTACCCGACGATCAGTAATTGCCTGCCAGTCAGTAACTGTTACCTATGTGCGTGAACTGATTTGTAACCCATGTGGGTGAGTCATACCGACTGGGAGCCTTTTGTGCAGCTCTGCTTCGATGCCTGCTATGACATTGACGCCAAGGCATTAAGCCCAATTGGTGGGATAACTTACAAGATGAATGAGGCCGCTTGAATTCCCGCACGGCTGAGAACATTATTTCCCCATAGTTAATATTTTGCCTACGGCGAGTTTGATAGAGGCCCGACCACATAGTCGGGTTTTTTATTTGCGAAATTATTTTGCGAAGCAAATTAATCAGGGATGACTATTTTTGCATTGATCCGAAGCCATGATTTTTTTTGCTCGATCAATCTGAGCAGGCATTGGGAACTCCGGATTTCCTGTTATTTCTATTCGTGCTTTTTCTGCGAGATCTTTAATTTCTTCGTAGTTCATATCTAGGCCATGGTCCTTCTGATATTGAGCAACCGCCTGCCCGGTTTTGATCCCCACTTCACCAGGGGCGCCGCCGGCCACAGTCTCTGTTGCCATAACGCAACGGACGACCTGATAAATCTGATCTTTCTTCGTGTCACACGCTGTTAAGAGAAGACAGCTCATAGCGATCAGTATTGGGTAGTGTTTTCTAAATTGCATATTTCGCCTCTCGTTTTGCAGCTCATTAGATCGTGTACCAGGTTCTCCTGGGGGACATATCCGTTTAACGCAGCCGATCGTAACACGTGGCCATATGCTCTTCTCCGAGCCTGAACTTTATCAGCGACTTACCTTTAATCAGCGCAGCTACGACGCCCAACATGCCAGACAAACCAGACACCTGGCTCATCGTGCTTGCATGGCTGAGTCAGCATTCGCCAACGCTTTATGCTGCCGGGCTATCTGCCTTGATGGCTGGTATCAGGATCATCTATGGCGGCGGTAATCGAGGCCGCCGCTCTTTGGAAGGGCATTCTGCACCATGGTGACTAGGAGTTATGTTGAGTGTTCGCTTCTGGCCGGTTCCGGTCTTTCGCGACCGGCTACAATCGACCCTTTTCGGACGTCCGGTGCAACGTCGGATAGATTCGTGTTTGGCCCTCCGATTCACTAAACGATCAGCTCACCGCTCTCGTCGACACTTTACGTGCCACCGCGCGCGCTTCTGTCGACCATTGCGATGATCGTTTCGAAGAGTTCGTCCTGCGCCTGCTCGGGTGTGATTTCTCCGGTTGCGGCGGCGTGGGATAGGGCCTCGGCCGCACCGAGCATCGCCCGAAGACTCGCGGGCGCGATAGAACCCTCTCTGGTAAATGGGGAGAGGGCCAACCGGCATTTGTTCATGAAGATAGCTTCGTATTCGCGCTTGATCTTTTCGAGCTCTGGTGAGCTGGCCAACGCCGCGATCACGCCGGGTATCTCGTTGCCCTGGAGAAGCACACAGTCGACGTAAGACGATGCGATGACCGTCGCAGTTTCCAGCAAGGTGGGTTTGCTCGTCTGAAGCGCGGCGTCCATGAGTGCGGTCTGGCGAGCATCGAACTCCTGATAGAGCGCCGCCAGCAACCCGGGCCGCGTGCTGAAATGATCGTAAACCACGGGTTTTGTCACGCCAGCTTGTTCGGCGAGCCGTCCAAGCGTCAAAGCTTCCGTGCCTTCCTCCCGGACTAGCCGCCAGGCGACGTCCAGCAACTGTCGTTGCCTTTCTTCCCTTGACATGCGCCGACGCGGCTGCGGTCTGGAACCCTGCTCTCTTGTCTCGATGCTTGACATGGCTATATACCAAAAGTAACTTACTGTGCATAACTTACCAATAGTATATAGGGTTCGCCCTTTCGCCCTCAATCACTAGCAGGAGTTTTCGACATGCACGCGCTTATCGTTGTTGCTCATCACGATCCCCAGTCCCTCACCCATAGCCTCGCTTCGCAAATCGCCGAAGGCGTATCCCTGGCAGATCCCGGCAACTCCTTCGAAATCGCGGACCTCTCGGCGCAAGCGTTCGATCCGAGGTTCACTACGGCTGATCTCGCTGTCCATCACAGGGAGGAACCGCCTCCCGCTGATGTTGCCGCCGAGCAGGCGCGGATCGATCGCGCCGATGCCCTTGTGCTGGTCTATCCCATCTACTGGTGGTCGATGCCAGCGCTTCTCAAGGGATGGATCGATCGCGTGTTCGCCAATGGCTGGGCGTTTGATTACAGTTCGGATGCCAAGCTGGTGAAGAAGCTTCGTCACCTGCGCGTTCATCTTGTCGGTGTCGGCGGTGCCGATGGGGGAACCTATGAGCGGCACGGTTATGCCGACGCCATGAAGACGCAGATTGACCATGGGATCTTCGACTATTGCGGCGCATGCGTAGTGACGTCCGAACTCCTACTCGAGTCAGAAATGCAGGATCCGAAGGTTCATATGGACACTGCACGAGCTCTCGGTCGCGAACTTTTCACTGTATCTAAGCGATGCAGTAATAACGGAACCAGTCATAACGGGACAGATTTATTTTCCATGACCTGAACTCCCGCTTCTGGCCGAGCGCGGCCATACGACAAGCACCACGAATCGTGGGCAATTTGGTAGTTTGTGTTCGGTCGGCAGGACGCCGAGGGAGGGATAATTGCGGAGCAGAGTCTAAAATTGCGGAGCAGAAAAGATAAAGGCCTGCATGAAGTTCATCATGCAAGCCCTTGATATCTATGGTGCCCGAACCCGGAATCGAACCGGGACGCCCTTACGAGCGGGGGATTTTAAGTCCCATGCGTCTACCAGTTTCGCCATTCGGGCGGCAGCGCGATGAAGCTGCTCAAGGGGGCGTTGTCGAACAAAGCGCTTGAGCGGTGCAGCAGGCTAGGGAATATATAGATCCAGGCACCTTGGCGCAAGTTTGCATGCGCTCTTTTTCTGCTGGAATGCGTGCGCCAGCTTTGAAAAAAAGCCCGCCATATCAGTGATCTACATTTTCCTGGGCGGGCATGCGACTCGGCGGCACGTCACCACGGCAGGCACTCCACCGGCCTTGTAGCCGCTGTTTAACACATGGCATTGCGATCACCTATGTTCGATTCGGGAAGTGGCCTGGGCGTCATTCCGATGAGAACCAAAACGGAACTTGAATCTGCCGAGGCCGTTCAGGTATTTACCCCCGTAACCGAAGAATAATCTCATCGTAACCCACCGCCCGCGACAACCGTTGCAGCGCCTCCAGGCGGCGTGCGTAGGCCGGCGCATCACCGTAGGTCAGTTCTACATGCAGGCTGTCGATCATCACCAGGTAAGCCTCTGCCAACACTTGCATGGCCTGTTCGTCTACGTCCGGATAGGCCTTAAGCAGCGCCTGTTGGAAATGGCCGCGGATCGTCGCCATGTAGTCATTGAACCCGGACATGACCACGTCCCTCAGCGGCGTCGGCGGGTAGAACGCGGCCCGTAACAAGAACCGCAGGGATTGATTGGCGCTGTGGCGGCGTTGCAGGTTGTTGATATAGACCTCGCCGGGGGCCTTGATCGACCGCGAGTTCCTGGCAAATTGGCTTTGCACGTAGTCGAGTTCGGCCTGTAGGGCGAGTTCGAGTGCGACCACGTAGAGCGCGTCCTTGCTCGCAAAGTGCGCGTATAGCGAAGCCTTCTTGATGCCTGCGCGAACGGCGATGTCATTCAGTGAGGCGGCGTCGTAACCATGCTCGGCAAATTGCTCCAGCGCCAGTTGCGCGATGCGTTCGGCGGCCGAGGTCAGGATGGTGGATGTCATGGTGGTGCTCCTTGATCAGTGCCCGGTCAGGTCATAGGTTTGCCCTGCCCCCCGGGGGAGGCTGATGGTGGTCAGCAGGCAAGTCAGCAACGCGCTGGCCAGCAGCAACGCGGCCCAAGCTACTGGTCCATAGGTCAGCGCCAAGGCTGAGAGCGGCGTCGCACTGGCGGAGATCGACAGTTGAAATGCCCCCAACAGTGCGGCGGTGGAGCCCAGCGCGCGTTTTTGCGAGGACATTACCAGCGACATCAGTGTGGACTCCGCGATACCCAGGCCAAACAGGGCAACGGCCATGCCCGCCACTATACCGGGCAGGCCCAGGAGGGTAACGCTGGAAACCAGGGCGATTGCCGAGCCACCCGCCATGCACGACACGCCAATCAAGGAAAGACGGCTCAAGCCAAGGCGGCTGACCAGTTTCCCGGCGCTCATGGCCCCGATCAGGATGGCCACGCCCGTGACGCCGAACAGCATGCCAAACGCTTGCGGGCTCAGGCCATAGGTTTGCTGATACACCAGGGTTGCACCGCCGATGTAGGCAAACAGAAAGAAGAACACCGCGGCCACGGCGAGGGTCGGGCGCAGGAAGTGCGGGTCCCTGGCGATGGTCAGGTAAGTCCGGCACGCCGCGCCCAGGCGCAGCGGTTCCCGTTGGCTGGGGGCCAGGGTTTCCGGCAGCGACAGCCAACTATTGCCGAGCACGGCCAGGCCAAAACCGGCGAGGACCAGCATCACCGCGCGCCATCCGTAATGGGTGTCGATAATCCCACCCAGTGCCGGGGCGAAGATGGGCGCAACCCCTTCGATGGTCATCAGCAACGCAAAGAGCTTGGTTGCGGCCACGCCTTCGCTGACATCCCGAACCATGCTCATGATCACCACCAGCGTCAGGGCGCTGCCAAGCCCCTGGACGAAGCGCAGAGCGATCAATGTCTCAAGGGTCGGTGCCCACGCCGCGCCTAATGAGCACAGGGTAAACAACAGCAGGCCGGCCAGCAGGGGGCGGCGTCGGCCATAGGCATCGACGATGGGCCCGAAGATCAACTGGCCTGCACCCATGGCCAGGAGGAAGAACGTCAAGGTCAACTGCACGCTGGCGAAGCTGCTCTGATACTCGCGGGCAATCTGCGGGAGGCTCGATAAGTACATATCGACAGCCGACGGGCCGAGGGCGCCGATCAGTCCCAGACCAATAGCCAGCCTCAGGGGAACCCTGTGGGTGGGTTGGGCATTCATAAAAACTCCACAATAATGACTGCCTACCGGTCGGTAGGTTTGGAGAATGATAACCACCGCTCTCTGAACCGTCAACGCGGGGTTGCCAAGCCAGCTCCCGCCGTTGAGCTGCGGCGTTATGGCCGTTTGGCGTCAGCGACCAAACCAGGAAATTTTCGTTTTCCATTTAAGACTTTTCCTAAATACGCCGGTAGGAAGCGAGACGAGAATGGCCGTACTTTCATGTCATCTGTGATTTGTCATGTCCTTTCTACCAATTCGTGTTCTGGTCGTTGAAGAGCACCCCTTCAAGCAGCTCGTTGCCACTCAGGTCTTCAAGGACTCGGGGTGTGAGTGGGTGATGGGCGTGGCCGACGTGGCCGCGGCCCTGGAGCTGCTCGACCGCACAGGGCCGGTGGATATCGTGCTGTGCACCCTTAAGGAGGAAGGACTGCAAGGGCTGACGACCCTCGAAGCACTCAGCCGCACCCGGTGGGTCAGGTCCATGATCATTTGCAGTAGCCATGCCCAGGATCTGCATGACGCCATCGAACGGATGCTCGGCCTGCTGGGGGTGAGTTTCCTGGGATATGTCGATGCTCCGGTGCGAGCGGCGGCGATTGCGGCGCTGTTGACCCGATACCTGGAAACCACGGTCGCTAACGGGCATCCCGTCTCTCGGCAGGCGCGCCATACCCGCGCGAGCAAAGCACGTTTGGAGCACGCCATTGCACGGGATGAGCTCAAGTCTTTCTTCCAGCCCAAGTTCAATCTGATGACCGGTAAAAGCGACAGTCTTGAAGTGCTGGCGCGCTGGGAACACCCTCAGTTTGGCGTGTTACCCCCGGCTGATTTCCTCGCCCAGGCAGGGCGTTTCGGTTTGATGGATGAACTGTTTTTCAGCCTGCTGGAACAGGCGTTGGCGTTCCTGCAGACAGCTCAGGAGCAGGGGCATGTGCTCTCTCTGGCGTTTAATCTGGAGGCCGGGCAACTGGCTTGTAAGTCCTTGCTCCCGCGTCTGTGCGCAGCGCTGGAGCGTTACGCCATCCCGCCTTCGCGCCTGACCTTCGAGATCACTGAAAGCGGATTACTGGAGGTCTCGCCCGGGGTGCTGCAAACCTTGATTCGCTTGCGGATGATGGGCGCCGGCCTTTCCATTGATGATTTTGGTATCGGCTATTCGTCGTTGGAGCGTCTGTGCCAACTGCCTTTTACCGAAATCAAACTCGATGCCCGTTTCGCCCGCGACCTTGAAACCAGCAGCCGTAACCGTGCAGTGATCAGCAGCACCCTGGCATTGGCTCAAGCGCTGGATATGGCGGTGGTGGTCGAGGGCGTCGAGCACGAAAGCCAGCGCCAGGGCTTGCTCAAGCTCGGTTGCGAGCTGGGCCAGGGCTACCTCTGCGCGCGGCCCATGAGTGCCACGCGTGCGCTGGCCTGGCTGGGCATGAAGTCGGTGTCGTGCGGTACGCTCTGATTGCTCGTCACTGGGCCCGCTCCGGGCGTGGCTAGACTGTAGCGGTCAATGGCCTTTTTGGGAGTATCCAGATGACCCACAAAAACACCATCTGCCTCTGGTTCGACGGCGCCGCCCTGGACGCTGCCAGGTTCTATGCCGCGACATTCCCAGACAGCAGCGTAGAGGCCGTACATACAGCCCCGGGTGACTATCCGGCGGGTAAGCAGGGCGATGTCCTGACCGTGGAATTCACCGTCATGGGGATCCCGTGCCTGGGCCTCAATGGCGGGCCGGGTATCCAGCACAACCAGGCATTTTCATTCCAGGTCGCCACTGACGACCAAGCCGAGACGGATCGCCTGTGGCAGGCGATCCGTCTCGGCAATGGTGGCGAGGAGGTTGCGTGCGGTTGGTGCCGGGACAAGTGGGGGCTTTCCTGGCAAATCACCCCGCGGGTGCTCACGGCGGCGATCACCGACCCCGATCCGGCCGCAGCCAAGCGTGCGTTTGAGGCGATGATGGGCATGGTGAAAATCGACATTGCGGCCATCGAGGCGACGCTCAAGGGGTAACGAAACCCTGGTATAACCTTTGCCCTCAACACGAGCAATGGCAACGGACTGCACATGAGACTGACGACCCAGAGGCTGGTTGAGTTGGCGATGACCAACCCCATCAATGCTGAAATGACCGCGCGCCTGCCAGCCCTTGGCCTGGATCAATGCCTGCTGACGGCCGGTTGCCTGTTCCAGGCGGTGTGGAATCATCAGGCCGGTTTGAGCGCCGATTGGGGCGTGAAGGATTACGACGTGTTCTACTTCGATCCCGATCTGTCCTGGGAAGCCGAGAATGCGGTGATTGAGCGCGCCGCCGAACTTTTCCGCGACCTGCATGCGAACATTGAAGTGAAGAACCAGGCGCGTGTGCATCTCTGGTACCCGCAGCGGTTCGGCATGCCTTATCCCCAGTTGCACTCGGCCATGGATGGGGTGGATCGCTATTTGGTGGCGGGCACCTGCATCGCCTTGGCCGTAGACACGGGCGAAATTTATGCACCTTTCGGTTTGGCCGACATCGAACAGGGAATACTCCGGCTCAACCCCATCACCCCGCAGCCGGATCTGTTTCAGCAGAAGGCCAGAAGCTATCAGGCCCGCTGGCCGTGGCTCAGGATTGAAAACCCGCAGTAGCTGTGGACGCCGGGCGACGTGGCGTTGCAGCTCACAGTCATATCGCCATTGCCAGCAAGCTGGCTCCTACAGAGGCGCGATGGCTTTAACATGGGCGTTTACGCGGTATCTACAGCGGATTTCGCTGTTCTGGATACTGGCAGGGTGCCACAATGCCATTTTGTCGCGGCACTACTGATCAGGCGAATCAAATGAATGGCCTTGGGCGTGAGCAGGACCAGGATTTTTTCATCGAAGCGCAGGTGCGGACTGATTGCCTGCATCAGTTGTTTCGCCAATCCTTTTCTGCGGTTTTCGGCAGCTATCTGGCCGCCGGCATGTTGTGCTGGTTGTGTTGGGACCGCCTTGATCGCGACCTGATGATCGGCTGGCTGATCTTGCTGTCCGGCTCGTCGCTCCTGCGCTTGTTGATGTTCTTCCAGTATTTTCGCAGCCCCAGAAGTGAGCGCACGCCGCGCCGCTGGGAGCTCCATTATTGGCTTACGCTGGTGCTTTCTGCGGGGATCTGGGGCGCCGGCGCCCTTGCCATAATGCCAACCGATGACCGCTTGACCCAGGCGCTGGTCATCCTCTTTACCGTGGGGATGTCCGTCAGCGCGGTGTCGTGTTACTCGGCCTACCGCTACATGACCATGGTGTCCATGGCCCTGGTGCTGTTGCCGTGCACCCTGTGGTTGCTGTTTCAACCTTCCAAGATGCAAATGGGCATGGCTATCGCAGTGCTGGTGTTCTCATCCTTTGTCGTAGGCGCCTCGCGGAAATTGTCCGAGGCCCTGGAGAAGGCCTTTCGCCTGACCCGCGAAATAGAGCGGGCCCACAGTATTTCCACGCGCGCTGCCGAGACCGACGAACTCACCGGGCTGATGAACCGCCGGGCGTTTTTCGAAAAGGCCCAGGTGCTGTATGACCAATGCAAACGCACTCGCCAGCCCCTGTGTGCGCTGATGCTGGACATGGATCACTTCAAGGCCATCAACGACACCTACGGCCACCAGACGGGTGACCGGGTGTTGCAGCAGATTGGCCAGGTGATCAGCGCCTCCTTTCGCCAGACGGATATCTACGGCCGCCTGGGGGGCGAGGAGTTTGCGGTGTTGTTGCCCGACACCACGCTTGAGGTAGCACGGGACATCGGCGAACAACTGATCCGCGCCATTGCCGATTTGACCATTGACCCGGTGCAGGTGTTGAGTGCGAGCCTGGGGGTGGCCTCGACGCTTGCCGTGGGCGACGACTTGCAGCACTTGATGAACACGGCCGACAAAGCCCTGTACCGCGCCAAGGCCTTGGGGCGCAACCAGGTGGTGGTCGCGTCCTAGGCTTCAGTCCTTGCCCATAGCCTTGGCCAGCACCCGTGAGACCTGGTCGGCGGAGTAGGGTTTGGCGAGAAATTCAAAGCCGTCATAACCGGACTTGGCCAGTTCCTCGCTGTAGCCGGAGGTGAGGATCACCGGCAGATCGGGCCGGCGCCGGCGCAACTCCCGGGCCAGCGCCACACCGCCGATGCCGGGCATCACCACGTCGGAGAACACCCCATCGAATGCCCGGGCATCCGGGCCGATCATTTCCAGGGCTTCTTCGGCATGGGTGGCCCACACTGTCTGGTAGCCCAGGTCCTGCAGAATCTGGTTGGCGAAGCGGCCCACTTCGAGGTTGTCCTCCACGATCAAGATGCGCCGTCGCCCGGCGTCCGGGGCCAGTTCAAGCGGCGTCTCGACCACGTTGTCGAGGATCGTCTCCGGCTCCACCTGCGGCAGGTACAGGGTAAACACGGTGCCCTGGCCGAGCACACTGGCGACATCGACATTGCCTCCCGACTGCTTGGCGAACCCGAATACCTGCGACAGCCCAAGCCCGGTGCCTTTGCCGACTTCCTTGGTGGTGAAGAACGGTTCGAAGATGCGTTCAAAGGTACTCGAGGCAATCCCGCTGCCGGTGTCCGCCAGGGAGATCGCGACGAAGGGTTTGCCGGAGCCGCCATGCCCGCGAATGCATGGCAACGGCTGGTCCCGGTCCAGGCGTAACACCAGCGTACCCTGGCCATTCATCGCATCCCGCGCATTGAGGGCGATGTTGATCAGCGCGGTTTCAAACTGGCTGGAATCCGCGCAGATGTAACACGCCTGTTCAGGCAATTGGACGCGGACGTGGATCCGCGCACCGGTGAGCGTCTCCAGCATGTCGCCGATGTTTTGCACGCGCTGGCCCACATTGAACACTTGTGGGTTCAGCGGCTGGCGCCGGGCGAAGGCGAGCAACTGACTGGTCAGCTTGCTGGCGCGTTCTACGGTATCGGTCACCGCACTCATGTATCGCTCGCGGCGCTCTTCGGGCAGGTTGGGCATGCGCAGGAAGTCCACCGACGAGCGGATGATTGTCAGCAGGTTGTTGAAGTCGTGGGCAACGCCGCCGGTCAACTGGCCAATGGCTTCGAGCTTCTGCGACTGGCGCAACGCCGCTTCAGTCTGGTTGAGCAGGGTGGTGCGCTCCATGACCCGTTGCTCCAGGGTCGCATTCAAATCGGCCAGCGCCGACAGGCCCTCACGCACAATGGCATCGGCCCGCACCCGTTCGATATGGGCCCAGGAGCGCTCCGTGACCTCACCCAGCAGCGCCAGGTCGTAGGAAGACCAGCGCCGCGGGACGCGGTCGTGAATGGCCATCAGCGCGGTCAGGCGCCCGGACTTGATCAGCGGCATGCAAATCGTTGCCGTCACGCCAATGGCCTGGAAGGTCGCGGCCTCCTCGGGCGTCAGTTCCGTCAGGTTGTCATTGATGATCAATGGCTCGCCGGCCTGCAGGCGCTCGACCGCCAATTGGCCGAAGTCTGTCAGGCGATAATGCCCGACGATGCTGGGCGAGCCTTCTGCGGCCCAGTTGCCGCGGATGGTAAAACCGTCTTCGTCGGCCTCCATGTCGGCATAGGCGCAGTTGGACAGGTTCAGGTGGGTCGCCAGCACCCGCGTGGTGGCCGCCATGATCGCCGCCGGATCGGTGGCGTTGGCCACACCGAGGCTGATGGCATCCAGCACGGCCAGGCGGCGCGTCATAAACACCGTATTGGTGGTCTCGGTCACGGTGTCGAGCATCCCCACCACCTTGCCTGTGGAGTCGCGGATCGGGCTATAGCAGAACGTGAAATAAGCCTGTTCCGGCGCCGCGCCACGCTCGACGATCAGTGGGAAGTCTTCGATAAACGTTGCCTGGCCGTCGAATGCAGCATCGGCGATCGGGCGGATCTGGCTCCAGGCTTCCTGCCAGATCGTGCTGAAGGGTTGACCCAGGGCCTCTGGTTTGTTGCCCAGCACCGGAATGAACGCGTCGTTATACAGCGTGATCAATTCGGGCCCCCACACCACCGCCTGGGGGAAACGGGAAGCAAGGCTCAGGGACACCGTGGTTTTGAGCACGTCCGGCCATTGCTCCATTGGCCCCAGGGGCGAGTTGGCCCAGTCATGGCGGCGAACCCGTTCGGCCATCTCACCGCCGCCTTGCAGCCAGTCTGTCATCGACTCAATACCTTGTTCGTTTCGACGCTATTGCGTGCCCAACAATGCCGTCCAGTAAATCCCCGCATCGCTTTTCGGATCCAGCCCATAGGCGGCGCCCAATTCGCGAAATTGTGGGTTCATCAGGTTGGCGCAATGCCCGGGGCTGGCGAGCCAGCCGTCAACCACCTTGCGCGGCGTGTCCAGGCCGGCCGCGATGTTCTCGCCGACCTGTTGCGCCACATAACCGGCCAGTTCCGCGCGGTCGCCCGGGGTCCGACCGTCGCGGTCCAGGTGGTCGAAGAAGTTGTGGTTGGCCATATTGCGTGCATGACTGTCGGCGGCGCTCGCCAACTGGGCGTTCCAGACCAGTGGCGTGGTGGCCGCGAAGGCCTGCTCGCCACACTGGCGCGGTTGTTTGCGGGCGGCGTTGACCATCTCCAGCAACTGCGGGCCGGCGTCCTGGGAGCTGGCCAAGCCACGGCTCAACAGTGGGCGGGCGAGGACAATGCGCCAGTCCTGGCCATTGTTGCTGACGCCGATATCGACGAATTGCGGGTCGAGCACCACCCGGCAGAAGCTCTCGCGTACCGCTTTCATCGCCGATTGCGAGTCGCGAGGCCCGGACAGGCTGATCGCCTGCACGTTGACCATCGGGTAGGCCACCTGGGCCAGGGCCTGCTGCAAATCGCCGACATTATTGACCGGCAACACCAGGCGTGGGTCGACCGCCAGCGGCGGCAACTCCTGGGAGCCCTGGTCGCCACAGCGCTGCACCTGGCTGCGGTACTGGTTGATCGAGTCGATCAATTGACTCTCTTCGCTCGCCGACGCGGTGGCGCAAAACACCAGACTGGCGGCCAGCGTGGTAACACCCATCATCAATGACAGAACGCGCATGGACGTTTCCCTTGAGCATGAAAGTGCCCATGATGCGCGATCAAGGGGCGCAGATGCACCCCTTGGGCAATATTTTGCCCTTAGTTCTTGAATGCCGAGTGCTTGCGACCCTGGTCACACAGGGCAAACACCACCACCAGCACTGACGCGATGGCCAGAATGATCACCACGCCGTCTGTCGAGTGAGTGGCCGAGGCAGCCACCATCGACAAGGCCCCCAAAGGCGCCAGGCCACCGGCGATAGCCGTGCCGATTTCACGGCCGGTACCGAAACCCGAAGAACGGGTCTGGGTCGGGAACTGACGGCTGAGGAACGAGCCCTGTGGCGCGAACATCATCGGCGCGAGGATCCCGGTGCCGATCCCGATGGCCAGGTAGATCATCAGGCTTTCGCCGGTGTTCAACAGCGCCAGGAACGGGTAGGCGAACAGCAGCGACAGCACGCCGCCCAGCACCAGCACCGACTTGCTGCTCCACTTGTCACACAGCCAACCGAAGCATGGCACGGCGACAATCGCCACCAGGCTGGCGATGGTCACCGACAGCGAAGTGACGTGCACATCAACGCCCTTGAACTGCGTCAGATAGGCCAGGGAGAAGGTCTTGAAGATGTAGCTCAGGGCGTTGTAGCCAATGGCCACGAAGAACACCACCGCCAGGCCCTTGAGATCATTCTTGAACAGGGCCTTGAGCGGCGAGACCTTGGCCTTGGCCGGCTCCTGGCTCAGTTCTTTGAACTCCGGGGTTTCCGGGATGCTGTTACGCACCCACAGGCCCACACCCACCAGGGCGATACTGCAGATAAACGGGATGCGCCAGCCGCCGGCCAACAGGAACTCATTGCCATTGATGGTCAGCAGGTACACGGTCAGCGACGACAGCAGCAGGCCCAGGTTCAAGCCCAGCGCCGGCCAGGCCCCCTGGCTGCCGCGCTTGCCTTCTGAAGCATGCTCGTAGGAAGTGACCGCCGCGCCCGACAGCTCGGCACCGGCACCCAGGCCCTGGATGATGCGGATAAACACCAGAATGATCGGCGCCCAGATGCCAATCGAGGCGTAGCTGGGGATCAGGCCGATCAGGGTGGTGCACACGCCCATCATGCAGAAGGTCAACACCAGCACATGTTTGCGGCCGAACTTGTCGCCCAGGTAGCCGAACAGGATGCCGCCGAAGGGGCGGGCGATAAAGCCGATGGCAAAGGTGGAGAACGCCATCAGGGTCGCGGTTTTCGGGTCGCTGTTATCAAAGAAGATCTTCGAAAAGACAATCGCCGCCATGGTTGCGTAGAGGTAGAAGTCATACCACTCCAGCATCGAACCGAAGATGGTGGCAGCAGCCACCTTGCGCAGGCGCTTCTTGGTTTGTGCCGGGGTTTCCACCGTGGCCGGGTTGTGGGCTTTTGCCGTCATGCTGTACTTCCTTCTCAGTCATTATATTTATTAGGGTGTTGCGAACGCGATCAAATGTGGGAGCTGTCGAGCCTTGGCGAGGCTGCGATAGCGCTGGGGCAGGCGATACATTGGTTGCCTGCGCCGCCGTCATCGCAGCCTCGCGGGGCGAGACAGCTCCTAGAGGGGGTGTTTAGTTGGGGGTGAACATGCGGTCGGCGATCATTTCGCCAATCGGAATCGCCGAGGTGGCCGCCGGTGACGGCGCATTGCACACGTGCAACATGCGCGGCGTCTGGGCGAACAGGAAATCGTGCACCAGGCTGCCGTCGCGCATCACCGCCTGGGCGCGGATCCCGGCTTCGTAGGGCAGCAGGTCGTCGAGTTCCAGGGATGGGCAGTACTTGCGGCATTGCTCCAGGTAGCCGGACTTGAACAACGAATTCTTCATTTCCACGCTGCCGGAGCCGAGGTTCTGCCAGATGGTTTTCCAGAAGCCGGGGAAGCGCGCGTACTCGGCCACATCCTTCCAGTTGACGGAAAACTTCTTGTAGTTCTCCCGGCCCAGGCCCAGCACCGCATTGGGGCCGACGGTGACGCTGCCATCAATCATGCGGGTCAGGTGCACCCCCAGAAACGGCAGTTCCGGATCCGGGATCGGGTAGATCAAGTGGTTGACGATGTTGTTCTTCGACGCCGGCAAGCGGAAATACTCGCCACGGAAGGGGATGATCTGGTGGTCGATATCAATCCCGGCCAGGGTCGCCAGGCGGTCCGATTGCAGGCCCGCGCACACCACCAGGTGCCGCGCTTGCCAAGCGCCGTCGTGGGTGCTGACGGTGACTTTGTCGGTGTCTTCGGCAATCGCCGTGACGGTTTTTTCCAGGCAGATCTCACCCCCATTGCGGCGAATCACTGCAGCCATGGTTTCGCAGACCTGGCGGTAGTCGACTATCCCGGTGGCATCGAGGAACAACCCGCCCAGACCGACGATGTTCGGCTCGCGGGCCCGCAGTTGCTCGGCGTCCAGGCGCTCGACCTTCATCCCGTTGAGCTGCGAGCGCGCATACAGCGCTTCCATGCGCTGCACTTCCAGGGCCGTTGAGGCCACCAGCAATTTGCCGCACACCTCGAACTTGATCCCATGCTCGCTGCAGAACTGTTTGGTGGCCTCGGCGCCACGCTTGCACAGGTCGGCCTTGAGGCTGCCGGGTGCGTAGTAGATGCCGGCATGGATCACGCCGCTGTTATGGCCGGTCTGGTGCTTGGCCAGCACTGGTTCCTTTTCCAGGATCACCAGGGACGCGTTGGGCTCGCGCTTGAGCAACTCCATCGCGGTGGCCAGGCCGACAATGCCGCCACCGATGATGCAAAAGTCATAAATCATGTGGGCTACCTAAATCAGTACATTTCAGTCTGCTTATCAGGTTGTCAGACTAATGTTTTTGTTAAAAAAACAGCGTGCCCGCGGGCACGCTTTATAGGTGTTCGATGGATCAATGGGTGGCCGGCAGCTCCAGTTGCAAGCGTTTGGCGGCGGCACGCAAATGCGCCTCGGCGGCGGCGGCAGCGCCCTGGGGATCGGCGTCGACGATGGCCTGGTACAACGCCTGGTGTTCCTGGGTGGCATCCGCCGAGCCGCTGGCAAAGCGCGACGCCGAGTTTTCCCAGGCGGTCTTGCGTGCGCTGGCCAACTGGCTGCGCAGAAAGTCGTGGAAGGCGACGAAATACTCGTTTTTGCTGGCGTCGGCGATAGCCCGGTGAAACTCCACGTCGGCCAGTGCAGCGGCCTCAAAGTCGGCGCGCTTGTCGTGCATTTCCTGCAGGGCACGTTTCATGCGTTGCAGGTCGTCGGCGTCCCGGCGTTGGGCGGCAATGGAGGCCGCCTGGGTTTCGATCCACAGGCGCACTTCGAACATTTGCGCGAGGTCAGGGCGTCGGCCATTCTTTTCCGGAAAGCGGAACACCGTACCGGCCGGGGTCTGCGAAATAAACGAGCCCAGGCCACGGCGGGCGGTCAGCACACCATCGGCCTTGAGCTGGGCAATCGCCTCGCGCACCACCGAACGGCTGACATTCAACTGTTCCGCCAATTGCTGCTCGGTGGGCAGGCGCGACTCGGGCGCCAGTTGTCCGGAGTCAATCTCGGCCCGTATGGCGCTGACAACACGCACAACGAGGGAATCTGGACGCTGAAGCTCAAGCATGGCAAAACCTAGGTGATCAGGTTGTCAGACAATAGCTGTTACGATTTTCCCTTGTCAAGGCGCCGCTGTGGCTTGCAGCGTTTTTACCTGGCGCCCCAAGGCCAGCAGCAGCGCCAGCACAACCAGCCCTGCGGCCACCGCAAAGGTCACGCGCAAGCCTTGGCCGACTGCTGCGGGGAGGGCTGACTGGAGATCGCCAGTGCCCCAGGCAAACACCGCGCCCAGGGCCCAGGCGCCGATAATCAGGCCCAGATTGCGCGACAGGTTCAGCCAGCCCGCGATCACGCCGCGTCGGTCCGCCGACAGATTGCTCATTACCGCTGTGTTGTTGGCCGCCTGAAAGTGCGCGTAGCCCAGGGTGAGGATCACCAGCGCGCCGATATAACCTGCAGCGCCCAAGGGCAGCAACACCAACATCAAGCAGCCGGCGAGCATGCACAACAGGCCGCCAAGCGTCGTGGCATAGCTGCCCCAGCGGTCGGTCAGGCGCCCGGCCGGTATGCCCGCGAGCGCCGCGACGCACGGGCCGACAGCCATGGCCAGGCCCATTGGCGTGGGATGCAGCCCTAGGCCATGGCTCAGGTAAAACGGCCCGGCGACCAGGGTGGTCATCATCACGGCCGCCACCAGCGTACTCATGCCAAGCCCGGCGCCCAGGGCTCGGTCATGGAGTGCCGAGAAGACACTGACGCGGCCGCCAGCGGGTGGTGGCGGATCTCTGTCGGCCTGTGTGCGCTGCACCAGCACGAACGCCAGGGCGGCCAACGGCAGCATCACCAGGAACAGCGCGCGCCAGCCCGACGCCGCAATCAGTGCGCCACCAATGGCCGGCCCCAAGCCGGTACCCACCGCCGACATCGTTCCCAGCAAACCCATGATGCGCCCGGTCTGCTCCTTGGGCACGGTGGCGGTGACCAGCGCCATGGTCATTGCCATCATGGTCGCTGCGCCGAGCCCTTGCAGCGCCCGCGCCGCGACCAACGCACCGAGGGAGGGCGCGGCGCTGCACAGGGCGCATGCCACGGCGAAGACCGCCACACCCGCCAGCAGCAGGCGTCGATGGCCGAACCGATCCCCCAGGCGGCCCACACCAACCAGCACGGCCGTGATCGCCAGCAGATAACTCAGCACCACCCATTGCACCGCTGCAAAGGCTGCCGTAAAGCCCTCGGCCATCTGCGGCAGGCCGACATTGGCAATGCTGGTGCCCAGTGCAGCCAGGAGCATGCACAACGATAAACCGGCGAGCGCGCCGCGTGGGGTAGGGGACGTCATGGGATTTTCCTTGTGCTGCACCTAGTCGTTGCCCGCACTCTATGGTCTCGCCTAGCATGGCGGAAGACGCAGCAGTTGCACTCTATACCTGCGTAAAACGCCTGATGAGGATTGCCGCCGTGTCGCTTCCCGATTTCAACCTGTTGGTCACCCTGGACGTGCTGCTCGCAGAAGGCAGCGTCGCCCGTGCCGCCCAGCGCCTGGGCCTGAGCCCCTCGGCCATGAGCCGGGCGTTGGCGCGGCTGCGTGAAACCACCGGTGACCCGTTGCTGGTGCGCGCCGGCCGAGGCCTGGTGCCGACGCCACGCGCCCTGGAACTGCGCGAACGGGTCAGCCAACTGGTACAGGATGCCGAAGCGCTGCTGCGTCCGCTGCAGGTCCTGGACCTCAAGGGCCTGCAGCGGACCTTTGTGCTGCGCACCAGCGAAGGGTTTGTCGAGAGTTTTGGCCCGGCGCTGCTGGCCCATATCGCCGCGCAGGCGCCCGGCGTACGCCTGCACTTTGTGCATAAGCCCGGCACACCGCTGCGCGACAGCGGCGTGGACCTGGAAACCGGCGTGGTCGATAGCACGGCCAACCCCGAAGTGCTGACCCAGTTACTGTTTCGCGACCGCTTTATCGGCGTGGTCCGCGCCGGCCATCCACTGAGCCAGGGGCCCATCACCCCTGCACGCTACGCCGCCGGCCGGCATATCTACGTGTCCCGGCGCGGGCGCGAGCGCGGGCAGATCGACGATGCCCTTGAGGCCTTGCACCTCACGCGTGACGTGGCGACCATCGTCACCGGGTTCTCCACCGCCGTGGCACTGGCGCAAAGGACCGACCTGATCGCCAGCGTCCCTGAGCGTTATACCCATGGCCTGCGCGATGGCCTGTTCAGCTTTGCCCTGCCGGTCGACGTCCCGGAGTTCAGCGTGGCGATGCTCTGGCATCCACGCCTGGATGCCGACCTCGCGCATCGCTGGTTGCGTGGCTGTTTGCGCGAGGTGTGTGGCGCAGAACGGGTACAATCCCGCCAGCCTTGATGCGAAATACCAGGAAACAGGAATTCGATGTTCACCCTTACCCACTACGCAAGCCCATGCCCCGAGCCGGTCAACAGCCAGATTCTGCAGATGGTGGTCGACTACCTGACCGATATCAGCATGGTCGCCATCCCGCCGAGCAACCTGCTGTACAACATCTACCAATATGCAATCGGCTACGAAGTGCACCTGTACCTGGAAGCGTTGGGCGGGGGCAAGGGCATTGCGGTTGAGCTGATTGTCGCGATGGATGAGCAGGATCCGGCCAAGGTCATTGGCTTCCTGCTGTACCTGCCGGTCAAGGACGATCCTGAGGCTTGCGGCGTGACCTATATGGCCGTGCATGCCAGCCACCGCCGCCAGGGCGTGGCGCGGGCGATGATGGACGACATGCTCGGCCGTTACCCCCATGGCGAACTGACCTGCGCGGTGGAAAAAGTCCCGGCGTTCGAAGCCATGGGCTTTCAGGTGCGCGGCGTGCGAGGCACTCAGGTATTGATGAATACCCGTGACTACAGCACCGATGGCCTGATGGGCGTGTTGGATGTGGCGTCGATCTACAGCTCCCTGGAAGTGCGGCAGATTCATACCTATTTGCTAAACAAACACGGCAAGCGCGCGATGATCGACGCCGAGAAACAGCGAGACCGGCATTTCGATCAGATGGCGCGCAAGGCCCAGGTGTTTGTGCAAAACCGCTTGGCCTGATCGGCGGCTGTTGTGGCAACGGGTCTGATCAAGCCCGTTGCTCACAACAACGGCGGGCTGTCGCGAAACAGGTCATGGGCATCCAGCAACCGATAAGCAATCTCCGGCCGTTTCTCCATCCCTTTGCGAATGGCTGCCGGAATCGACTGCCGCGTCTTGCGACACAGCCCCGGCAGGTCGTCGATGACGATCTGGATCCCGCGCATGCTTTTGACTTCGGTATGCCCCGGGGCGATATGCACGCGGATGCCCAGTTGCTGGTGCATCAGGTGTTGCATGCGTTCCAGGTCGGCCAGGCTTTGCAGGTTTTCCAGGCGTTCGAGCAGCTTTTTTTCTTCCTGGCGGGTCAGTTGCAGGATGCGCTGGTCGGCACCGGGGGCCTCGAGCAGTTGCTCGCGCTCGCAGTCACACACAGCCGGTGGGCAGGGTTGGCGAATTGTCATGATCACTCCCTCCCCACGCTGGTGCTGACGGCTTAGTAGGTCAGTTGCACGCCCAGGCTGCCCAGGGCGTTCCAGTACTCAGGATAGGTCTTGCCCACGCAGTCCGGGTCCTGAATCCTGATGCCCGAGACTTTCAGGCCTGCCAGCGCAAAGCACATGGCGATGCGGTGGTCGGCGTGGGTGTCGATCAGTGCGGTGCACGCAGTGCCCGCCAACGCCGGATCGCTGGCCACCAGCAAGTCGTCACCGATGATGGTCGCCAGCCCCGGGCGGATCTCGTTGAGGCCGTCATGCAGGGCCTGGACGCGGTCGCATTCCTTGACCCGCAGGTTGGCCAGTTCGGTGAACCGCACCGGGGTGTTGTTGAACGCCGCCAGCACTGCGAGGGTCGGGATGGCGTCCTGCATCTGCGAGCCGACCACTGTGGCCGGCATCTGCGGGAATTGCGCGATCACGGCCTGGGCCTTGGCGTCGGGCTGGGTGAAGTCCTGGGCCGCGACGCCCAGGTCGATGCTGCCGCCCGTGAGTACTTCAGCCGCCCATAGGTAGGTGGCCGCCGAAGCGTCGGGTTCGATCAGATAATCGTTGGCGGTGTAGCCGGTGGGGGCCACGCGCCAGGTGCTGTCGTTGACCACGTCCACCTGGGCGCCGAACGCGCGCATGCAATCCAGGGTCAGGTCGACATAGCCACGGGCGCCAATATCCTTGCCGGTCAGGGCCACCTCGATAGGGGCCTCGCCGCACGCCGCGAGCATCAACAGCGCCGACACGTACTGACTGGACAGGCCGCCGTCGATCTCGAAGCGCTTGGCCTGCACCTTGCCGCGCCCATGCACGGTCACGGGCGGGCAGCCGGTGGGGCTTTCAACCTGGATGCCGTTCTGGTTCAGGGTCGCCAGTAGCGGGCCGATCGGGCGCTTTTGCATGTACGCGTCGCCATCCAGTACCACGCTGCCTTCCACGGTCGCCACGGCGGCCGTAAGAAAGCGCATTGCGGTGCCGGCGTTGCCCAGGAACAGGGGTTGCGCCGGTAGTTGCAGTTTGCCGTGGCCGGTGACGACAAAGGTCACGTCATCCGGCTCATCAATGGTCACGCCCATCTGGCGCAAGGCCACGGACATATGTCGGGTGTCGTCGCTTTTCAGCGCGCCGCTCAGGCGGCTGGTGCCCTTGGCCAGGGCCGCCAGCAACAGGGCGCGGTTGGTAATGGATTTGGAGCCGGGAGGCGCTACCTTGCCGTGCAATGGAAAGTTGGGCGGTGTCACGGTCACGGTTTTCTGCGAACTCAAGGTACAAGGCTCCTGATTCAAGGCGCGGTGGCTGGGAGTGGCCGGCTGGCGGAAACGAATAATCGACCATCCGGCACGGCAGGGTCAAATCGTGGCGCAGGTTTAACCGCGCTGGCTCAGCCAATAGGCATGCAAGGCCCTGGCGGCTGGTTCGATGCGCGCCACCTGCTGCTGATGGGCGGCGACATCCAGGTCGGCCGGCAATTCGAAGTTGTCCTGCTCGGCGCACCAGGAGATGGCTTCCAACTGTGCCGCCTGTTCGCTCGGCAGGGGCGGCCATTCGCTGATCGCGGCGCCACGGATATAGCCAAAGCACCACTCCTCGGCGAGGGTCAGCGGCTGGTCCTGGTGTTCGGTTTGTTCAAAGCGTGCCTCAAAACCCTGGGCATCGCTGGCCAACTGCAGGGCAAGGCGGTTGAGATGGCGCGTGCACAGGTCGATAAACTGCCCGAGTTCTTCCTTGCTTTCCCAGGCCGGGACCTGCCCACCCCAGATGGCCGGGAACCAGATGGCAACGTCCACCGGCGCCGGGCCGGACACCAGGGCCGTGAAGTAGCCGTCGAGCTCGGCCAGGTTCAACACCGAGTTGTCGTCGCCGTATTTGAGCAGAATGTCTTCGATGAACTCGAAATCGGCAGGGGCGAGGGCGTGGTCGTGCATGAACATATCCTTTGAGCGTCAAGCGCCGCAGATAAGGCGGCGTAAAACGCGGAGGATGGCGCGAGTCGGCGTTTTAATCCAGTGCTAGATCACCTTTACCGCACGGCCAATCGCCTGGATCGGCCCGGTCGGCTTGCCGGTCGGCGAGCCATTGGGGCCTTCCAGGGTCAGCTCGAACAGTTGGTTGGGCGCCAGCGGCGGCAGTTTATCCAGGGGGATCGACAGGCTTTGCCCCGGCTTGACCAACCCAAGCGAAACCGGGCCTTGCCAGTCATCACCCTTGGTCCAGAACTCCAGCGCCTTGTCTGCCGGTATCTGCACCACGCCCAGGGGGATCAGCTGGATTTGCTGATCGTTGCTGGCCTGGATCACCCAGCCCGGCGCCTGGCTCTGTGGCGCCATCAGCACCACCACGTAGGCGGTCGGGTTGACGGCGGCGGGGCGGGTCAGCAGCAGTGTGGCCAGCACCAGACTGGCCAACAAGCCTGCACCGGCCAGGCCACGCCACAGGGCGAGCAGGTTCCACCACGGCATCGACCGCGCATCGCCCAGGGTGTGATGGCCCAGGCTGCGTTCAATGCGTCGCCACAGGTAGCGCGACGGCGCCAGCGGCTCGGCCAGTTCGGTCAGGGGCAGCAGGCGCTGTTCCCAGGCATCCACCGCCGCGCGCAAGGGCGCGTCGTGTTCCAGGCGTTGCTGCACCTGCAAACGTTGATCTGCGGCCAAGGTCCCCAGCACGTATTCGCTGGCCAGTTCGTCCAATTCGTCGGGTGTCATGCCATGCACTCACGCAAGGCCGCGAGGCTGCGTTTGATCCAGGCTTTGACAGTCCCCAGCGGGGTGTCCAGTTTCTGTGCGATTTCACTGTGGGACAGGCCATCGACATACGCATGCAACAGGCAACTGCGACGCGACGGTTCCAGATGCTCCAGGCACTGATAAACCTTGCCGCTGCGGGCGCGGTACTCGAAGTGCTCGGCCGTGGGCTCAGCCACCAGTGTGCGTTCGTGCTCATCACTGAGCGCGACCTCACGCTGACTTTTACGCATAACGTTGAGCGCCATATGCCGGGTCACGCTGTACACCCAGCCACGGGCCGAACCCCGGCGCGGGTCGAACCCGCTGGCGCCGTTCCAGATGTTGATAAATGCCTCATGCACGATGTCCTCTGCCAGGGCCGTGTCCCGTGCGATGCGCTTGGCCACGCCGAGCAGACGGGCGCAATCGTGTTCATACAACTGACGCAAGGCTTGCTGTTCGCCACGGGCGCAGGCCAACAGGCAGGCTTCATAGTCAAAGAGAAGTTCGGGCAAGGACTGGGGCCGCCATTTCAGGGTCAACCCCCGGCCCAGAGTGGCCGGGGTGCTATCGCAGCAGCTTAGACGAGTTTTCTGGCCGGGCGAGTCATTTGGCCGCCCAGAAGAGGTAGTCCGCCTGGTACTTCACCACTTGCTGCTGGCCCTTGGTGGCGGTGCTGCATTCGGCACTCGGCGCCACGCCACCCTTGAGCGCCACGCGCTGGATATAGCTGACGCCGGTCATGGCACCCTGGCCTTCAGCCGGATTGGCCTTGACCAACTGATAGGGCAGGTTGCCGGCGCTGGACGGCGCCACGGCCAGTTGGGTGCCGGTGACTTTCGAACCGTCCTTGGCCTGCCAGGTGGCAGGCGGGCCGAAGTAGGTACCCACTTGCTTACCGCTACGATCGTTGAGCACCGCCTTGGGGCCGACAAAGACCCATTCGGTCTGGCCGGCAGCGTTGGCCTTGTCGCGGCATTCGTAGGTGATTTCGCCGACACCGGTGGTTTCCAGGATCAGCTTGTGCCCGTCCGGCACCTTGATGCTGTCAGGCAGGCTGGTCTGGGCAAAGGCCGCCGGTGCGGCAATCAGCAGGCAGGTCAGGCAGAGCAGGGGTTTAGCGTTCATCGGTGTCTCTCCGTAAGGGTGAACAGCTGAGCAGCGCTGCGGCTGCTTCCTGTACTACTCACGGCGTGGCCGATTGGATGCACGGCGCGGCAAATAAATCTGCAAAACACAAAAGGAATAAAGTCAGATCGTATTGATATAAGTAGTTATAAGAAAAATCGCTATGCTGCCGCCAGAATTTTATAAGGCCGCAGGTAGCTGTAATGGATGTGGGTAATTTTGGTTTTGTGGTGGCGGGCCTGATTGTTGGTTTTATCGTCGGCATGACCGGCGTCGGTGGAGGGTCGTTGATGACCCCGATCCTGCTGTGGTTCGGCATCAACCCGGCGACCGCCGTGGGTACCGACCTGCTGTATGCCGCCATCACCAAATCCGGTGGGGTGCTGGTGCATGGCAAGAACAAGAACATCGACTGGACCATCACCGGCTGGCTGACCCTGGGCAGTGTGCCGGCGGTGTTGCTGACGCTGTGGTTCCTCAAGAGCCTGCATACCGATCCCAGCGCGATGAACGAAGTAATCAAGCAAGCCCTGGGTGTGGTGCTGTTGCTGACGGCCCTGGCGATTCTGTTCAAGAAGCGATTGTTGGCCTTTGCCCAGCGCCATGCGGGCGACAACTACCATATGAGCCCGCGCAACCTGAATGGGTTGACGGTATTCACTGGGGCGATCCTCGGCACCATGGTTGCCCTGACCTCCATCGGTGCCGGCGCCCTGGGCACCGTGGCGCTGTTTATCCTGTACCCGTTTTTGGCCACCAAGCGCCTGGTGGGCACCGAAATCGCCCACGCAGTCCCTCTGACCCTGGTCGCGGGCCTCGGGCATGCGAGCATGGGTAATATGGACTGGCATTTGCTGGGGTTCTTGCTGATGGGCTCGCTGCCGGGTATCTACTTCGGCAGCCATATGTCCGGCCGGGTGCCGGATGAGCTGCTGCGTCCGTGCCTGGCGGTGATGCTGGGGTTGATTGGTTTCAAACTGGCGTTCTGACTGCCGGTCTTGCGCTGGGGTGCTGTGGCGAGGGCGGCTCGCCACAACACTTCACGGGTTATGCCTTGCGCGATTTATCCAACCACTCCATCGCCGTACGCCAGATACAAATCCCCAGGAAATACGCCGACATCAACAACCACAAGCCCATGGTCAGCTTGTTGGTGTACGGCTGGTCGATCACCAGCAACAGGCTGCACAGCAGCCACACCGTAGTCACCGCAATATTGATCGGCATAAAGCGCTTGACCCGGAACGGGTGCAGGAACTTCATCGGCGTCACCGTCAGCAGCGCCAGGCCGATCACTGTGGCCAAGGTTATCCAGGCGTCCGGGTCGATAATGTAGACACACAGCGCCACCACATTCCAGGCTGCGGGGAAGCCCTGGAAGTAGTTGTCCTTGCTCTTCATATTGACGTTGCAGAAGCAGAACAACGACGACACCAGGATCACCGAGACGGTGAACAGGTGGGTGAAGTCCGGCAGGTCGATATAGCGGTAGATAAACAGCGCCGGGATAAACACATACGTCAGGTAGTCAATCACCAGGTCCAGTACCGAGCCATCGAAGCTTGGCAGCACGGTCTGCACATTGACCCGCCGCGCCAGCGACCCGTCCACGCCATCCACAATCAACGCCAGGCCCAGCCACAGCAGGCAGGCCTTGGGTTGGTTCTCCAGCAGCGCCAGCGTCGCAAGGAAGGCCAGCACCACGCCGGTGGCGGTAAAGCCATGGGCGCCCCAGGCTTTGAGTCTGGCTACATGCAGGGTCGATATCACAGGGGCGTTCTCCAAAAGGTGAAACGGGGCAGCCGACGGCGGTTGAGCGTCGAATCTGGCCAAGGGATGCAGGTATCGACCGGGAAGGAGGGGATAAGGTTCACCACCAAGGCCTTAGGTTGAGCGTAGCAAGCGCAGAAGGATTCGGCATCAGCCCTGACGGAACACCAGGGCCTTCAGACCACTTTGCGGATCAATGTCGGGAAATTCCGGCGGGTTTGCCAGGCGCTGCTCAAAACGCAGCCCCGGCGCTTCGCGGGTGACGCCCTCGATCAGGAAGTCTTCGCCCAGCGCCGGGTCATTCATGCAGGCCAAGACCGTGCCTTGGGGTGTCAGCAGGTCGGGCAGGCGACGCAGCACGCGCTGGTAGTCCTTGGTCAGCAGGAAGCTGCCTTTCTGAAATGACGGCGGGTCGATGATCACCAGGTCATAGGGGCCGCTGCTGGTGACTTTCGCCCAGGACTTGAACAAGTCATGCCCCAGGAAGCTCACCTTGCCCAGGTCATGGCCATTGAGCCGGTGATTGTCGCGACCCCGGCTCAGGGCGCCACGGGCCATATCCAGGTTGACCACATGCTCGGCCCCGCCCTCGATGGCGGCCACGGAAAACCCGCAGGTATAGGCAAACAGGTTCAGCACCCGCAAGCCACGGGCGTGTTCGCGCACCCAGTTGCGGCCGTAGCGCATATCCAGAAACAGCCCGCTGTTCTGCTTTTTGCCCAGGTCGATGCGATAACGCAGGCCGCCTTCGGTGATGGTCAATTCCTCGATCCTCTCGCCCCACAGCCATTCGGTGGTGCTTTGCGGCAAGTAGCGATGTTGCAGGGCCAGAGTGTGGGCGCCGGCCTGTTGCCATTCGCGGCTTTCGCAGAGCTCGCGCAGTTGGTGTTGCAAGGCTTGCAGTTGCGCGGGCTCAGGCTCCTTGAACAACGAAACCAGCACCACGCCTTGCAGCCAATCCACGGTCAACTGCTCCAGCCCCGGCCAGCAACGACCCCGGCCGTGGAACAGGCGACGGGTTTCCACCGGCACGTCACGCAGGGCGGTCAGCAAGTGAGTGTGGAGCAGGGCGAGGGCGTCTGGGGTCATCGGGCAGCGTCGATCATTAAACGGGCGGCATTTTAAACACAATTGCGTTGACTCAGGTGAAGGAAGCACAACGTGCTTTTAATCAGCCATGTTTAAGCGTTTTGTGCTGCAAATCGTCCTTTGACCTACCCAGAATAGTCAAAAAATCCTTTTGGGCAGACATAAACTGGAAAAAACAGCTCGGAGGTGCCCATGAACGGTTTCGTAAAGACAGTCAATCAAACAGCCATTGACCAGCAGGAGCTCACCGAGTGGCGCGACGCCCTGGACTCCCTGGTACGCCATGCCGGCCCGGAGCGCGCGCGGGAGATCCTCGATATGCTGGCCGATGCCGGCAATACGCCAGCCATCGGTTGGAAACCGCGCCATGGCACGCCCTACATCAACAGCATCGCCGTAGACCAGCAGCCACACTTTCCCGGCGACCTGGCCACCGAAGAGCGCCTGGCCTCGCTGGTGCGCTGGAACGCCCTGGCCATGGTGGTGCGTGCCAACCAGGCCTATGGCGAGTTGGGTGGCCATATCGCCAGCTATGCCAGCGCGGCGGACCTGTTCGAGGTGGGTTTCAACCATTTTTTCCGTGCCCGTCACGACAACGTTGGCGGCGACCTGGTGTTCTACCAGCCGCATTCCGCGCCCGGTATTTACGCGCGGGCCTTTCTTGAGGGGCGCCTGAGCGAGCAGGACCTGGCCCACTATCGCCAGGAGCTGGGCGCGGTCAAGGCCGGCGCCCGTGGCCTGTCGAGCTATCCGCACCCGTGGTTGATGCCGGACTTCTGGCAGTTCCCCACGGGCTCCATGGGCATAGGCCCGATCAGCTCGATTTTCCAGGCGCGCTTTATGCGTTACCTGCACCATCGCGGCTTGCAGGACACCACCGACCGGCACGTCTGGGGTGTGTTCGGCGATGGCGAGATGGACGAGCCGGAAAGCATGTCAGCCCTGACCCTGGCCGCCCGCGAAGGCCTGGACAACCTGACCTGGGTGGTCAACTGCAACCTGCAACGCCTCGATGGCCCGGTGCGCGGTAATGGCCGGATCATCGATGAGCTGGAGGCACTGTTTGCCGGTGCCGGTTGGAACGTGATCAAGCTGGTGTGGGGTTCGGACTGGGACGCCTTGCTGGCCAAGGATGAGGACGGCGCGTTGGTGCGCACCTTGTCCCAGACCGTGGACGGGCAGTTCCAGACCTTTGCCGCCAAGGACGGTGCCTATAACCGCGAGCACTTCTTTGGCCAAAATGAATCCCTGGCCAAGCTGGCGGCCGGCTTGAGCGATGAGCAGATCGACCGTCTCAAGCGCGGCGGCCACGACATGCTGAAAATCCATGCTGCCTATCACGCCGCGCGGCGGGTCAAGGGGCGCCCTACGGTAATCCTGGCCCAGACCAAGAAAGGCTTTGGCATGGGCGAGGCCGGGCAGGGCAAGATGACCACCCACCAGCAGAAAAAACTCGATCGCGACGCGCTGATCGGCTTTCGCAACCGCTTCCAGTTGCCCCTGAGCGACGAGCAGACCGAATCTCTGAGCTTCTACAAACCCGCCGCCGACAGCGCCGAAATGCGCTACCTGCACCAGCGCCGCGCAGCCTTGGGCGGTTATGTGCCCAGCCGCAGCCAGAGCGCTGAACCGGTGCCTGTGCCGCCAGTGAGTGGCTACGGCGGTTTTGCGACCCAGGCCGAAGGCAAGGAAATGTCCACCACCATGGCCTTTGTGCGCATGCTCAGCAACCTGCTCAAAGACAAGGCCCTGGGCCCGCGCATCGTGCCGATTGTCGCCGACGAGGCACGCACCTTCGGCATGGCCAACCTGTTCAAGCAGATCGGCATTTATTCCAGCGTCGGTCAGCGCTACGAGCCGGAAGACATCGGTTCGATCCTCAGCTATCGCGAAGCCACCGACGGGCAGATCCTTGAGGAAGGCATCAGTGAAGCCAGCGCTATCAGTTCCTGGGTCGCGGCGGCCACCAGCTACTCGGTGCATGGCTTGCGCATGCTGCCGTTCTACATCTACTACTCGATGTTCGGTTTCCAGCGCGTGGGCGACCTGATCTGGGCCGCCGC
Organism: Pseudomonas sp. WS 5410; assembly: GCF_012985645.1. Taxonomy (NCBI): domain Bacteria; kingdom Pseudomonadati; phylum Pseudomonadota; class Gammaproteobacteria; order Pseudomonadales; family Pseudomonadaceae; genus Pseudomonas; species Pseudomonas sp. WS 5410. Next base: position 4,301 of record NZ_JAAQWS010000025.1, on the reverse strand, counting down.
CGACCAGCGCGCCCGCGGCTTTTTGCTCGGCGCCACGGCGGGGCGCACCACCTTGGGCGGCGAGGGCCTGCAGCACCAGGACGGCAGCAGCCACCTGATGGCCGCGACCGTGCCCAACTGCCGTGCTTACGACCCGGCGTTTGCCGGCGAATTTGCGGTGATTCTCGACCACGGCATGCGCCAGATGCTTGAGCACGATGTGGACGAGTTCTACTACGTGACCCTGATGAACGAAAACTACCCGCAACCGACCCTGCCCGAAGGCGTCGAGGCGGCGATTATCAAGGGCATGTACCGCCTTGAGGGCAGTGCCGGGGCCAAGGTGCGCCTGCTCGGCTCCGGCACCCTGGTGCGCGAGGCCCAGGCCGCCGCGCAGTTACTGGCGGACGATTGGCAGATCGACAGCGAGGTATTCAGCGTGACCAGCTTCAGCGAACTGGCCCGCGATGCGCGTGAGGTGGAGCGCTGGAACCGCCTGCATCCACTGCAAAGCCCACAGTGCAGCCACCTGGCGACCTGCCTGCCCGACGGCGCGCCGGTGATTGCCGTCTCGGACTACGTGCGGGCGGTGCCGCAGATGATCGGTTCCTACCTGGGGGCCCACTACACCGTGCTCGGCACCGATGGCTTCGGGCGCAGCGACACCCGTGCGGCGTTGCGCGATTTCTTCGAGGTGGACCGCCACCACATCGTGCTCGCCGCGCTGGCCGCCCTGGTGGAACAGGGCAGCCTGGAGGCGCAGGTGTGTCAGCGGGCGATTGAGCGATACGGCCTGCACACCGAGCGTGCGGCGTCGTGGACTCACTGACACCTCAAGGTAAATGAGGACCAAATGTGGGAGCGTGCTTGCTCGCGAAGGCGTAGTGTCAGTTGGTGCATAGGTGACTGACCCACCGCCTTCGCGAGCAAGCCCGCTCCCACACAAACCCGCTCCCACAGGGGGTTTTGGGTGTGCTTTAGAGGGTAGCAATCAACGCCGGCCCAAACGCCTCGCGCAAAAAATCCGGCGCGATGTAGCGTTGGTAATGCGCCTGCGACAGCAGGAAAAACTCCCGATCAATCGCATCACGCAAATCCGCCAGGTGCCGCTCGCGAAACTCCGGCAGCAACGCCAAGCCATACGCATCCAGCCTGGAAATCACCCGCGCGCCCCGGGCAATCAGTTGATAGGCCCAGCAATAAGGCGACTGGTGCGGCATAAAACGGATCTTGCGCTCTTCCAGTTGCTGGCGCAGGCGCGCCGGGTCAAACACCTCCAGCTTGCTGGTCATGACCTGCACCAGCAACTGCTCAAGGCGCAGCCAGACCGCTTGTTTTTCCTCGGCGCTGTAGCCATTCCACTGAATGACTTCATGGTGATAGCGCTTGCAGCCACGGCACACCAGGTCGCCATACACTGTGGAACACAGGCCGACGCACGGCGTCTTGATGGTTTGATTGGGCATAAAAACCGCGTCTTTCCTAATTCACTACAAAAGGGTTCAAAGGCGCTGCAGAGCGCTGAACTGCTGGTTCAACCACTGATACAACTGGGTGACCGCCCGCGACATCTGCCCGCGATGGGGGCAGGCGAAGCTCAAGGGGTACACATCCCCGGGAATCTCCGGCAACAGCACCACCAGGCGCTGGGCCTGCACATCGGCATACACATCCAGCCAGGTCTTGTAGGCGATGCCTTCACCGGCGACGGCCCAGCGCCGCACCACATCGGCGTCGTCACTGAACAGGGGGCCGGTGACTTGCACGGTCTGTTCGCCTAGCTCCCAGCGGTCATGCAGGCGGCCGTTTTGCAGGTAGAGCAGGCACGGGTGCCGGGTCAGGTCGTCGACGGATGTCGGTGTGCCGTGGCGCGCCACGTAGTCCGGTGATGCCACCAGCACCCGGCGGTTCCAGGGTGCCAGGGGCAGGGCGATGTAATTGGCGTCCTCGTTCCAGCCATAACGCAGAGCCACGTCCACCGGGTCGCGAAACAGGTTGGTGACCTGGTCCGACACCAGAAAGCGCAAGCTCAACTCAGGGTGCTGGCGGCGAAACTCGGTGAGCATCGGCAGCAGGATATTGCGCCCCAGGTCCGACGGCGCGGCGATCTGCAAGGTGCCACGCAGTGGCGCGTCATCGCCGCGCAAGCGTTCGCGGCCCAGCTCCAATTGCTCCAGCACGCCACGGGCGGTGGGCAGGTACTGTTCGCCCTCGGCGCTCAGGCGCAGGCTGCGGGTGGTGCGGGTAAACAGGCGTACCTCCAGCTCCCGCTCCAGGCGCTTGATCGCCGCCGCGACCTGGCCCGGCAACAGGTTGGCCTCCACGGCCGCGGCGGTGAAACTGCCCAGGGCGGCGCTGCGCAGAAACAGCCCGAGATCATCGATGCGGATCATTTTCACTCCAAAAATGAAAGTGTTGCTGCATTTTGTCGATTTTTCTTCTCCCTGGGAACGGTAAAGATGCAAGCCATCGAGGGCCATCGCCCCTCATCACTCGTGAGTTCCCATGAAAGCAATTACCTTTACCGAGCATGGCCTGCCCATCGACGACCCGCGCTCGCTGATTGATGTGAATATCGAAGCCCCCCAGCCGGGCCCTCGGGACCTGCTGGTGGAAGTGCAGGCCGTGGCGGTCAACCCGGTCGATACCAAGGTGCGTTCCGGCACCTTTGCCAAGGAGCCGAAAATCCTCGGCTGGGACGCGGCGGGCATCGTGCGCCAGGTGGGCGCCGACGTGACCCTGTTCAAACCGGGCGACGCGGTGTACTACGCCGGCTCCCTGATCCGCTCCGGCAGCTACAGCGAGTTCCAGGTGGTTGATGAGCGCATCGTCGGCCATCGTCCGCGCACACTGGATGCGGCGCACGCCGCCGCCTTGCCGCTGACCTCGATCACCGCCTGGGAGCTGCTGTTCGACCGCCTGGGCGTGACCGAAGGCGGCGGCGAGGGCGATGTGCTGCTGGTGGTGGGTGCTGGCGGCGGCGTGGGTTCGATCCTGGTGCAACTGGCCCGTCAACTCACCAACATGACGGTGATCGGCACGGCTTCGCGCCCGGAAACCATTGGGTGGGTCCAGCGCATGGGGGCCCATCATGTGATCGACCATCGCCGGCCGATGCTGGCCCAGCTCCAAGCGTTGGGCATTGACGCGGTCAGCCATGTCGCCAGCCTCACGCATACCGAGGAGTACCTGCCGCAACTGGTCGAAGTGCTGCGCCCACAAGGGCGGCTGGGGTTGATCGACGATCCCGCCAGCCTGGATGTGATGCCGCTCAAGCTCAAATCCTTGTCCTTGCACTGGGAACTGATGTTCACCCGCTCGTTGTTTGAAACGGCGGATATGATCCAGCAACACCACCTGCTCAACCGGGTTGCACAACTGATCGACCAGGGCGTGTTGCACACCACCCTGGGCGCACATTTCGGTGCGATCAACGCGGCCAACATGCGCAGCGCCCATGCCCTGGTCGAAAGCGGCAAGGCGCGGGGCAAGATTGTGCTTGAGGATTTCCAATGACCACCCTGATCAAAGCCATGGGCTTATCGCTGTGTATGATGCTCGCTGCATGTGCCAGCCAACCTACCAACGGAGTCGCCAGCATGACCAAACCTTTGATATCCATCGCCGTACTCAAGGCCAAGCCAGGCCAGGAACAAGCACTCAAGGCAGGCCTGCTGGCCTTGGTCGAGCCAACCCGCACCGAGCCTGGCAACCTGGATTACGTGTTGTTCGAACTGCGTGATGAGCCGGGCACGTTCTATATGCGTGAAGCGTTCAAAAACCAGGCGGCCCTCGATGCGCATTTCGCAATGCCGTACTTCCAGCGCTTTGCCGCCACGGCGGATGACTTGCTCCAGGAACCCCTGAAACTGATCTTTCTTGAGCAAGTCTCGAACTGATGCGTGGCGCCTGATAGATCGCTATCGCCGGCAAACCGGCGATAGCATTGGATCAATCCCAGCTCAACGCCCCACCAGTCTGATACTCGATCACCCGGGTCTCAAAGAAGTTCTTCTCTTTCTTCAAGTCCATGATCTCGCTCATCCACGGGAACGGGTTAGTGGTCCCTGGGTATTCTTCTTTCAAGCCGATCTGCGACAGGCGACGGTTGGCGATGAACTTGAGGTAGTCCTCCATCATCGCCGCGTTCATGCCCAACACGCCGCGCGGCATGGTGTCGCGTGCGTATTCGATTTCCAGCTGGGTCCCTTGCAGGATCATCTGGGTCGCTTCTTCCTTCATGTCGGCATCCCACAGGTGTGGGTTTTCGATTTTGATCTGGTTGATCACGTCGATCCCGAAGTTCAGGTGCATCGACTCAT
>NZ_JAAQWS010000024.1:0-77754 GCF_012985645.1 Pseudomonas sp. WS 5410 | reverse complement strand
TACTGCAAGGCGACCGGCATTACGACTACGACGCCTTCGGAAACCTCATACGCGAACGCCGTGGCCGCGCGCAGCAGTTAGTCACCGAATACCGCTACGACTGCCAGCACCGCCTGATCGGCGTGACGCAACCGGACGGCAGCCAGGCCAGTTATCGCTATGACCCATTTGGGCGGCGCATCAACAAAACCGTGGCGGGCAAAACCACTGAGTTTTTCTGGCAAGGCGACAACGTCATCGCCGAGCACACGGCGGGGCAGCATCGCAGCTATCTCTACGAGCCGGATAGCTTCAGGCCGCTGGCCTTGCTGGAAGGCTTTGGTCCGGCCAATACCCAGGCGTACCACTACCAGCTGGACCACCTGGGTACACCGCAGGAACTGACGAATACGGACGGCAAAATCGTCTGGTCAGCCCATTACCAAGCCTACGGAAAAATCACCCGGCTGGACGAGAGCACCGTCGATAACCCGCTGCGTTTTCAGGGGCAATATTTCGACCGGGAGAGCGGGCTGCACTACAACCGGCATCGCTACTACAATCCGGATAACGGACGCTACCTGACGCCCGACCCGGTGAAGTTGGCGGGTGGGGTGAACGGGTATTTGTATGCGCCTAACCCTACGGGGTGGGTGGATCCGTTGGGGTTGAATGCGTGTCCGGGTGGGGATGGCTGCAAGTCGAAGGGAAGTAGCGCCGACTCCCCCCACAATGCAGCAATAGATGAGGGTTTACCCTCACTGCCTCTAATTCACGAAGTTGATGCCCGAACTCTGAATCGTACGCACAGTATTGAGGGAAAACGGTCAACCAAACGAGTTGAGGAGATTTCTAGTAACATGCGAAGCAATGGCTACAACAAAAACACCCCTATTGACGTAATCGAATATAACGAGCAGCGTTATATTATTGATGGGCACCATCGGGCGTCTGCAGCAAGGCGAACACATACACTTGTCACCATAAGACTGATTGACAATATAGAAAACCACCACGCCTCATTTAGCAGCATAAATGACGTAGTGAACTCTTCAAAAACCGCTGGACCAGATAGGCTAGAAAGGTCAAGAAAATGAAAACTCAGACGCTAGAAGACCTAATCAGCGAATACTTAGAGGAAGTTGAAAAGGCAACCAACTTACTTGAATTATCTTTTGGTACAAAAAATATCCTAGGACTGTGGCGTTCAAAAAAAATCCCGCAGCGCGGAAAGCTCAGCGATGACGCAACGTACGAACTACATGGAATCGGCTGCAGGGTTTACATATCCGAGAAATGTATTGACTTCGATTACGGCCCCGAAGGCCGAGTTGATGGCTTCGACTCATGGAGACTTTACATTTACGCATGCGAAGTCCCAAAAAAATACAAAAAATACACTAACAAGACGACGATCGAGCGAGAGTTCAGCGAGTACGTAGAAAAAGGAAAAGCAAAGAAAATTCAGGGTTCAACTTCCAACTTATTTTTCCAGAAACCTTGATAAAAACCGGAACAAAAGGAACGAACCTATTTAATCACGAGTAAATTTAGTAATAGGCCCACCATTGCCCACTATGAATCAACACCAAAACGCGCTGGGCGGCGGCAAACACTTGCGACCATTGCTCCCGCAGGGCGCTAAATAGATCCGTTCCTTTAACCAACTACCGGAAGGGTTATATTTCGCAGCCCGGTTAAACTCTAGACGCACAGCGTCCCCCATAAGATAGCGGGCGCTTTTTTATGCTTGATGTTATGGCGGCTGTGCGCGGGATACCTTCGGGTATGCCGGGTCCCTAGAGTCCCGGTCTGCGAACCTGCGTACAGCTGCCACCCGGTATCGTTTCGCAGCGATGGATAGTAGCTCCAACCTCTAGGAGCTTTACCATGATCAAACACAGCCCAAGCCCGCCATCAGACTCAACCTCGCTTCACGCAGCGGCTCACCGCTGAACCCTCCTACTGAAACAAAGCGGTCTGCTGAAGGCCATGGCATCTTGATCGTGCGCAAAGGAACAGATCCAAAGACGTTGTTGATCAACGCTTCGGAGGACCTTGCGTCGGCTCAACCACCACGTCGCTCCCATTAGCCGCCAACGTGCAGGCGCTAAAGTGATACCGTCTTGATTCCACTTGATAAAAAAGGAGTTTTACCACCCATGAGGATCAAATGTTCCGTCTTTATCGCAGCAAGCATTGACGGTTTTATTGCCCGACCAGATGGGGATATTGAGTGGCTGCACCGACCGGAATATGAAAGTTCGGGCTTGAATGGCATCACTTATGAAAGCTTCATCGCAACAGTCGACGGGTTGGTCATGGGGCGCAAGACCCTGGAAAAAGTACTGTCCTTTCCAGAGTGGCCCTATGAGGGCACGCCGGTCATAGCGCTTTCCCACAAGACCTTAGAGATTCCTGCGCACCTACAGGGCAAGGTGGAGGTGTTGGCAGCCGATGTGAGCACGCTCGTCGACCAACTGGCCGAGCGCGGCATGAAACATCTTTATATCGACGGCGGCCAGACCATCCAGGCATTTCTTGAAGCAGGCCTGCTCAGTGAGTTGATCATCACCCGCATTCCGATTCTGCTGGGCCAGGGGGTTCCCTTGTTCAGTCACGTCGGTCGTGAATGTGAGCTTCGCCACATCGCTACCTGTACCTCGGACAATGGCTTTGTCCAGAGCCGGTATGCCATCGAGCAGCGTTGACTCGCAACACCGCCACAAACAAAAACGCCCCGAACCAGTCGGGGCGTTTTTATTCATGCAGGCATCAGCCGTCAGTCAGCCAAGCGCCAGGTCGTCCCGCCCTTGCCGTCTTCCAATACCACGCCCATGGCGGTGAGTTGGTCGCGGATGCGGTCGGATTCTGCCCAGTCCTTGTTGGCACGGGCATTCAGGCGGGCCTGGATCAAGGCGTCGACTTCGGCGGCGTCCACACGCCCTTCGGCGCCGGCTTGCAGGAAGTCGTCCGCTTCCATTTGCAACACGCCCAGCACGCTGGCCAGTTCCTTGAGGCGTGCCGCCAGGCCGGCCGCTGCGGCGAGATCGCTCTCGCGCAGGCGGTTGATCTCGCGGACCATCTCGAACAGTACGGCGCAGGCTTCGGGGGTGCCGAAGTCGTCGTTCATCACGGTAGTGAAGCGTTCAACAAACGCCTCGCCACCGGCCGGCGCCACAACCGGCAGGCCTTTCAACGCGTGGTAGAACCGCTCCAGGGCGCCCTTGGCGTCCTTGAGGTTGTCTTCCGAGTAGTTGATGGCACTGCGGTAATGGCTCGATACCAGCAGATAACGCACAACCTCCGGGTGGTACTTTTCCAGCACGTCGCGGATGGTGAAGAAGTTGTTCAAGGACTTGGACATCTTCTCGCCATTGATGCGAATCATGCCGCAATGCATCCACGCGTTGGCGTAGGTCTTGCCGGTGGCCGCTTCGCTTTGGGCGATTTCGTTTTCGTGGTGCGGGAACTCAAGATCGCTGCCGCCGCCATGAATGTCGAACGTCTCGCCCAGGCAGCAGGTGGACATCACCGAGCATTCGATGTGCCAGCCCGGACGCCCGGCGCCCCAGGGTGATTCCCAGCTCGGCTCGCCGGGCTTGGTGCCTTTCCACAGCACGAAGTCCAGCGGGTCTTGCTTGGCTTCGTCGACTTCGATGCGGGCGCCGATGCGCAGGTCTTCGATTTTCTTGCGCGACAGCTTGCCGTAGCCCATGAACTTGGCGACGCGGTAGTACACGTCGCCATTGCCCGGGGCGTAGGCGTAGCCCTTGTCGATCAAGGTCTGGATCATCGCGTGCATGCCCGGGATATGGTCCGTGGCGCGCGGCTCCATGTCTGGTTTGAGGATATTGAGGCGCGCCTCGTCCTCGTGCATGGCGGCGATCATGCGCTCGGTCAGCGCGTCGAACGACTCGCCGTTTTCATTGGCGCGATTGATGATCTTGTCGTCGATGTCGGTGATGTTGCGCACGTACGTCAAGTCGTAGCCGCTGAAACGCAACCAGCGGGTCACTAGGTCGAAAGCAACCATGCTGCGGCCGTGGCCGATGTGGCAGTAGTCGTACACGGTCATGCCGCACACGTACATGCGCACCTTGTTGCCGTCCAGCGGCTTGAAGACTTCTTTGGTCTTGCTGAGCGTGTTGTAGATCGTTAGCACGATGTTTCCCTTAAGACTTGATCACTGGCCCCACGAATCACGCAAGGTCACGGTACGGTTGAATACCGGCTGACCAGGTTTCGAGTCCTTGATATCCGCGCAGAAGTAGCCTTCGCGCTCGAACTGGAAACGGTCTTCCGGCTGTGCGTCGCCCAAAGACGGTTCGGCACGACAACCCGTAAGTACTTGCAGGGAGTCAGGGTTGATGTTGTCCAGGAAGCTGGCGCTGTCTTCGGCCTTCTCGGGATTAGGCGAGCGGAACAGGCGATCGTACAGGCGCACTTCGCACTCGACGCTGGCCGCGGCCGGCACCCAGTGCACCACGCCTTTGACCTTGCGGCCTTCAGGGTTCTTGCCCAGGGTTTCAGGATCGTAGGAGCAACGCAGTTCGACGATGTTGCCATCGGCGTCCTTGATGGCTTCGTCGGCACGGATCACGTAGCTGCCACGCAGGCGCACTTCGCCGTTCGGCTCCAGGCGCTTGTAGCCCTTGGGCGGCTCTTCCATGAAGTCATCGCGGTCGATGTAGATTTCACGGGCGAACGGCAGCTTGCGCACGCCCAGTTCTTCTTTTTGCGGGTGACGCGGCAGTTCGAGCTGCTCGACCTGGTCTTGCGGGTAGTTGGTGATCACGACTTTCAACGGACGCAGCACGCACATGGCGCGTGGGGCGTTCGCGTCGAGGTCCTGACGGATGCTGAACTCGAGCATGCCGTAGTCAACCACGCCGTCGGAGCGGTTGGTGCCGACCATGTCGCAGAAATTGCGGATCGACGCCGGGGTGTAGCCACGACGGCGGAAGCCCGACAGCGTCGACATGCGTGGGTCGTCCCAGCCATGTACGTGCTTCTCATCGACCAACTGCTTGAGCTTGCGCTTGCTGGTGATGGTGTAGTTCAGGTTCAGGCGGCTGAATTCGTACTGACGCGGGTGCGCCGGCACCGGCAGGCTGTCGAGGAACCATTCGTACAGCGGGCGATGGCTTTCGAACTCCAGGGTGCAGATGGAGTGGGTAATGCCTTCGATGGCGTCCGACTGACCGTGGGTGAAGTCATAGTTGGGGTAGATGCACCACTTGTCACCGGTCTGGTGGTGATGGGCGTGGCGGATGCGGTACATGATCGGGTCGCGCAGGTTCATGTTCGGCGAGGCCATGTCGATCTTGGCCCGCAATACACGGGCGCCATCCGGGAACTCGCCGTCGCGCATGCGGGTGAACCAGTCCAGGTTCTCTTCTACCGAACGGTCGCGGAACGGGCTGTTCTTGCCCGGCTCGGTCAAGGTGCCACGGTATTCCTTGGCCTGCTCAGGCGTCAGGTCGTCGACGTAGGCCTTGCCAGCCTTGATCAGTTCCACGGCCCAGTCGAACAACTGGTCGAAATACTTGGAGGCGTAGCGCACTTCACCGGACCATTCGAAGCCCAGCCACTTGATGTCGCTTTCGATGGCGTCGATGTATTCCTGGTCTTCCTTGGCCGGGTTGGTGTCGTCGAAACGCAGGTGCGTTACGCCACCGAACTCCTGGGCCAGGCCGAAGTTCACACAGATCGACTTGGCGTGGCCGATGTGCAGGTAACCGTTGGGCTCTGGTGGGAAACGGGTGACGATCTGCGTGTGCTTGCCCGAATCCAGGTCCGCCTGGATGATCGGGCGCAGGAAATTGACCGGGACGGCAGGTCCGGCCTTGGAATTCGAGGTAGGGTCGACAGTGGGCTTGCTCATAGGATCCTTGAACAGACAGGTACGTGGCCGGGTCGGGCCAGACAAACAAAGGGCTTATCATAGCCGATGCCGTCAAGCACCTGACAGGGCATGGCCAAAAACTGCTGCATTTATTGCATGGGCGGTAAAAAACCACCTCGAAATTCCTGACAGGCACGCTAAACTGCGCGCCTTGGCCGCAGTTTAGCCAACCCGGTAAGGTGCCCAGGCGTCCGAACCCACGAATTCCCTGAAAAGAGTAATGAACATGACTCAAGTCAAACTGACCACCAACCACGGTGACATCGTCATCGAGCTGAACGCCGAGAAAGCGCCGATCACCGTCGCCAACTTCATCGAGTACGTTAACGCCGGCCACTACGAAAACACCGTTTTCCACCGTGTCATCGGCAACTTCATGGTCCAGGGCGGCGGTTTCGAGCCTGGCATGAAAGAAAAGAAAGACAAGCGTCCAAGCATCCAGAACGAAGCGGACAACGGTCTTTCCAACGACAAGTACACCGTCGCCATGGCCCGTACCATGGAGCCGCATTCGGCCTCCGCGCAGTTTTTCATCAACGTGGCTGACAACGGCTTCCTCAACCACAGCGCCAAGACCGTACAGGGTTGGGGCTACGCGGTATTCGGTAAAGTCACCGAAGGCACCGACGTCGTGGACAAGATCAAGGGTGTTTCCACCACTACGAAAAGCGGTCACCAGGACGTACCAGCAGAAGACGTGATCATCGAGAAAGCCGAGATCGTTGCGTGATACTGCTGATTTCAGACTTGCATCTGGAAGAGGAGCGCCCGGACATTACCCGGGCGTTTCTGGATTTACTCCACGGCCGCGCCCGTGGCGCGCAAGCGTTATACATCCTGGGGGACTTTTTCGAAGCCTGGATTGGTGACGATGGCATGACCCCGTTCCAGCGTTCGATTTGCGCGGCTCTACGTGAGCTGAGCGACAGTGGCACCCAAGTATTCCTGATGCACGGCAACCGGGATTTCCTGATCGGCAAGGCGTTCTGCAAAGCCGCAGGCGCAACGTTGCTCAAGGACCCTACCGTCGTGCAGCTGTATGGCGAGCCCGTGCTGTTGATGCACGGCGACAGCCTGTGTACCCGCGACCTCGGCTATATGAAGCTACGGCGCATCCTGCGTAATCCCATCGTGCTGTTTATCCTGCGCCACCTGCCCTTGCGCACCCGCCATAAACTGGCGCACAAGCTGCGCAGCGAAAGCCGTGCCCAGGTACGCATGAAGGCCAACGATATTGTCGATGTAACGCCCGAGGAAGTGCCACGGGTGATGCAAGCCTTCGGCGTGCGCACCCTGGTCCACGGCCACACCCACCGCCCGGCCATTCACAAGTTGCAGATTGGCGAGCAGGCGGCCAAGCGCATTGTGCTGGGGGATTGGGACAAGCAGGGTTGGGCGTTGCAGGTGGATGAGCAAGGGTTTCAACTGGCGGCGTTTGACTTCATCAATCCGCAGTTGGCGTTGCCTGGCGCCTGACTTGCAAAAAACACGAAGCAAATGTGGGAGCGGGCTTGCTCGCGATAGCGGCGTGTCAGTCGACAATTTAGGTGACTGACACACCGCTATCGCGAGCAAGCCCGCTCCCACATTTTTAACCGCGAACACGTCAAGATCAGTGCCCTGATGCCGCCGGCCCCGCCTTCGCAGTAAACGGCGGCTTGGCCAGCCACACCAGCAGGATCAAGCCCATGAACATCCACCCCAGCAGCGTGAAGTAATCCACGGTGGACATCATGTACGCCTGGCTGGTGAGGATCTGGTCCAGTTGCGCGTAGGCCTTGTGCCCCGCACCGCCCAGGGTGTTCAGCGCATCGCGGGTAGCCGAGTCGTACACGCTCATACTCTCGCTCATATAGGCATGGTGCTGGTCCGCGCGGCGAATCCAGATCCAGGTGGTGAGCGATGCCGCAAAGCTGCCGCCCAGGGTCCGCAGGAAGGTCGCCAGGCCTGCGCCGTCGGCGATCTGGTGCGGCGGCAGGTCGGACATCAGGATGCTCAAGGTCGGCATAAAGAACAGCGCCACGCCGATACCCATGAACAGCTGCACCAGGGCGATATGCTGGAAGTCCACTTCATTGGTGAAGCCGGCGCGCATAAAGCAGCTCAGGCCGATCGCCAGGAACGCCAGGCCGGCCAGCAGCCGCAAGTCGAACTTGTGCGCGTACTTGCCGACAAAGGGCGACATCAGCACCGGCAGAATGCCGATCGGCGCCACCGCCAGCCCGGCCCAGGTCGCGGTGTAGCCCATCTGCGTCTGCAGCCATTGCGGCAGGATCAGGTTGATACCAAAGAACCCGGCGTAGCCCAGCACCAAGACGATGGTGCCGATGCGGAAGTTGCGATGGGCAAACAGGCGCAGGTTGACCACCGGATGCTTGTCGGTCATTTCCCAGATCACAAACACCGCCAGGGCGATCACCGAAATGGCCGCGCCGATGATGATGAAATTGGATTCGAACCAGTCCAGGTCATTGCCCTTGTCGAGGATGATCTGCAAGGCACCGACCCCGACGATCAAGCTCAGCAGCCCGACATAGTCCATCGGCTGATGACTGGTGACCACCGGGCGTTTCTTGAGCTGCGCACGCACCACCATCACCGCAAATATCCCGATGGGCACGTTGATAAAGAAGATCCACGGCCAGCTGTAGCTGTCGGTAATCCAGCCGCCGAGAATAGGCCCGGCAATGGGCGCGACCACCGTGACCATCGCCAGCAACGCCAAGGCCATGCCGCGCCTGGCGGGGGGATAGACCGCAATCAGCAAGGTTTGGGTCATTGGATACAACGGGCCCGCCACCAAGCCTTGCAGCACGCGAAAGCCGATCAACTCGGGCATCGAGGTGGAGACACCACACAGGAACGAGGCCAGCACAAACAGGACGGTCGCCCACAAAAACAGCTTCACCTCACCAAAGCGCCGGCTCAACCAGCCGGTCAATGGCAGCGCAATGGCATTGCTTACGGCAAAAGAGGTGATGACCCAGGTGCCCTGCTCCGAACTCACGCCCAGGTTGCCGGAAATGGTCGGCAACGCCACGTTGGCGATAGTGGTGTCGAGCACCTGCATAAAGGTCGCCAGGGACAGGCCAATGGTGGCCATCAGCAAGCTGGGTGGCGTAAACGAGGCGTTATTGCTCATCAGCGTTGTGCTGCCTTGGGCGCGGCCACGCTGTTGTCATGGATCAACTGCGTGATCATCGCGTCGGCCTCGGCCAACTGGCGGTCATACACGGTGGTGGTGAACGAGGCTTTTTGCGGCGGTTGTTGCGCCAGTACCGGGCCACTCTGGTCGTGCAGGTTGACTTCCACCTGGGTCGACAAGCCCACCCGCAACGGGTGCTGGGCCAACTCCTGGGCATTGATATGGATGCGCACCGGTACCCGCTGCACGATCTTGATCCAGTTGCCGGTGGCGTTCTGGGCCGGCAGCAAGGCAAAGGCGCTGCCGGTACCGGCGCCTAGGCTGTCGACGGTGCCGCTGTACTTCACGTCGCTGCCGTAGAGATCGGCCTCGATATCCACCGGCTGGCCAATGCGCATCTGGCGCAGTTGGGTTTCCTTGAAGTTGGCGTCGATCCACAGTTGGTCCAGGGGAATCACCGCCATCAACGCGGTACCCGGCTCGACCCGCTGGCCCAGTTGCACGGTGCGCTTGGCGACGTAGCCGGTGACCGGTGCGATCAGGGTGCTGCGCGCATTGGTCAGGTAGGCCTGGCGCAGTTGCGCGGCAGCGGCCTGCACATCCGGGTGGGACGAAATCACCGTGTCATCCACCAACGCAGTGGAGGTATTGAGTTGCTGTTGCAGGTTGGCCAGTGAGTTGCTCGCCGCGCTCAGGGCATCGCGGGCGTGGGACAGTTCTTCCAGGGAAATCGCGCCGCCCTGGGCGAGGATTCTGCGGCGGTTGAAGTTGTCCTGGGCGGTTTGCACCTGGGCTTTTTGCGCCTGTACCTGGGCTTTCATGCCATCCACATTGCTGTACAAGCCACGCACCTGGCGTACCGTGCGCGCCAGGTTGGCCTGGGCACTTTGCAGGCCGACGGCGGCGTCGTTGGGGTCGAAGTTGATCAGCACCTGGCCTTCGTGGACCAGGTCGCCATCGTCGGCGCCAATGCTGACCACGGTACCGGTGACCAGCGGGGTGATTTCCACCACGTTGCCGTTCACGTACGCATCGTCGGTACTTTCGCTCCAACGGCCATACAGCTCGTGCCAGCCCCACACGCCCAGGACGCAAAGGACGACGATCAGCGCCAGGCCCAGCAACATGATTTTGCGTTTGCGCGGGTTGCCGTCGTTGGGTTGGGAGTGTGCGGTGTTGTTTGCTTGGGCAGTAGCCATGACAAGTACCTTGCGTTATTCAGCGCGCGTGACTGGCGTGTTCATTGAGTCCCGACCCGCTGCAACGTGATGGGATCACCCGCAGCGATCAGGATTTTCTTCAGGATGTGCTCCAGGGTCTGCAACTCCCCCGGTTCGAGTGCGCCAGCCAACTGGTTCAGGGCCTGGGCGCCGATCTGCGGCAGCATGTCCGCCAGGCGCTGGCCTTCTGCGGTCAGCACCAGTTGCACCTGGCGCCGGTCCTGCTCGGAGCGCTTGCGCGCCAGCAGGTCTTTTTGCTCCAGGCGGTCGAGCATGCGAGTCATCGAGCCACTGTCCAGGGACAGGTTGCGGCACAGCTCCGCCGGGGTATCGACGCCGAACTGGGCCATGATGATCAACACCTTGAACTGCGCGGCGGTGATGCCGTGGGGTTCCATATGGGTGTCGATGATGCGGTCTTTGAGAATCGCGGCGCGCCCCAGCAACAGCCCGAGATGGCAGTTATGGAAGTTTTCCGGGGTGAAGTGTTCCATCGGGAGTCACCTTATTACTGCCTAGGCAGTGAATGTGTGACGAAATATTACTGCCTAGGCAGCGAATGTCAAATGAATAGTTAGGTTGCTTGGTAATCAGGCGCTGAATGCACCCCAAAAAAATGGTGGGAGCTGGCAAGCCAGCTCCCACCATTTGATGTGCCTTTAACCCTCAGAAATCCCGCTTGTAGAAGATATCCAATGAACTGGCCACGCCGCTGGCCACTTCCAGGTACACCCTCTTGCTCAACAGGTAACGCAAGGCAATGGTGCTGGCCGGTTCGAACACCCCGACCCCGTAACGCAGGCTGAGTTTCTCGGTGATCTTGCCGCTGGCCACCACTGCCGTGTTGGTGCCACTGCCCTGGGTGTCCAGCTCAAAGTCCTGGATCCCCAGGTTCTTGGCAATGTCCGAGGTCACGCCGGCACTGCCCATCAAGCCCAGGCCCAGTGCCGCTTGCGCCAGCATATTGTTGTCTTCGCCGGTGGTGCTCAACGGACGGCCCAGCACCAGGTAGGACAGCGCCTGCTCCTGGCTCATTGCCGGCTCCGAGAAGATCTGCGTGGTCGGCTGCTCGGCACTGCCACTCAGGCGGATACCGGCGATCACGTCGTTGGTCTTGCGGATGGCTTCGATGTCCAGGTATGGCTGGTCCAGCGGCCCGGCGAACAGCAGGCGCGCACGCCGCACATCCAGCCTCTGGCCATAGGCGCGGTAGCGCCCGTCGTTGAGCCACAGCTCGCCACGGGTGTCCAGGTTATCGCCGATATGCACCTGGCCCTGGACCTTGGCAGTCAGGCCGAAACCGGCAAAGTTGAGCTGGTCCTCGCCCACGACCACGTTGATGTCCATGGCGATGGCCATCGGCGGCTTGCCCTCTTCCGTCTGGCTGCCGACGATCACCGTGTCATCCGAGACCTTGACCGTCGATGGCGGCAGTTCGCGCACAGTGATATCACCGCGCGGGATGTGCACATTGCCGGCAATCGCCAACTTGTCGTCCTTGAGCGTGATCTTCAAGTCAGGCGCCACTTCCAGTTCGGCGTAGGGCTCGACCGTGACCGGCAGTTGCGAGCCTTGCAGGCTGAGGTCAACGGCCAGCGCCCGGCCCCAGTCGATCTGCCCCTTGAGGCTGCCCTGCCCGGCCTTGCCACTGCGCCAGCCGCCGTTGAGCTGCACGCTTTCGCCGGCGATCAGGGCCTGCACGTTCAGGCCTTCAAGGCTGATGGGCAGTTCGGGTCCGGAAATCTCGCCGGCGATCAGGTTGACGTTGCCGTTGACCTGCGGCGCCAACAAGCCGCCGGAGATGCGCCCGCTGCCATTGAGCTTGCCATTGAGTTTTTCCACCATCGGCACAAACGGCCGCGCTACCGCCAGGTCCAGGCCGGTAAGGCTGAAGTTGCCGGAGATCGGCTTGTTTTTCGCCAGCGGGTTGATCTGCGCCTGCAGCAGCAACTCGCCGAGCTTGCCACCGCGGAAATTCAGCTGGGTATCAATGCGCGTGGGGTTAAGCGTGGTGTCCAGTTTGAGGGTGTCGTAGGGGAAGTCCAGCCACTGGTCCTTGTCTTTGACCCGCAACGTGCCGCCACTGGCATCCACCGCGATCAGGCCTTTAGGGCCGCTGGCCGGCAGGTCGAGCTGGATATCGGCGTTGAGCTTGCCTTGCCAGGCGAAATCCTTGGGCAGCCACTGCGCCAGGCTGTCGATGGGGAACTGCTTGAGGTGATAACGCAGCTTGGGATCGGGCATCAGTCGCTGGTCTTCGCCACACAGGCTGGCGGGCCCGGAGACCCAGCAATGGGCAGCGAAGGTCAGCTTGCCGTCGGCCATGCGCTCGATTTTCGCCGGGGCCTGCAGCTTCCAGTCCTGGCCCCCGGCCTGCACCTCGCCACTGGCCAGGCGCCCGCGCCAGTTACCCTTGTCGAGCGTGCCGTCCAGGGCCAGGGCCAGTTTGACCAGGGGGCCCATGAGGTCCAGTTGGACTTTCTGGTTTTTGATGTCGCCCTGGGCGCTGGCGGTCAAAGTACCGAGCTGGGTATCACCGGCCTGGATGCCGGTGCCCTTGAGGTCGATCTTCGCCCGTTGTGCGTTATCAAGCGTGGCGTCCAGGGTGAGGGCTTGCAGGCGGTTGTCTTCAAACACCAGTTGCTGGCCCTTGAGGTCGAGCTTGCCCTGGGGCGCCTTTAGAGTACCGGCCACATCGAGTCGACCGTTGACCTGCCCACGCAGCTGCGGCCACAGCTGGGCCAGGCGTGCGAGCTTGATGTCGATCTGCCCGGCCAGGCGCTGTTGCAGGCTGCCGCTGCCATTGATGCGGTTGTCACCCAGGCGGATATCCAGGTTGGCCAGGGTCCACTGCTCGCCCGCGCCTTCGGCCTTGGCGGCCAGCACCGCCGTTTGGCCGCGCAAGCGGCCCTTGAGGTCAAGGTCGGCGTTGAGCTTGAGTTGTTCGTTCTTGAACTCGCCCTTGCTGCGCAGCGGCCCGGCCAGGGTACCGGGCAATTCTGCGACCCAGTACGCCGGGTTCAACGCCGACAGGTCCAGCGCCGTATCCCAGGCGATGCCCTCGGCAAATTGCAGGTTCAAGTGCCCTTCGGCCTTGCCCTGGCCAGCGGTCAATTTCAGCTCGGGCAGGAACACTTGCTTGAGGTCGCCACTGAACGGCGTGACCAGGCTGAATTTGCCGGCCGGGCCATCGAGGTCGGCCTTGAGATTGCCCAGGTAGTTGCCGTCCTTATAGGACACTTCACCGTTGAAGGTGCGTAGCACCACTTGCGGCTCGTCAATCAGCGGATACAGGCGATGCCAGGGGAAGTCCAGCCAGTCGATTTTTGCGTCTGCGCTGAAGCCCTGCTGCCAATCCAGTTGGGCGCTGAGCTTGAGGCTTTGCTTGTCCCCGGCATTCAGGTCCAGGCCGGCGAGCTGCGCGCCCTTGGCATCGACCCGGCCTTGCAGCAACAGGTCAACCGGGCCCTTTTCTGCGGGTAATACAGCCTTGCCCAGCAACTGATAGCCCTTGCCCAGGTCGCCCTTGGCAGTCAGGTCCAGTTGGTTGAGCTGCAAGGTATCCGGCAAGTCGGCGGCAGGTTTGAAGCCATCGGCGGTGATGCGCAACTGTGCTGGCAGGTTCTCGACCAGGGGTTGCAGCTCGCCGCTAAGTTTGGCCGGCAGGTAGCCCGTGCTGTCGGCGTCGAGCTTGAGGGTCTTGAGCAGATCACCGGTCACGTTCAGCGCCACCGTCCACGGCGCGCCGCCCGGGGCATAGGGCAGGCTCAGGTTGCCAGTCGCGGTCAACGGCCAATCGCCCGCGGGGTGCAGCATACCGCTGAGATCCAGCACCAGGTCGTCGCGTTGCAGATGTACCGCGTCGATCTGCATGCCCTCGGCGGTCCAGTGCGCGGCCAGTTGCAGGCCCTTGAGTTCTTCGCTGCCGTTGAACAGCAGGCTGCCGACGCGCACGTCGCCCAGTTCGATCGCCACGGGCAGGTTCAAGTCCGGCAGGGTAATCGGGCCGCTGCTGTCTTCGGTGCTGGGTGGCAATTGCAGGCTGACCTGCTCCACGTCCAGTTGCCGGATGCACAGGGTCATGCGCAGCAGGCACGCCGGCGACCAGTCGAATTTAGGGGCATTGAGCTCTACGCGGCTGCTGTCTTGTTGCCACAGCACCTGGTCGGCGCTCCATTGCCCACCCAAACGGCCCTGGAAGTTTTCCACGCTCAACCCCGGGACTTGGCCGAGGGCCCAGCGACTGCCGACTTGCGTACCCAGTACGCTCCACACCGCCAGCGGCAACAAGGCAACGACCGCTGCCACACTCAGACCCGCTATTTTCAAACCACGCTTCACAGCTCAGGCCCCATGGAAAAGTGCAAACGAATGCCGCCCGGATCTTCCAGGGCATGGGCCAGGTCAAGACGAATCGGGCCGACCGGAGACACCCAGCGCACGCCGACGCCGACCCCGGTTTTCAGGCTTGGCAACTCAAGGGTGTTAAAGGAGTTGCCCTGGTCGACAAAGGTCGCGATCCGCCATTTTTCGGCGATGGAGTATTGATACTCGGCGCTCAAGGCCACCATGTAGCGGCCACCGATGCGGTCGCCCTTGTTGTTTTCCGGGGACAGGGTCTGGTACTCGTAGCCACGCACACTTTGGTCGCCACCGGCAAAGAAACGCAGGGACGGCGGCACCGACTTGTAGCCGTTGGTGGCGCTGCCGCCAAACTGCGCGCGGCCGAGGAAACGGTGCTTGTCCCACACGGTGGTCAAGCCCTTGATCATCGCAGTGCCGTACAGCAGGTTGGTATCAGAGCCCAGCCCTTCCTTGGCCACTTTGGTATCGAACTGCAGGCGATAGCCATTATGCGGGTCGATGCGGTTATCGCTGCGCAGGTAGGAATAGCTGATACCGGGCATCAGCAAATTGCTCAAGCCGGAGTCGTCCCCCAGGCGATATTCTTCGCGCTGCCATTTGAGCGAGATCACCCGTGTCCAGCCGCTGGGCAATTTGCTGTGCCATTCCGGGCCGAGGGTGAGCAGCTTGCTGAGGGTGTCGGTATTGGCCAGCTCTTCATTCTGATAGCCGCCGGCAAAACGCAGCTTGTCGGTGAGCGGCGGATCAAGGGGAATGTCGTACCACAGGCCGACGTTCTGCCGGGGCGCCGACAACTCGGCCTCCCAGCCATAGCTGTGCCCCTGGGGGTTGACCCAGTGCCGTGTCCAGTTGGCCTTGCCACGCGGGCCGACGTCAGTGGAAAAACCCAGGCCCAGGCCCATGGTCCGCGGTTTACGGGTTTCCAGTTGGACCGCCACCGGGATCACATCATTGGCCGCCGCTGCCGGGGCGGCATCCACGCGCACGCCCTCGAAATAGCCGCTCGATTGCAGGGCCTGGTTCAGTTCGGCGATCAGTTCGGAATCGTAGGGCGCGCCACTCTTGAACGGCACCATGCGTTGCAAAAGCTCTTCATCAAAGGGGGTATCGCCGGCAAAGTTGACCTTGCCGAGGGTGTAGCGCGGGCCGCTGTCGTAGACCAGTTCGATATCGGCCACGCCCGCCTGGGGGTCGACGGACAGTGTCTGACGAGTGAAGCGGCCACTGAAATAGCCGAAGCGCGAGGCCTGGTTCTGGATCAGGCGCTTGGCGTCTTCGTAATGGCCATGGTTGAGTACGGCGCCGGACTTGAGGTCTTTGCTGTCGGGCACACGGAAGGATTTGAGCTCGGCCGCCGGGCCGTCGACGCGAATCGTGACATTGCGTAAATGCACCGGTTCGCCGGGGTCGATACTGAGGATCAGGCGCGGATTCTTGCCGGGCTTTACCTCACTGGCAATCTGCGGCTGATAAAAGCCCAGTGCCTGGGCGGCCTTGCGCGCCTGCTCCTCGGCACCGCGACTGAAGCGCTGCAAGGCCTCTTCGTCACGCTCGCCAACCCCGCCGATATAGCCTTCGATATTGGCCTTCAGCGCATCGTTTGAAGGCTTGACCCGCACGTCCAGTTCGCTTTGTGCCAAGGCGCCGCAGCTTGTGAACAGCAGGATCAAGCCGCTGGTAATTTTATTTGGAAACTTCATAGGCGCGGATGCTACACGAGCTGAGGAGCACCTTAGAACCTGGAATTGTCTGAATAATTCTGGGTTAAGGCGTTGCAGGTTGTAACACCTGGGGATTCGGGTGAAAAAACACATGCTCCAGAATGGGTCCTACAGCCACCTCTGCCACTTCGGCATAGCCCTGGCGTTTGTAGAACTCCAGGTACAGCGGATTGCCGGTATCCAGCACCACCCCTTGTGAATGCGGGTCTTCGGCGCACCAGTTATGCACGGCTTCCAGCAGTTGTTCGCCGTAATGCTTGCCCTGGAATTGCGGGTGGACCCCCAGCAGCGGCAGCACATGCACCGACTCCGATGGCAGGCACGCCAGCACCGCCTGATGGTATTCGAGGTAGCGCCGGGTGCACCTGAAACCGGTGCTCAGCCACATGCGCAATTGCCAGGCCCAGCTTTCCGTGATGCCCAGGCGCCGTTGCGGCGGGGCAATCAGGGCGATGCCGATCAGGCGGTCATTGACCAACAGGCCGATGGCCGGCAGTTCCTGGAGAAAGTGTTGCTTGACCAGCTCGCGCACCGTCGCGCGGACCCGCTGCTCGTACCCTGAGCGTTCAGCTTCGAACAGGTAGGCAAAGGTCGGCTCATGCCGATAGGCGTGGTACAGCAGCGAGCGCGCTTCGCGGGAATAGCCGCTATCGAGCAGGTGCACCTGGGCAACGGCGGTCGAGGTGTCGGGCATCAGTCGTATCTCCCCTGGGCGCCACTCAAAAAGGTCGCGCTCTTATTGTTACGAGCCCGGGGCAACGGAGTCGTTCCCTGCCATTGGCTCCCTGAGAGACATTAGCAGCGCATCTGTCCTACCGCCACGCTGGCCCCCGTCCGACTTGTCGGCTAGCATCGCCCTTTTGCCAGACTGGACTGCCGACCATGAAAATCGTCTCTTTTAATATCAACGGGCTGCGCGCCCGGCCTCATCAGCTGGCGGCCCTGATCGACAAACATCAACCCGACGTGATTGGCCTGCAGGAAACCAAAGTCCACGACGAGCAGTTCCCGCTGGCCGAAGTCCAGGCCCTGGGCTATCACGTGTACTACCACGGGCAGAAAGGCCACTACGGCGTCGCCCTGCTCTCGCGCCAGGAACCGCTGGCCCTGCACAAGGGTTTTGCCAGCGACGAAGAGGATGCCCAGCGCCGCTTTATCTGGGGCACCTTCGCCGATGAACACGGCAACCCGATCACCATCATGAATGGCTATTTCCCCCAGGGCGAAAGCCGCGACCACCCGACCAAGTTCCCGGCCAAGCAGCGCTTTTACGAAGATCTGCAACACCTGCTGGAGAGCCAGTTCAGCAATGACCAGGCATTGGTGGTGATGGGCGACGTGAATATTTCCCCCGAGGATTGCGACATCGGCATCGGTGCCGACAATGCCAAGCGCTGGCTGAAGACCGGCAAATGCAGCTTCCTGCCGGAAGAACGCGAGTGGATGGCGCGCCTGAAGAACTGGGGCCTGACCGACAGCTTCCGTCACCTCAACCCGGACGTGGCGGATCGCTTCAGCTGGTTCGATTACCGCAGCCGCGGCTTTGAAGACGAACCCAAGCGTGGCCTGCGGATCGACCTGATCATGGCCTCCAACGGCCTGTTGCCACGAGTCAAGGATGCGGGTGTGGACTATGAGTTGCGCGGCCTGGAAAAACCCTCGGACCATGCGCCGATCTGGCTGGAACTGAGCTGATCTTTGCGACCACACCCTAAAATGTAGGAGCTGGCTTGCCTGCGATGGCGCTGGGTCAGTCGATAGATATGTTGACTGACACACCGCCTTCGCAGGTAAGCCTGCTCCCACATTTGGACCGGCTGGGTGTCAGTCATATTTTGGCAACCTTACTGACTTAATCTGCCCGCACGTCCTTTGGCTTGAGAAGGTGCCGGCATGATGCTGCGCGTTCTGTACCTGCTGACACTTTGCAGCGTTTTTCCTCTTACAGTTTCTGCAACGCCCCTACCCTTTCCCGAACACGGCCCGGCCTTACGCATCCAGGGCTCCAACACCATTGGCGCGGCGTTGGGCCCGGCGCTGGTCAGGGGTTTGCTGGAGCAACAGGGTCTCAAGGCTGTACACAGCGAAACACCCGCCCGCCCCAACGAAGAGCGGCTCGTCGGCACCAGCCCCCAAGGCAAGCGGGTACTGGTCGAGATCGCCGCCCATGGTTCCAGCACCGGCTTTGCCGCGCTGAAACAGGCCGCGGCCGACCTGGCGGCCGCGTCACGCCCGATCAAGGACCGCGAACTGGTGGACCTCGAGCCCCTGGGTGACCTGAAAAGCCCCGGTGCCGAGCAGGTGATCGCGATTGATGGCCTGGCAATCATCCTGCACCCACGCAACCCGCTGCAGGTGTTGACCACCGAACAACTGGCGAGGATTTTCAGCGGCGAGATCAGCACCTGGGAAGCCTTGGGCGGCAGCGGCGGGAAGATCCGCCTATATGCTCGCGATGATCAATCCGGCACCTACGACACCTTCAAGGAGCTGGTGCTCAGCCGTCGCGGCAAAACCCTCGACAGCAAGGCTCAGCGCTTTGAATCGAGCGAGCAACTGTCCGATGCAGTCAGCCAGGATCCTCAGGGGATTGGCTTTATCGGCCTGCCTTATGTGCGTCAGGCCAAGGCGGTGGCCATCAGCGATGGCGACTCCCAAGCCATGTTGCCGCAGAGCAGCCTGATCGCCACCGAAGACTACCCGCTGTCGCGCCGCTTGTTTTTCTATCTGCCGCCCAACAACAGCAATCCCTGGGCCGAAGCGCTGGTGGACTTTACCCAGAGCGCCCAAGGCCAGGCCATCGTGGCGGCCAATGGTTTTATCGCCCAGCAGGTCCAGGCCATCACCGTGCAGCCACGGGCGCCGATGCCAGCCGACTACCAGGCCATTGCCCGCGAGGCGCAGCGCCTGACGGTGAATTTTCGCTTCGAAGAAGGCAGCGCCAGCCTGGACAACAAGGCGCGCCAGGACCTTGCCCGCGTGGTGGCTTATATAGATAGCCACGATAAACGGGACAAGCGCGTCACGCTGGTGGGGTTTGGTGACGCCAAGGATGATCCGCAACGCGCCGACCTGCTGTCCAAGCTGCGGGCAATGGCGGTACGCCGAGAGTTGGTCAAAAGTGGTGTGGTGTTGCGCGATATTCGCGGCTTCGGCGCCGAGATGCCGGTAGCGGCGAATACCGTGGATGAGGGGCGGATCAAGAATCGCCGGGTGGAGGTCTGGGTTTATTGAAACCTGAAGACGGGTGTGGATTGGCCCACCGCAATCGCGGGCAAACCCGCTCCCACACTGACCGCGTGCGATCACAATGTGGGGGCGGGCTTGCCCGAGATACCGGCGACTCGGTCCTACTGGCCGCTGCGCATCAGTTCTTTAGGCACATATTTGCCAATCTCGAACTTGCCAATCGCCGCCCGGTGCACTTCATCCGGGCCGTCGGCCAGGCGCAGGGTACGTTGCATGGCGTACATGTAGGCCAGCGGGAAGTCATTGGAGACCCCGGCACCGCCATGGATCTGGATCGCCCGGTCAATCACCTTCAGGGCCACATTCGGCGCCACGACCTTGATCTGGGCGATTTCACTTTTCGCCACTTTGTTGCCGACCGTATCCATCATGTAGGCGGCCTTTAACGTCAGCAGGCGTGCCATGTCGATTTCCATCCGCGAGTCGGCGATTTTGTCGATATTGCCACCCAGGCGCGCCAGCGGTTTGCCGAAGGCGGTGCGGCTGACCGAACGCTTGCACATCAACTCCAGGGCCCGTTCAGCCATGCCAATCGAGCGCATGCAGTGATGGATACGGCCCGGGCCAAGGCGCCCCTGGGCAATTTCAAAGCCGCGGCCTTCACCCAGCAGGACGTTTTCGTACGGCACACGCACGTTGTCAAACAGGACTTCGGCATGCCCATGGGGCGCGTCGTCGTAGCCGAACACCGGCAGCGGCCGGACGATTTTCACCCCGGGCGCATCCACCGGTACCAGGATCATCGAGTGCTGCTGGTGGCGCGGCGCATCCGGGTTGCTCAGGCCCATGAAGATCAGGATCTTGCAGCGCGGGTCGCACGCGCCGGAGGTCCACCACTTCTTACCGTTGATCACCCACTCGTCACCCTGGCGCTCAGCGCGGGCGGCCATGTTGGTGGCGTCGGAAGACGCCACATCGGGTTCGGTCATGGCGAACGCCGAACGGATCTCGCCACGCAGCAGCGGCTCCAGCCAGCGTTGTTTCTGCTCTTCGTTGGCGTAGCGCACCAGCACTTCCATATTGCCGGTGTCGGGTGCCGAGCAATTGAACGGCTCCGGCCCCAGCAGGGAGCGGCCCATGATTTCGGCGAGCGGCGCGTATTCCAGGTTGGTCAGGCCAGCGCCCAGTTCGGATTCCGGCAGGAACAGGTTCCACAGGCCTTCAGCCTTAGCCTTGGCCTTGAGCTCTTCCATAATCGCAGTGGGCTGCCAGCGGTCACCTTTGCTGACCTGGCGTTCAAACACCGGCTCGGCGGGGTAAACGTAAGCATCCATAAACGCGGTGACGCGTTCACGCAGTTCCTGAACCTTGGGCGAATAGGCAAAATCCATGAGCAGCTCCCTTCTTGGAGAGGTTGTTTAGGTCATGCAAACGATGCTAGAACAGCGCTGATAATTTACCTAGCCTATTCTCGGCGTGTATTAACATTCATCACCGATATATGATCGGCGTATGAAAACCTAACAAGAAGAGCGCAACGAAATGAATCTGAGCAAGGTCGACCTCAATCTTTTCATCGTCTTTGACGCGATCTACACCGAAGCCAACCTGACCCGTGCCGGACAGATCGTGGGCATCACCCAGCCGGCCGTATCCAACGCCCTGGCACGCCTGCGCGAGACCTTCAACGACCCGCTCTTCGTGCGGACCGCCCAGGGCATGGTGCCGACCCCCATGGCCCAGAACATCATTGGCCCGGTGCGCAATGCCCTGTCGTTGCTGCGGGTATCGGTGCAAGAGAGCCGGATCTTCAACCCGTTGCAAGCGGCCAAGACCTACCGCATCAGCATGACCGATCTCACTGAAGCGGTGATCCTGCCGCCGCTGTTCCAGCGCCTGCGCCGCCTGGCGCCCACGGTGATCATTGAGAGTTTCCTGTCCAAACGTCGGGAAACCACCAAGGAACTGGCCGCCGGCCGCCTGGATTTCGCAGTGGACGCGCCGCTCAACACCGACCCGCAAGTGCGCCACGTCAAGCTGATGGAAGACCGCTACGTGTGTGCCATGCGCAAGGGCCACCCGATGGCGGGCAAGGAAAAGTTCAGCCTCGATGACTACCTGTCGCTGACCCATATCCATATTTCCAGCCGGCGCAATGGCCTGGGCCACGTCGACCTGGCCCTCGGCAAAATGGGGATCCAGCGCAAGATCGCCCTGCGCTCCCAGCATTACCTGATGGCTTCCCAGGTGTTGCAGCAGACCGATATGGTAATGACCGTGCCCGAGCGCTTTGCACGGCGTAACGAGCTGCACTCGTTCAACCTGCCGGTCAATGATGTGCCGCCGGTGGAAACCCACCTGTACTGGCATGAAAGCACTGACCAGGACCCCGCCAACCGCTGGATGCGCGAGCAGATGATCGAGTTGTGCCAGCAGGTTACGGCGCGTGAGAAGAAGTTGGATAACGCGTAGGCGGTGATTTGCTTGACGTTTACGTCAAGCAGCCATTAGCGTAGCGCCAAGACCCTCCTTGAGCGCCACCATGAGCACGACCTACAGCATCTCCGACCTGGCCCGCGAGTTGGACATCACCACCCGGGCCATTCGTTTCTATGAAGAACAGGGCCTGCTGCGCCCCGAGCGCCGGGGCCAGGAGCGTATCTATTCGCCCCGGGACAAAGTCAGCCTGAAGCTGATCCTGCGGGGCAAGCGCATCGGTTTTTCCCTGGCCGAATGCCGCGAACTGATCGAACTCTACGACCCCAGCAGCGGCAATCAAAAGCAATTGCACAGCATGCTGGCAAAAATCAGCGAACGCCGTGAGCAGTTGGAACAGCAGTTGCTGGACATCGAGCAGATGAAACTGGAACTGGACACCGCCGAAGAACGTTGCACCCAGGCCCTGGAACAGACGATCCAGAGCCAGGTCGGCCAACCCCAATAAAAAGGTAGATCCCATGTCTCTCCCCTCTCAGGTGCGCCTGATCGAAGTCGGCCCGCGCGACGGTCTGCAAAACGAAGCCCAGCCCATCAGCGTGGCCGACAAGGTGCAACTGGTCGACGCCCTCAGCGCGGCGGGCCTGGGCTATATCGAAGTCGGCAGTTTTGTCTCGCCCAAGTGGGTACCGCAGATGGCCGGCTCGGCCGAAGTGTTTGCGCAGATCCAGCGCAAGCCGGGCGTGATCTATGGCGCGTTGGCGCCGAACCTGCGGGGCTTCGAGGACGCGCTGGCGGCCGGGGTCAAGGAGGTCGCAGTATTTGCAGCGGCGTCCGAGGCGTTTTCCCAGCGCAATATCAACTGCTCCATCAGCGAGAGCCTGGAGCGCTTTGCACCCATCATGGCGGCGGCACAACAGCACGGCGTGAGTGTGCGCGGCTATGTGTCCTGTGTCTTGGGTTGCCCCTATGAAGGTCAGGTCGCCCCGGAGCAAGTCGCTGCGGTGGCCCGCGAGCTGTATTCCATGGGCTGCTATGAAGTATCCCTGGGCGACACCATCGGCACCGGCACCGCAGGCGCTACGCGGCGCATGTTCGAGGTAGTGGGCAAGGACGTGCCACGGGCAAAGCTCGCCGGACACTTCCATGACACCTACGGCCAGGCCATCGCCAATGTCTACGCCAGCCTGCTGGAGGGTATCCAGGTGTTCGACAGCTCTATCGCAGGCCTTGGCGGCTGCCCCTATGCCAAGGGCGCCAGCGGTAACGTGGCCACCGAGGACGTGCTCTACCTGCTCGACGGCCTGGGCATCGAAACCGGTATCGACATGGACAAGTTGATTGTGGCGGGCCAGCAGATCTGTACGGTCCTGGGCCGCCCCACCGGCTCACGCGTGGCCAAGGCCCGTAGCGCCCGTTGAGTAGCGCTCCTGCTCCGATGTGTTACCTCGCGGCTACACATCGGGTAACACGGGAACATATTTTGTCGCATTCTCTGAAGTAAATTTCCTACTAAAAAATCAAACCATTGATTTTAAAGGACTTTTAAAAGTTGGCACGGCTTCTGCTATCTCTATGGCATAACAAGAATAAAAAGCACCAAACCTAATAAAAATAAGACGTAACGACTCTGACATAACAAAAACAACACGGCAGAGACGCAGCTAACAGATTTTTTTGGAGAAGATGTGCTTCGCAGGGTACGGCGCAAGCCGCCACTCGCAACCGGGCAGAGAACAATAAAACTACCTCAAGGTAGCTACCCACTGGTTGGATCGCGTGCGAAGAAGCAGATCAGCGCTCAAAAAAATACGTTTGCTCTTGACCCCGGATGGGGGTCGCCAAAAACAGCGGTAAAGGGCCACGGTTGCCAAAAACAACAATAGACCGCCCCTCAATAATAAAAAAAGAGCACGTAACAACAAATTAAAGGGGAGCTTCGGCTCCCCTTTGTGCTGTCTAGGTGAAAACCATTGCGCGGTACATGCAAAGGCAAATGTGGGAGCGGGCTTGCCCGCGATAGCGGTGGGTCAGCTGATGAATAGTTGGCTGACACTCCGTCATCGCGGGCAAGCCCGCTCCCACATTGTTGATCGGCGCCAGATCTCAGTCTTCGCTACGCAGTTGCTCGATGGTGATCTCACGCATGCGAAACTTCTGAATCTTCCCCGTCACGGTCATCGGAAATTCTTCGACAAAGCGGAAATGCTTCGGCGTCTTGAAGTGTGCAATGCGCCCCTTGCACCAGGTTTGCAGTTCCAGCTCGTTGGCCACGTGCCCGGGGTGAAACTTGATCCAGGCCACGATCTCTTCGCCATAACGCTCATCGGGAATGCCGATGATCTGCACATCCGCCACCGCCGGATGGGTGAAGAAGAACTCCTCCAACTCCCGTGGGTACACGTTCTCGCCACCGCGAATGATCATGTCCTTGTTGCGCCCGGCGATGCACACATAACCCTGCTCATCCATGGTCGCCAGGTCGCCGGTGTGCATCCAGCCGGCGTCGTCGATGGCTTCGCGGGTGCCTTCAGGGTTGTTCCAGTAGCCGAGCATCACGCTGTAGCCTCGGGTACACAACTCGCCAATCTGCCCACGCGGCACGGTGTTACCGGCCTCGTCGATGATTTTGCTTTCCAGTTGCGGCTGGGTCCGCCCGACCGTGGTCACGCGCCGCTCCAGATCGTCATCCGCGCCGGTCTGCAGGGAAACGGGACTGGTCTCGGTCATGCCGTAGGCAATCTGCACCTCGCTCATATGCAAGTCGCTGATGACCCGGCGCATCACCTCTATCGGGCAAGTGGAGCCGGCCATGATCCCAGTGCGCAGACTCGACAGATCGAACGTGCTGCGTTGCGGATGATCGAGCACCGCAATAAACATCGTGGGTACGCCGTACAGGCCGGTGGCGCGCTCTTCGGCCACGGCGGTCAGGGTCAGCAGTGGGTCGAAGCCGTCATTGGGATAGATCATGGTGGTGCCATGGGTGATGCAGCCCAGGTTACCCATGACCATGCCAAAGCAATGATAGAGCGGCACCGGGATCACCAGGCGATCCTGCGCGGTCAGGCCCAGGCTTTCGCCAACCATGTAACCGTTATTGAGGATGTTGTGGTGACTGAGGGTGGCGCCCTTGGGGAAGCCCGTGGTGCCGGAGGTGTACTGGATATTGACGGCTTGATCGAAGTGCAGGCTGGCCTCGCGGTGCTGCAATTGTTCCGGGGGTGTCCCCGTCCCCAGGGCCGACAATTGCGACCAGGGCATGAACCCCGAGGGCGGTCGCGCATCCAGGCTGATCACCCCGCGCAGTTCCGGCAATAGATCACAGTGCAACTGGCCAATGCCCTGCTCCGCCAGTTCCGGCACCAGCGCCTGCAGCATGCCGTGGTAGTCGGAGGACTTGAACGAACCGGCACAGATCAACCACTGGCAACCCGACTGCTTGAGCACGTATTCCAGCTCGCTGCTGCGGTAGGCCGGGTTGACGTTGACAAGAATCACCCCGAGCTTGGCGCTGGCCACCTGGCTGATGCACCACTCGGCACAGTTCGGCGCCCAGATGCCGAGGCGATCCCCGGCCTGCAACCCCAGCGCCAGCAGCCCGCGTGCATGCAGGTCCACGGCTCCGGCCAGCTGCCGCCAGGTGTAGCGCAGCTGCTGATGGCGCACCACCAGGGCCTCGCCCTCCGGGTACTGCGCCACCGTGCGGTCAAATGCCTGGCCGATGGTCATGGCCAGCAAGGCCTTGTCCTGTGGGCCACGGCTGTAGCTCTGATTCGGTTGATCCATGACGACCCCTATTGTCTTTTTTGTAGGTGGACGGTGCGCCGGTCAGGCGCGAGCTTGACGTTAACGTAAGCTACGATTGACAGTCATGCAACGCAAGTTTACGTTAACGTAAAGGTGATCGCCCAATGGCGTCGCCAGCCCCACAACAATAATGTTTATAGGTGCCCCTCCATGAGTTACCCGACCCTGAATTTCGCCCTCGGTGAAACCATCGACATGCTGCGCGACCAGGTGCAGGCCTTCGTGGCCAAGGAGCTGGCGCCACGGGCAGCGCAGATTGATATCGACAACCTGTTCCCCGTGGATATGTGGCGCAAGTTCGGTGACATGGGCCTGCTGGGCATCACCGTGCCGGAAGAATACGGCGGTGCCGGTCTGGGTTACCTGGCCCACGTGGTGGCCATGGAAGAAATCAGCCGCGGCTCGGCCTCGGTGGCGTTGTCCTACGGGGCGCACTCCAACCTGTGCGTCAACCAGATCAACCGCAACGGCACTCATGAACAGAAACTCAAGTACCTGCCCAAGCTGATCAGCGGCGAACACATTGGCGCCCTGGCCATGAGCGAACCGAATGCGGGCTCCGATGTGGTGTCGATGAAGCTGCGCGCCGACAAACGCGGCAGCGTGTATGTGCTCAACGGCAGCAAGACCTGGATCACCAACGGTCCTGATGCCCACACCTATGTGATCTACGCCAAGACCGACCTGGAAAAAGGCGCCCATGGTATTACCGCGTTTATTGTCGAGCGCGACGCCAAGGGCTTCAGCCGCAGCAACAAGTTCGACAAGCTGGGCATGCGCGGCTCCAACACCTGCGAGCTGTTTTTCGATGACGTCGAAGTGCCCGAAGAAAACATCCTCGGCGTGCTCAATGGCGGGGTCAAAGTGCTGATGAGCGGCCTGGACTACGAGCGTGTGGTGCTCTCCGGCGGCCCTACCGGGATCATGCAGGCCTGCATGGACCTGATCGTCCCCTACATCCACGACCGTAAGCAGTTCGGGCAGAGCATCGGCGAATTCCAGCTGATCCAGGGCAAAGTTGCCGACATGTACACCCAGCTCAACGCCAGCCGCGCCTACCTCTATGCGGTGGCCCAGGCCTGCGAGCGCGGCGAAACCACGCGCAAGGACGCCGCCGGGGTGATTCTGTACAGCGCCGAACGCGCAACACAGATGGCCCTCGATGCGATCCAGATTCTCGGCGGCAATGGCTACATCAATGAATTCCCCGCAGGCCGTCTGTTACGTGATGCCAAGCTGTATGAAATTGGCGCGGGCACCAGTGAGATCCGACGCATGTTGATTGGTCGCGAACTGTTTAACGAAACCCGCTGAGGGAGTGCACCATGGCCACCCTGCACACCCAACTCAACCCGCGCTCGGCGGAATTCGCCAGCAACAGCGCGGCGATGCTCAAACAGGTCGATGCCTTGCACACCCTGCTCGCCCAGGTCCAGCAAGGCGGCGGCAGCAAGGCCCAGGAGCGTCATACCTCCCGTGGCAAGCTGCTGCCGCGCGAGCGTATCAACCGCCTGCTCGACCCGGGCTCGGCGTTCCTCGAACTCAGCCAACTGGCGGCGTATCAGGTCTACGGTGAAGAGGTACCGGCCGCGGGCGTGATCGCCGGGATCGGCCGGGTCGAAGGCGTCGAATGCATGATCGTCGCCAACGATGCCACGGTAAAAGGCGGTTCCTACTACCCGCTGACCGTGAAAAAACACCTGCGCGCCCAGACCATCGCCGAACAGAACCGCCTGCCCTGCATTTACCTGGTGGACTCCGGCGGCGCCAACCTGCCGCGCCAGGACGAGGTGTTCCCCGACCGCGAGCACTTTGGGCGGATTTTTTTCAACCAAGCCAATATGAGCGCCCAGGGCATTCCGCAGATTGCCGTGGTGATGGGCTCCTGCACGGCGGGTGGCGCTTATGTACCGGCGATGGCCGATGAAGCGATCATGGTGCGCCAGCAGGCCACCATCTTCCTCGCCGGGCCTCCACTGGTGAAGGCGGCCACCGGTGAAGTGGTCAGCGCCGAAGACCTTGGCGGTGCCGATGTGCACTGCAAGATCTCCGGGGTGGCCGACCATTACGCCGACAGCGACGAACATGCCCTGGCCCTGGCCCGTCGCAGCATCGCCAACCTCAACTGGCGCAAACAGGGGCAGTTGCAACAGCGCACGCCGGTCGCGCCGTTGTATGCCAGCGAAGAGCTGTATGGGGTGATCTCGGCCGACGCCAAGCAACCGTTCGATGTACGCGAAGTGATTGCGCGACTGGTGGACGGCTCGGTCTTCGATGAATTCAAGGCGCTGTTCGGCACCACGCTGGTCTGCGGCTTTGCCCATTTGCATGGCTACCCCATCGCGATCCTCGCCAACAACGGGATCCTCTTCGCCGAAGCGGCGCAAAAAGGCGCGCACTTTATCGAGTTGGCCTGCCAGCGCGGGATTCCCCTGCTGTTCTTGCAGAACATCACCGGCTTTATGGTTGGGCAGAAATACGAAGCCGGCGGCATCGCCAAGCACGGCGCCAAGCTGGTCACGGCGGTGGCCTGCGCCAAGGTGCCGAAATTCACAGTGATCATCGGCGGCAGCTTTGGTGCCGGTAACTATGGGATGTGCGGGCGCGCCTACGACCCGCGCTTTTTGTGGATGTGGCCCAACGCCCGCATTGGCGTGATGGGCGCCGAACAGGCCGCCGGCGTGCTGGTGCAGGTCAAGCGCGAACAGGCCGAGCGCAGTGGCCAGGCGTTCAGCGCCGAGGACGAAGCGCAGATCAAGCAGCCGATCCTCGACCAGTACGAAACCCAGGGCCACCCTTACTACTCCAGCGCCCGCCTGTGGGATGACGGCGTCATCGACCCTTTGCAGACCCGTGACGTGCTGGCCCTGGCCTTGTCCGCCGCGCTGAATGCCCCCATCGAGCCGAGCCGCTTCGGCGTGTTCCGCATGTAATTGGAGCTGCACCCATGAGCGATTTCAACACTGTTGAACTGGTCAACGACCCCCGTGGCTTTGCCACGCTGTGGTTGAGCCGGGAAGAGAAGAACAACGCGTTCAACGCCGAAATGATCCGCGAGCTGATCATTGCCCTGGACCAGGTCCAGGCCGATGCCGCGCTGCGTTTTCTGGTCGTGCGCGGGCGCGGCAAGCATTTCAGCGCCGGCGCGGACCTGGCCTGGATGCAACAGTCGGCCGAACTGGATTACCACACCAACCTCGACGACGCCCGCGAGTTGGCGGAGTTGATGTACAACCTGGCCAAGCTGAAGATCCCGACACTGGCGGTGGTCCAGGGCGCGGCCTACGGCGGCGCCCTGGGCCTGATCAGTTGCTGCGACATGGCCATTGGCGCCGAGGATGCGCAGTTCTGCCTGTCGGAAGTACGCATCGGCCTCGCGCCGGCGGTCATCAGCCCGTTTGTGGTGCAGGCGATTGGCGAGCGCGCGGCACGCCGCTATGCCCTGACCGCAGAACGCTTCGACGGTCAGCAAGCCCAGGCCATCGGGCTATTGGCGCAAAGCTACCCGCTGGATGCGCTGGATCAGCACGTCGAGCAATGGATCGCCAACCTGCTGCTCAACAGCCCGGCCGCCATGCGCGCCAGTAAGGATTTGTTGCGCGAAGTGGGTAATGGCGCCCTGACTCCGGCGTTGCGCCGTTACTGCGAAAACGCCATCTCGCGCATCCGCGTCAGCGCCGAGGGCCAGGAAGGCTTGCGCGCATTTTTGCAAAAGCGTGCGCCCAGTTGGCAGTCCCAGGAGCCACGTTCATGAGTGCACCGTTGATTACCTGCGTACTGGTGGCCAACCGGGGCGAAATCGCCTGTCGGGTCATGCGCACGGCCAAGGCACTCGGCATGACCACCGTTGCCGTGCACAGCGCCACGGACCGCGATGCGCGCCACAGCCGAGAAGCCGACATCCGGGTGGACCTGGGCGGCAGCAAGGCCGCCGACAGCTACCTGCAGATCGACAAACTGATCGCCGCGGCCAAGGCCAGCGGCGCCCAGGCGATTCATCCAGGCTATGGTTTTCTTTCCGAAAACCCACGCTTTGCCCGAGCGATTGAAGAGGCCGGGCTGATTTTCCTTGGCCCGCCCGCCTCGGCCATTGATGCCATGGGCAGCAAGTCGGCGGCCAAGGCATTGATGGAAACCGCTGGCGTGCCGCTGGTGCCGGGTTACCACGGTGCCGGCCAGGATCTGGAAACCTTCCGCCAGGCCGCCGCGCGCATTGGCTACCCGGTGCTGCTCAAGGCCACGGCGGGCGGCGGCGGCAAGGGCATGAAAGTGGTCGAGGACGAAAGCCAACTGGCCGAAGCCCTGGCCTCGGCCCAGCGCGAGGCGCTGTCGTCGTTTGGCAATGCGCAGATGCTGGTGGAAAAGTACCTGATCAAGCCCCGTCACGTGGAGATCCAGGTGTTTGCCGACCAGCACGGCCATTGCCTGTACCTCAATGAACGCGACTGCTCGATCCAGCGTCGCCATCAAAAGGTCGTCGAAGAAGCACCGGCACCCGGCCTTAGCCCTGCCCTGCGCCAGGCAATGGGCGAGGCAGCGGTGCGTGCCGCCCAGGCGATTGGCTATGTGGGCGCCGGCACCGTGGAGTTCCTGCTGGATGCGCGCGGTGAGTTTTTCTTTATGGAAATGAACACTCGCTTGCAGGTAGAACACCCGGTGACCGAGGCCATCACCGGCCTGGACCTGGTGGCCTGGCAGATTCGCGTGGCGCAAGGCGAGCCGCTGCCCATGACCCAGGAGCAGGTGCCGTTGCGCGGCCACGCGATTGAAGTGCGGCTGTATGCCGAAGACCCGGCCAATGACTTTCTGCCGGCCACCGGGCATCTAGCGCTGTACCGCGAATCGGCGCCTGGCCCGGGACGGCGGGTGGACAGTGGCGTCGCGCAAGGGGACGACGTCTCGCCCTTCTACGACCCGATGCTTGGAAAACTGATTGCCTGGGGCGAGGACCGCGAACAGGCGCGCCTGCGCCTGTTGAGCATGCTCGATGAGTTTGCGGTCGGTGGCTTGAAGACCAACCTGGGCTTCTTACGGCGCATCATCGGCCATCCCGCCTTTGCCGCAGCGCAGTTGGATACCGGGTTTATCCCGCGTTATCAGGAGCAACTGCTGCCTGCCGCCAGTGCGTTGAGTGATGAGTTCTGGCAGGCGGCCGGTCATGCTTTCATGCAGAGCCAGCCCTCCCGGCTGCGGCAGGACGATCCTGCCTCGCCGTGGGCTGCAACCCTGGGCTTTCGTGCGGGTCTGCCTGCCGAAACATCCCTGCATTTGAGCAGTGACGGCCAGGATCGCCTGGTAACACTGCAAACCAGCACCGCGCCGCAACTGCGTGGCGAACAATTGCTGATCGAGGATGCTGGCATCCGCCGTTCGCACTTGGCCGTGCGCCATGGGCAGACGCTGTTCCTGCGCTGGCAAGGTGAGATGCGCAGCGTGACGCTGTTTGACCCGATCGCCGCCGTCGATGCCGGACAAGCCCATCAGGGCGGCCTGAGCGCACCCATGAACGGCAGCATCGTGCGGGTGCTGGTGGAAGTCGGGCAGACGGTGGAGGCCGGTGCGCAACTGGTGGTGCTTGAAGCGATGAAGATGGAGCACAGCATCCGCGCGCCCCACGGAGGCGTGATCAAGGCCCTGTATTGCCAGGAAGGCGAAATGGTCGGCGAAGGCAGCGCCTTGGTGGAGCTGGAAGCCCAGGCCTAGAACTTCACCGTGGCCTGTACCACCACGCCGATGATCCGGCAGTCATCGGTGAGCAGGGCTTTGGGGTAGGTCGGGTTGAGCGGCACCAGGTAACGCTGGCCGCTTTCCTCGATCAACTTGCGAAAGGTCGCCTGGCTGCTGCCGGCCCATTGGGCCACCACCAATGTACCGGGCTCGGCTTCGCGGGCCAGGTCCACCAGGATCATCATCCCTTCGGCAATACTCGGCCCACTGGGCGCGGTCATCGCATCGCCGCTCACCTGGAGCCAGAACGCCTCGCCGTCGGCCTCGTAATCGCTCGCCTCAAAACGCGTGGCGCCATAGGCTGGCCGCTGTTCGTGCACCTGGCAGGGGTGTTTCCAGTCGGTCACAGGGTAACGAAAATACGGATTGTATTGAGTGACCGGCGCGGCATCGTCGTTCGCCGGGGCGTCGCTTTTTTCGCGGATCACCAGCACCGTCTCCAGATAGCCCAGGCCCAGCTCTTCGAGCACCCGGTTCATATCGGCGAGGCTGGGCACCCGGCGCTTGCCGAGCCAGTGGCCAATGCCGCCCTGGGACATGCCCAAGCGTGCGGCCAGTTGATGCTGCGTGACCTTGCGGGCCTTCATGTTGGCTTTGACCAACGCTATCCATTTATCCATGGGCCACACAATACAGGATGACTTCAGGGCGACAATAAACAGTTTGTAGTAATCAATCAAATGACATAAATACAGATCGTATTATTATCAACCCCACCTGTTCACCTTCCCACCCAGAGCACCGACCTCATGACCACTACCCTGGATCACCTGCCTGGCACACCTGATGACGATGAAATAAAGTTCTTGCAGGGCAGCGAAGCCGCCCGACGCGCACTGGACTACTACTTGAAAGAGGACACGGAGCCAGTGGACGATGTGGCCTTTTTCGAGGCCAACCCCCATGTCAGCAGCGAAGAAGCCCTGGTGCATGCCTCGGACCTGCTGCGCAGCGCCGCCGCCATCGCGTATGAGTTGGCGAACAACAAGCTGGGGGGCACCCGAGACCTGGCGTTTTCAGTGGTGTATTTGATTGATATGGCCAAGGCCATGCTGGAGCGTCCACTGCAACTGGCAGGCGGCAAAGCCTCATAGCCAGATAGGCGTGCAGGAACAGAAGGAAAAATATTTCTATCAGACGGATAAAAACATTTGACTTGCAAATGATAATGATTATTATTGCAAGCAGCTGGTCGCGAGATCAGTCGATAGGCCAAGAGACCTTAGGTCGGACTCTTGGAATATCTCCTCATCAGGCTAATCACGGTTTTTGACCCGGCTCTTTGGCCGGGTCTTTTTTTTGCCAGTTATTCTGGCGTGGCTTCAGGCTAATGAAGACTGTGTGTTGCTCGATGGCGCGCATGGTAGCAAAAGACAATCACCGAAAGAAAGCCGATCAAGCGCTCTGGCCCGCTTCTTTCCAAGATAGCACTTGAGAATCAATCTCATAGACTCTAAGCTGCGGCTGCGTCAAGGATGACGCCCCCTCCCTTTTCGCAATAATTTGCGTCCAGACTTTACCCCGCGTCTGTGTAAACTGCCCGCCACAACTCTCATATTCAGGCAATCAGACTATGACCGTGGCCTTGACTTCCATCAAAATCAGCACCGACTTCGACAGTGGCAATATCCAGGTGCTCGACACCAGCGATGCCCATCAGTTACTGCTGGCGATCAAACCTGATACCCGCAGCCAGCACTTCCAATGGTTCCACTTCAAGGCCGAAGGCATGCACATTGGTCATACCCATACCTTTCGCCTGAGCAACGCCGGCCAGTCCTCCTACAAACATGCCTGGAGCGGTTACAACGCCGTGGCGTCCTACGACCACATCAATTGGTTCCGGGTGCCGACGCGCTTTGATGGCGAAACCTTGCACATCGAACTGCAGGCCGAGCAAAAACACGCCTGGCTCGCCTACTTCGAACCCTACAGTCGCGAGCGTCACGCCTGGTTGATCGAGCAGGCACTGAACCGCGCTGGTACGCAATTGCTGGCCACCGGCAAGAGTGTCGAAGGCCGTGATATTCCCCTGCTACGCCGTGGCAAGGGTGACGCCGGGCAGCGCAAAGTGTGGATCATTGCGCAGCAGCACCCGGGCGAGCATATGGCCGAGTGGTTTATGGAAGGCATCATCGAGCGCCTGCAACAGGAAGGTGATGCTGAACTGAAAAAACTCCTGGCATCCGCCGACCTGTACCTGGTGCCGAACATGAACCCGGATGGCGCGTTCCACGGTCACTTGCGCACCAACGCCATGGGTCAGGACCTCAATCGCGCCTGGCAAAGCGCAAGCCAGGAACAGAGCCCGGAAGTGCTGTTCGTCCAGCAGCAAATGGAAAAATATGGCGTCGACCTGTTCCTGGATATCCACGGCGACGAAGAAATCCCCTACGTATTCACCGCAGGGTGTGAAGGCAACCCCGGCTATACCCCGCGTATCGAGGCCCTGGAAAAACACTTTCGCAGCCACTTGAGCGAACTGACCCGCGACTTCCAGACCACCCATGGCTACACCCGCGACTTGCCGGGCCAGGCCAATATGACCTTGGCGTGCAACAGCGTGGGCGAGAAATTCGATTGCCTGTCCCTGACCCTGGAAATGCCGTTCAAGGACAACGACGATGCGCCCGACCCACGCACCGGCTGGTCCGGCAAACGCTCCCGGCAACTGGGCAAGGACGTGCTGAGCACCGTGGCGGACATGGTCAACGTACTGCGCTGACCCTGCCCCAATAAGCGTCGTTAACCCTCAGCCTCGGACTGCGCCGCCACTCGCACGCAGTCCAGCGGCCCAAGCACCCGGCCATCTGCCGCCTGCACGTGCAAAGCCTGCAGCGGCTGTCCGTGCTCACGGTCCAACAGCACCGAATGGGCCTCGCCCTCGGCGTAGAAAAACCCCTCGCCCCATTGCCGCAACCCAATGATCACGGCAAACAGCCCCCTGCCCTTTTCCGTCAACACATACTCCTGATAAGCACTGCCATCCGAGGCCGGGACAATCTCGAAAATCCCGTGGCCGACCAGGCTGCGCAAGCGTGCCGAAAGAATATTCTTGGCCATGCCCAGGCTGCGCTGAAACTCGCCAAAGCGGCGGATGCCATCGAATGCATCGCGAATGATCAACAGTGCCCAGCCATCGCCAATCGCCTCCAGCGAGCGCGCCACCGGGCATTCGGCACTTTCAAAGCGAGTGAGTTTGACCATGGGTAACGCCTGCCTGATAAAAAATGTAGTTGCAATATAAAACCGGAATACCTACCGTACAACTGGTTTTATTTAACAACCACAATGAGAACTCAGCATGCCCCAATCATCGTTAAGCGGCGCCGTGGTGCTGCTGTTCGCCATTGCCTGCGGCCTGTCGGTGGCAAACGTCTATTACGCCCAACCCCTGCTGGATGCCATGGCCACGACGTTCGCCATGGACCCCGCCACCGTCGGCATCGTGATCAGCCTGACCCAGGTCGGCTATGGCCTCGGTTTATTACTGCTGGTGCCGTTGGGCGATCTGCTCAACCGTCGGCACTTGATCGTCGGCCAGTTACTGCTGTCCACCGGCGCGGTATTGCTGGTCGCCCTGTCCAACAGCAGCGTTGGGTTTCTGGCTGGCCTGTTGCTGACGGGCTTGCTCGCCGTGGTGGCCCAGGTGTTGGTGGCCTACGCCGCAAACCTGGCGCGCCCCGAGCAACGGGGGCACGTAGTGGGCCTGGTGACCAGCGGCATCGTGGTGGGCCTGCTGCTGGCGCGCACGGTGTCCGGGCTCATGGCGGACCTGGCCGGCTGGCGCTCGGTGTACCTGCTGTCGGCTGGCTTGACGCTGCTGATGGCGCTGCTGCTCTGGCGTGTCTTGCCCGCTACCGAGCAGCCCCGGGCACCAGGCGCCTATCGCCAGTTGCTCGGCTCGGTGTTGAGCCTGTTGCGCGAGGAAAAAGTGCTGCGCGACCGCGCGGTACTGGCCTTGCTGATTTTTGCCGCAGGCACGGTGCTATGGACGCCCTTGGTATTGCCCTTGAGCGCCCCGCCGCTGTCGTTGTCCCACACCCAGATCGGCCTGTTCGGCCTTGCCGGTGCCGCCGGCGCGCTGGGAGCGGCCCATGCCGGGCGCCTGGCCGACCGAGGCTGGGCACAGTGGACCAGCGGCGCGGCCCTGGCGCTGATGCTGGTGTCTTGGCTGCCCATCGCCTTGACCCAGTCTTCGTTATGGGCACTGTTGCTTGGGGTGATTGCCTTCGACCTCGGCCTGCAAGCCGTGCATGTCACCAGCCAAAGCCTGATCTACAGCGTGCGCCCCGAAGCCCAGAGCCGCCTGGCTGCCGGCTACATGCTGTTCTATTCGGCAGGCAGCGCCCTGGGCTCGCTCGGCGCCACCCTGATGTACGCCTGGGCCGGCTGGCCCGGCGTTTGTGCCCTGGGCGCCGCCATCAACCTACTGGCCCTGGGATACTGGTGGGCGACCCTGGGGCCTCAGTCCTTGCCGAGCATGCTTTGCAAAACGCCATCCCGGCGAATCCAGCCATGGAACAACGCCGCCGCCAAATGCAGCAACACCGTGAGGAACAGCAAATAGGCGAGATACCCATGGGCCTTGCGCAGAATTGCAAACAACTGCGCGTTGGCCGGCACCCACGCCGGTAACTGCAAAGAACTGCTCAGCATCACTGGGTCACCGGCCGCCGAAATCATCGCCCATCCCAACAACGGCAGCGCCAGCATCAAGCCATACAGCAGCAGATGCGACGCCTTGGCCGCCAACACCTGCCACGCCGGCAAATCGGCAGGCAGCGGCGGCTGGCGGGTAGCAAAGCGCACCACCAGGCGCACGATCACCAACAGCAGAATCGCAATGCCCAATGGCTTGTGCAGGTGCAACAACCATGCATGGCGTTGGGACACCGAGGCCACCATGCCAGCACCGATAAACAGCATGGCAATGACCATCAGCGCCATCAGCCAGTGCAGCAGGCGCGCCAGCGGGGCGAAAAAACGTGGTTGAGTCTTCATGGCCGGGACTCCTGAGAGGCGCTGTGCAAGTGGCTGACTTCGCCGGTACGGCGCAGGTAGGAACTGGCATAGGCAGCAGAACGTGCGGCCAGCAGCGGGTCATTGGAAGCTTCGATACCACTGGGCAGGATCAGCGGGTCAAAGTTGATATCGCGGCAATCACCGTCCAACTGCGGCTGACTGCGCTCGAGTACCAGCGTGCCGGCATCCAGCACCGTGTGCGCCCCAGACCAGGCCTTGCTCGCGTCATCCACCGGGTCCGTGGGGTTGGCCAGGGTGATCTGCAACTGCCAGCGCAGGGGGCCGGCCGCCAATCGTTGCTCCAGGTCGGCCTGGAGGAAATCCGCCCCTGGCGGCGCAGCGGCTGCGTTGACGTCCTGGCTCAGCGGCACCAGCCCCCAGCGCACGGCCTGGCGCTGCCCGTCGGCATTCACCAGGTAAAACGCATTGATGCCGTTGTAACGCTCGGTGGCATAGCTGGCTGATGGCCTGGCCGTCTTGACCCAGGCCAGGAACGGCGCCGTCTCCGGATGGCTGGCAAAAAACGCCGGCATACTGGCCGGGTTGGGCTTGCCGGTCGCCGGGTCGGGAGTCCCCGCCTTGAGCATCTGGTAGAACGCCTCGGGCGTGCCCACCGGGAACACTGACATGCTGTTCATCCCGCTGCGCCATTGCTGGCCGTTGGCCTGGTTGAACTGCACGGCCAGGCTGCGGATCGGCACGCTGCTGTCCGGGGCATAGGGGTTGCCGCTGGGCAAGGCAAAACGGCCGATCACCGGGGTGCGGGCCTCGCTGAATACCTGCGCACGGGAATAGGCACGCGCCGCAGGACTGCTCTCGAAATAGCCCGCCACGCATACACCCTTGGAATGGTTGCGCCGGTAGCCGGGGTGCACGCCGTTATTGGTTTCCAGGGCATTGATCAGGGCCTGGGGGCGCAACCGCTGCGGGTCGAATGTGCCGTTGACGTAGGCAAACGCCCCGGCGGCGGCACCGACGACCACGCCGATAGCGGCTAGGCGCAGCATCAGGCTGGCGCGCCCCAGCGGCAGGCGTGAGGGGGATGGTTGATCTGACATGCAGTGCTCCAGGGCCAGCGGCCACAGGTGAGAGAGAAGCAGGACGAGCGTCGACACGCTCTATTCCCACCCGCACTGTTTATTTTTCAATCCCTGGAATAACCTCCAAGGCCGGACGTCTTCCTGGTCCAAGCACAGTGACCAAGATTGCCATGCACGAACTCGACGACTCATTGCGTGAACTCCTCCCCAGGCTACGGCGCTTTGCCGTATCCCTGACACGCAACCCCAGCAGCGCCGACGACCTGGTGCAGGCCACGCTTGAGCGCGCCATCGTCAGTTGGCGCAACAAGCGCGTCGACGGCGATTTGCGCGCTTGGCTGTTCTCGATCCTCTACCGGCAGTTCCTCGACGCGCACCGGCGTTCGCGGCGTTATGCGCGGATGCTGGAGTTCTTCACCGGCCGTGATGACGCGCAACCGTCAGTCGAACGTACGGTGATCGCCCAATCGACCCTGCAAGCCTTCGACCAGTTGAGCGGCGAGCAACGCGCCCTGCTGCTGTGGGTTTCGGTGGAAGGCTTGAGCTACAAGGAAGTCGCCCATATCCTCGACGTGCCCATCGGCACCGTGATGTCACGCCTGTCCCGTGCCCGCCAGGCCTTGCGCCAGCTCAGCGACGGCGACATCACCCGCCCTTCCCTGCGGATACTCAAATGATCAGCCTGCCCCCCAACGAACGCGACCTGCACGCGTACGTCGATCACCAGCTCAGCGAGCCGGATCGCCGCCAACTGCAGATCTGGCTCGCCGCCCACCCCGAGGTCGCGGCCCAGGTCCACGCCTGGCAACAGGATGCCCAGCACCTGCGCACGGCCATCGGTGCGCCGCCAGCGGCCAACCCCGAGTTGGATCCGGCGCAGATTCGCCAGCGTCTCAAGCACCAGTCGCGCCGCCAGCTGGCCACTGCCGCCATGCTGGTGCTCGCCGTCGGCCTGGGCGGCCTGGGTGGCTGGCAAGCGCGGCAGGCGACCCTGGTCGCCAGCGCACTGCCGATGACCGACGCCATGCAGGCGTACCGCCTGTTTGCCCAGAACCCAATCATGCCCGCCGATTACCAGGTGCAGGGCAATGGCGA
The DNA here is from genome assembly GCF_012985645.1 of Pseudomonas sp. WS 5410. Classification (NCBI taxonomy): domain Bacteria; kingdom Pseudomonadati; phylum Pseudomonadota; class Gammaproteobacteria; order Pseudomonadales; family Pseudomonadaceae; genus Pseudomonas; species Pseudomonas sp. WS 5410. The sequence goes on along the minus strand of NZ_JAAQWS010000024.1, from coordinate 39,094 downwards.
TATGCAAGCCTGGCTCGACCGTTACTTCGCCCAGGCCCATCGCCTGCCAGACCTCAGCCAGGCCGGCTTCAGCCCGGTCAGCGCACGGCTGCTCAGCACCGATCAGGGCGCGGCGGCGATGGTGCTCTACGAGAACCCACAGGGCCGGCGCATCAGTTTTTATATTCGCCCGCCCGGCCCGCAAAACACCCTGCTGCCACGGGGCAGCCGCAATGCCGACGGACTGCAGGCCGAATACTGGTCCAGCCCCGGCTACAACTATGCGATGGTCAGCCCGGAGGACGAGCCGACCACCCGATTGCTCAAGCAGACCACCCGGTTCTAGGACGCCAACACCATGCCTTTTCGAGAGAGCCGCCCCCGGCGCCTGCCCCTGCTCAAACGCCTGCTGGGCAAAAAAACCGCCCACGACAGCGCGCCAGCCATTCAGCGCTTCTTCGCGGACAAGGCTCGGCAACAGGGCTACACCCTCAGCCCCAGCCAGGTGCAGGTGATCGACGCTATGGCGCGGCAGGCCGCACACCTGCTGGCCCAGCGCCCGACCCGCAGCCTGTACCTGCACGGCGCTGTCGGCCGGGGCAAAAGCTGGCTGCTGGACGGGTTTTTCCAGGCCCTGCCCCTGCCTGACAAGCAGCGGGTACATTTCCACGACTTTTTCGCCCGCCTGCACCGCGGCATGTTTGCCCACCGCCAGCAGGCCGATGCCCTGGGCGCCACCCTGGATCAATTGCTCGACGGCTGCCGGGTGCTGTGTTTCGACGAGTTCCATGTGCATGACATCGGCGACGCGATGTTGATCACCCGCCTGTTCAAGGCCCTGTTCCAACGGGGCATCCTGCTGCTGGTCACCTCCAATTACCCGCCCCAGGGCTTGCTGCCCAACCCGCTGTACCATCAGCGCTTCAAGCCGGTGATTGACTTGATCAGCGCGCGCATGGACGTCATGGAAGTCAGCGCGCCTCAGGACTACCGGGGCCTGGCGCAGAACCACCAGCAGCAACGCTTCACCCATGGCCAGTACGTGTGGCCGGGCGCCCCGGCCCAGCGCCGTGAGCTGGGGCTGCCCGCCACCGATGGCCCGCCCCTGGCGCTGGCGGTCGGCTCGCGGCAACTGCAGGTGCGCTGGCACCAGGCGCGCAGCCTGGCCTTGACCTTCAACGACCTGTGCGAACAGCCCACCGCCGTGATGGATTACCTGCTGCTGTGCGAGGATTTCGACCACTGGATCATCGACGACCTGCCGCTGCTCGGCGATTGCCCGATTGCCGTGCAACAGCGCTTTATCAACCTGATCGACGTGCTTTACGACCAGGACAAGCACCTGACCCTGCTGGGCCAACAGCCACTGGACGACGCCCTGCAAGGCCAGGCGATTGACCTGGCACGCACCCGCAGCCGCCTGGGGCAGTTGCAACAAGTCAGCCCGCTGGCGCTCAAGTCGCTATCATGAGCGCCTTTGACCTTGTCGAGTGACCTAAGCTGTTCATGGATACCCTTGCCCAACTCAAGGCTGGCCAACTGGCTGGCATCAAGCGCCTGGACCTGTCCTGCGGCCTGACGCAGTTCCCCCGGGAAATCTTCGACCTGGCCGACTCCCTGGAAATCCTCAACCTGAGCGGCAACGCCCTGCGCAGCCTGCCCGACGACCTGCACCGGCTGCCCCACCTGCGCGTGCTGTTTTGCTCGGACAACGCCTTCACCGAACTGCCGGCGTGCCTGGGGCAATGCCAGCAATTGAGCATGGTCGGCTTCAAGGCCAACCAGATCGAGCAGGTGTCGGCTGCTGCACTGCCGCCGCAATTGCGTTGGTTGATCCTCACCGATAACCGTCTCAGCCACTTGCCGGATGAACTCGGCGAACGGCCGCTGCTGCAAAAACTCATGCTGGCCGGTAATCGCCTGGAGCAACTGCCGGCGAGCCTGGCCCAGTGCCATAACCTCGAACTGCTGCGCATCGCCGCCAACCGCCTGACGCAATTGCCGCAATGGCTGCTGACGCTGCCGCGCCTGACCTGGCTGGCCTATGCCGGCAACCCGGTGGAAAGCGCGGTCGAACTGGCAATTGACGACAACACAGCGAATATTCCCTGGGCCGAACTGGAGCTGGCCGAGGTGCTCGGCGAAGGCGCCTCGGGGGTGATTCGCAAGGCACTGCGCAAACCGTCGAACGAGCCGGTCGCGGTCAAACTCTATAAGGGCACCATCACCAGCGACGGTTCGCCGCTGCATGAAATGCAGGCCTGCATTGCCGCCGGGCTGCACCCCAACCTGATCAAGGTGCAAGGCCGGGTAATCGGCCACCCCGATGACCAGGCCGCGCTGGTGATGGACCTGATCGACCCGAGCTACCGCAACCTCGCCGGCCTACCCAGCCTGGCGTCCTGCACACGGGACATCTACGACCCCGCCAGCCGTTTCAGCGTGGCTGTGGCGTTGCGCATGGCGCGCGGCATCGCCTCCGTGGCCGCACACCTGCACCGGCATGGCATCACCCATGGCGACCTGTATGGCCACAATATCCTGTGGAATGCCGGGGGTGATTGTTTGCTGGGGGACTTTGGCGCGGCGTCATTCCATGCCACGGCCGACACCTTGGAAACCAGGGCGTTGCAGCGCATTGAAGTGCGGGCGTTCGGGGTGTTGCTGGAGGAGTTGCTGGAGCGCATTGACGCAGGTTTGAGCGATGACCAGCACCAAGTGCTGGAGGCGCTGCGGGAGCGCTGCTGCCAGCCGCAGGTGCTGGCGCGTCCGGCGTTCGAAGAGATCGAGGCACTGCTGTCCTCACTCTGAAACGCCCTGCAAATGCGGAAGCGGGCTTATGTGGGAGCGGGCTTGCCCGCGATAGCAGTGGGTCAGCCAGCTGATGTGCCATCTGATACACCGCAATCGCGGGCAAGCCCGCTCACACACAAGCCCGTGCCCATAATTCCAGGCCGGGTTTAGCCCGCCAGGCCGACGAACATGTCCTGCACGTCGTCATGGTTGTCCAGGCCTTCCAGGAAGGCTTCGACTTCAGCCATCTGCTCGTCGCTCAGGCCGCTGACCGGGTTTTTCGCGAGGTAGCCCAACTTCGCCGACAACACGGTAAAACCCTGCTCCGGCAACGCCTTCTGCACCGCGTCCAGGTCGGTGGTCTCGGTGATGAACAGGGTCGCGCCCTCTTCTTCACCTTCCTCAAAGTCCTGGGCACCGGCTTCGATGGCGGCCATTTCCGGGTCGGCATCGGGGGTGTCCGGCGAGGCCTCGATCAGCCCTACATGGTTGAAGTCCCAGGCCACCGAGCCCGAAGCCCCGAGTTGCCCCTTGCGGAACGCTACGCGGATTTCCGCCACGGTGCGGTTGATGTTGTCGGTCACGCATTCAACGATCAACGGCACCTGGTGCGGGGCGAACCCTTCATAAGTCACGCGATGGTACTGCACGGTCTCGCCGAGCAAGCCCGCGCCTTTCTTGATTGCGCGCTCCAGGGTTTCCTTGGGCATCGAGGCCTTTTTAGCCTGCTCGACCACCAGACGCAGGTGGGCGTTGGTCGCGGTGTCCGCACCGTTACGGGCGGCAATGGTGATTTCCTTCACCAGCTTGCCGAAAATCTTGCCCTTGGCATTGGATGCCGCTTCTTTATGTTTAACCTTCCACTGTGCGCCCATGACTCACTCTCTTGATATCCGTGGCGCCGAGACGTCTACTGGCCGGCGCTTTGGCCGCAGAGTTTATAGGGCAAGAACCCATCGTTCCACCAAAAAACCGGCCAGCGTTGCAGGTACCTCAGGTGCGCAGGGGTTTGATTGCCACCGTGCGATCCGGCACAAAGTCGCCCACTTGCGCCAATACCGCAGGCCGGGCGTTCCAATAAGGCATCAGCACCAGCGAGGAAAACAGGGCAGCGCCGGCGAACACGATAAACACCGTCACCGTGTCGAAGTAGCCCGGCAGCAGGCCACCGAGGATCGCGCCCACCGAGCCGCAACCATTGACGAAGCCCGCCGCCGTTGCGCCGGCCTTGGCGGTACCGAAGTCAATGGCCGCCGTGCTGCTGATCATCGAGTCCGGCCCATACAGGGTCAGGCCCATGACAAACAGCAAAGCCATCACCAACATCACACTGCCGGTATGCAACGCCCCCATAAACAGCGCCAGGGACACGGTCAGCGCCAACAAACTGAGAACACAGGCCGGCATGCGCCGGGCGCCGAACAGTTTGTCGGACGCCAGGCCAATCATAATCGGCCCCAACAACCCCGCCAGCTCGAACGCCGTGGGCACAATGGCCGCGCCGACCTTGCCCACCGAGGGCATCTGCTCATAGACAATCACCGGGCCCCACAACAGGATCGCGTAACGCGCCGGTTTCAACAGGAAGTACGCCAGGCCCAGGGTCAGCACCGTGCGGTTGCGCAAGATCTCGCGCAACGGCTCAAGGATGCTGATTTTTTTCGCCGCCGCCTGCTCTTCGGCGCTCATTGCCGGCTCGGGCTCCACTTCTGGCAGGCCGACGTCCTGTGGCGTGTTGCGCTGGAAAATAAAGAACAGCACCGCCACCACCGCCACCACCGCGGCACTGGAGATAAATGCCGCGTGCCAGCTGCCAATCAGGGTGTAGGCCCACCAGCCGGCAAATGGCGAGGCCACCAGCCCGCCAAACGCGTAACACGAGCTCCATAAGCCCAGCACCCGCCCGCGCTGTTGCGCCGGGAAGAAACTACCAAGGTTCTTGCACAGCCCCGACCAGCCGGTGGATTGCGCCAACCCCTGGATCAACATGCACGTGACAAAGATCGGCAAGGTGGCAAACGTGCCCATGACCAGGGCGGCAGCCGCCGAAATCACCAGCCCGCCCAACACCACCACCCGTGGGCCGAAACGGTCGGCGAGCATGCCCCAGGTGAACTGGCCGACGGCATAGGCCGCCAGGTACAGGCCATCCAGGTTGGCCATCATCATCTTGTCCAGCGGGAAACTCGGGTCGTCAACGATCCCTAACTTGGCCACGGAAAATGCTTTGCGGGTGAAATAGAAAGCGGCATATGCCAGCCAGGTGATGGCGAAAATCTGCACGCGCCAACGCTTGATGCTACCCATAGGGATATTCATGGTGGTTCTGACCTCAGGTGTGAGTGTGCCGGCAGAATCGAGAAGCAATTGCCTGTGTTTTTATTGTTTTGCACTGCAGTACCGGGTGGCAGAGCACCGGGTACTGGTCAGATGAGTCCTGCAAGGTTGCACGCAAGGGCTCATGATCGCCGAAGTTGTAGGACTCAACCTACGGCGACTGAGGGCTATCAAAGCAATGGCTGACTAATAGGTAAAATCGATTTATCGTATTTCAAATATAAGCTCAGCTTGTAAGAGGTCGCGCCATGTCGGTTTCCCACGCCCAACTCAAAGCCTTCCATGCCGTGGCTGTCCATGGCAGTTTCACGTTGGCGGCCGAACGGTTGTTCCTCACCCAGCCGGCCATTTCCGACCAAGTGCGCAAGCTTGAAGAGCGTTTTGGCGTGCTGCTGTTCCATCGCAACAAACGCTCGGTGCGCCTGACCGACCTCGGCGAGCGCCTGCTGAGTATCACCCAGCGCCTGTTTGTCATCGCCGCCGAAGCCCAGGAGCTGCTGCAAGACTCCAAGGCCCTGCAAACCGGCAGCCTGACCCTGGCGGTGGACGCCCCGGTGCATGTGCTGCCGCAAATCGCCCGGTTTTGCGAACGTTATCCGGGAATCACCGTGAAAATCGAGACCGGCAACACCGATGATGCGCTGTACCGCCTGTACAACTATCAGGCCGACCTGGCGTTGGTGGGGCGTGACGTCGACGATGAGCGCCTGCTCTCGATCCCCTTGCGTGATGACCCGATGCTGGCGTTCGTCGCCCGCAACCACCCGTGGGCCGGGCGCGAGTCCATCGAGCTGGCGGATCTGGACGACACCCCCCTGGTCCTGCGGGAAACCGGCTCGGTGACCCGTCAGACCCTGGAGCGCGAGATGCACCAGGCCGGGCTGCGCATCCGCCCGGCGATCCAGGTGGAAGGCCGCGAAGCCGCGCGCGAGGCCGTGGTGGTGGGGATTGGCGTGGGCGTGGTGTCGGCGTCGGAGTTCGGCGCCGATTCACGGGTGTATGCCATGCCCATCCGCGACTGCACCCAGCGCATGAAGGAAACACTGGTGTGCCTCAAGGAACAGAGTTCGCGGCGGGTAGTGGCGACCTTTCTGGAGATTGTCCGCGAAAGCCTGCGCGAAGATCAGCCTGAAGCCAACTCGAAGAACGCCTGAATCAAGCGCAATTCCCGGCGCCGCTCCATGCAGCCGAGCATATGTTGGTTCAGCAGCCCGTCGCCACGGATGGGAATAGCATGCACCCGCGGATCGCGGCTGACTTCCACCGACGACACCACGCCCACCCCCAACTCGGCAGCCACCGCTTCCGTCACCGCTTCGCGGCTGTCCAGTTCCAGCAACACCCTGGGCTGCACGCTGGCCTTGGCACAGGCGTCGTCGAAGGTGCGGCGGGTAATGGAACTGGGCTCGCGCAGTACCATGATCACCTGGTCCAACTGCTCCAGACGGATACCCGCCGGGTCCGCCAGCCACGGATGGCCAGCCGGTACCAAGGCGCAGATACGGGATTCGTTCAAGGGTTGCAGGTGCACGCCCTTGCGCGGCTCGACTTCGGTCAACACGGCCACATCCGCGTGCTCGGACAGCAGCGCCGCCAGGGTTTCCTGGGCATTGCCCAGGCGCAGGTTGACGGTAATCCCCGGGTAACGGGCACGCAGCTTGGCCAGCATCGGCATGACCATATGCGGGCCATCCGCCGCCACTTCCAGGCGCCCGGTGAGCAATTGGCGGTTGGCTTCGAGCAGGGTCTGCGCTTCATCCACCAGGCCGAAGATACTGCGGGTAATGGCCGCCAGCTTGATGCCCTCCTCCGTCAACTCGACGCGCCGCGCGGTACGCCGCAGCAGGGTGATCTGGTAGTGCTCTTCCAGCGCCTTGATATGCCCGGTCACGGCTGGCTGGCTGATAAACAGGCGTGCGGCGGCACGGGTAAAACTGCCGTCCCGGGCCACGGCGTCAAATGCACGGAGTTGGAAAAGATTCATAGCTATCGGCCTCACTGATGGCTGGCATAACAACAAACAATTTGATTGATGACAAGCCAAACTGCAATTTATGTCCCGTAGCTTCATCCCACTGCTTTGCGAGGACATGAGAATGAGTACTGCCGCGCCGATCCTGCTCACACCTGGGCCCCTGACCACCTCCGCCCGCACCCGCCAGGCGATGATGGTTGACTGGGGTTCGTGGGATGACCGCTTCAACCAACTGACCGCCAGCCTCTGCGAGCAACTGCTGGCGATCATCAACGGTGGCGACAGCCATCACTGCGTGCCCTTGCAGGGCAGCGGCACGTTCGCCGTCGAAGCGGCCATCGGCACCCTGGTACCCCGCGATGGCAAGGTACTGGTGCTGATCAACGGCGCGTACGGCAAGCGCCTGGCGAAGATCTGCGAAGTGCTGGGCCGCCCGTTCAGCACCTTCGAAACCGCCGAAGACCAACCCACCACCGCCGCCGATGTCGACCGGCTGTTGCAGGCTGACAGCAGCATCACCCATATCGCGCTGATCCACTGCGAAACCAGCACCGGCATCCTCAACCCACTGCCGGAGATCGCCCAGGTCATCCAGCGCCACGGCAAGCACCTGATCATCGACGCCATGAGCTCCTTTGGCGCGCTGCCCATCGACGCCGCCCAGGTGCCGTTCGATGCACTGATCGCCGCCTCCGGCAAATGCCTGGAAGGCGTGCCAGGCATGGGTTTTGTGTTTGCGAAAAAAGAGGCCCTGGCCGCGGCCCAGGGCAACAGCCACTCCCTGGCCATGGATTTGTTCGACCAGCACGCCTACATGGCCAAGACCGGGCAATGGCGCTTTACCCCGCCGACCCATGTGGTGGCCGCCCTGCATGAAGCGCTGCTGCAATACAACGAAGAAGGCGGCTTGCCGGCGCGCCATCAGCGCTATGCAGCCAACTGCCAGACGCTGCTGGATGGCATGGCCGACCTGGGCCTGCGCAGCTTCCTGCCGAGCGCGATCCAGGCGCCGATCATCGTCACCTTCCATGCGCCGAACGATCCGCGCTACCAGTTCAAAGACTTCTACGAGCGGGTCAAGGCCAAGGGTTTCATTCTGTATCCGGGCAAATTGACCCAAGTGGAGACCTTCCGCGTCGGCTGCATCGGCCATGTCAACCAGGCCGAGATGCAAGCGGCGGTGGCGGCGATTGCCCAGGCGCTGCAAGAGATGGAAGTACTCGAAATCTGATTCCCTCGGCGACGGGGCCTCACGGCCGCCATCGCCGGCAAGCCGACTCCTACCCCTTACTGACAGGATTTAAACCATGAACTATCAGAACCCCAACACCCTGCAGGCCGCCATCCTTGACTGGGCCGGCACCGTGGTCGACTTCGGCTCCTTCGCGCCTACGCAGATTTTTGTCGAAGCGTTTGCCGAGTTCGACGTGCAGGTCTCCATCGAAGAAGCCCGTGGCCCGATGGGCATGGGCAAGTGGGACCACATCCGCACCCTGTGCGATCAGCCGCAAGTCGCCGAGCGCTACCGCAAGGCCTTCGGCCGCACGCCGACCGACGATGACGTGACCGCCATCTACGAGCGCTTCATGCCGTTGCAGATCGAGAAGATCGCCGAACACTCGGCGCTGATTCCCGGCGCCCTGGAGACCATTGCCGCGCTGCGTGCGCAAGGGATCAAGATCGGCTCCTGCTCCGGCTACCCCAAACAAGTGATGGACAAAGTGGTCGAGTTGGCCGCCACCAACGGCTACATCGCCGACCACGTCGTGGCCACCGACGAAGTACCCAATGGCCGCCCATGGCCGGCCCAAGCCCTGGCCAACGTGATCGCCCTGGGCATCGATGACGTGGCGGCCTGCGTGAAGATCGACGACACCGTGCCGGGCATCCTCGAAGGCCGCCGCGCCGGGATGTGGACCGTGGCGCTGACCTGCTCAGGCAACGCCCTGGGCCTGACCTACGAGCAGTTCCGCGCCCTGGACCCGGCGACCCTGGCCAGTGAACGCCAGCGCATCGAAACGCTGTTTGCCGGCTCGCGCCCGCACTACCTGATCGACACCATCACCGACCTGCCCGGCGTGATCGCCGACATCAATCAGCGCCTGGCCCGTGGTGAAATGCCGCAAAGCGCCTGATCGACGTCAATACATCGCCCCTCACTCGGGCAAACCTTGCATAACAGGTTTAGGCTAAAGGGACTTCGTCGCCAAAGAACGGAGGTTTGCCCCTGATGAGTGAGGAAAGACGCGATGCCGTGGAAAAACAGCGAGTCCCGTTACAGTACGATGTCCATCGCCTTGCACTGGCTGATGCTAGTGCTGCTGGTGCTGGTCTACACCACTATTGAGTTTCGCGGGATTTTCCCCAAGGGTAGCGGCGGCCGCACCCTGATCAAGGAAATGCACTTCATGTTCGGCCTGACCGTATTCGTACTGGTCTGGCTGCGCCTGTTTGCCCGCAGCCTTGGCGTGGCGCCGAAGATTTTACCCGCGCCGCCGCAATGGCAAGCCCTGCTGGCGACGCTGATGCATGTGGCGCTGTATGTGTTCATGATCGGCATGCCGATCTTTGGCTGGCTGATCGTCAGTGCCGAAGGGCATTCGGTGTGGTTCTACGGGATCGAGTTGCCACCGCTGATTGGTGAGAACAAGGACCTGGCCAAGCAGATCGAAGGCTGGCATGTGTTGGGCGGCACCCTCGGTTACTGGCTGATCGGCCTGCATGCCGCGGCGGGTCTGTACCACCACTACTTCATGCGGGATAACACCGTGTTGCGCATGTTGCCCAAGCGTTAATCCACAAAACCCCGACGGCCTTGCAGGCCACCGGTGTGCACAAAAATCAGGCGAGTGCCGGGGGCAAAGCGCCCGGCCTCGATCTGTTGTTTGAGCGCCAGCAGCGCCTTGCCGGTGTAAAGCGGTTCCAACAGCAGGCCGCTGGCCCGCTCGGTGGCCTGGATAAACTCAAGCAATAACGGATCGACCTTTGCAAAGCCGCCACGGCTGGCATCCAGCAACTCATACCCGCCCGGCACAATAGCCTGCACGTTCTGCGCAACGCCGTGGTCATCCGGCACCGCCAGGGCCCCGTACACAAGATGGGCACCCGCCTCCGCCAGCACCAGGCCCGCCAGGGTGGTACCGGTACCGGCTGCCAGCCACCAGGCGTGGTAATCGGCCCAGCCCAGGGTGTGCAACTGCCTGCGCACCTGCTCGACCAACACGCCACAGCCCAACGCCCCTGTCATTGCGCCGCCGCCTTCGGGCACGGGATGCAAATCCGGGTATTGCTCGCGCCAAGGCAACCAGAAGTCCGGCCCATGGCGCGCGCGGTAACCGCCATAGCCCAGCCAGTGCAGTTGCATGCCGAAAGCTTGCAGGTCGAGGACGGTCGGGGTGTCTTGTGGGTGCCCACGCAGCAGGCCGACGGTGGCAAAACCGAAGCGTTTGCCGGCCGCCGCCAGGGCATGCAGATGATTGGAGTAGGCGCCACCCAGACTGATGATACCGCTGGCCCCCGCCTGTTGCGCCTCGGCCAGGTGCCCGGTGAGTTTGAACCACTTGTTGCCGCTGATCAGCGGGTCGATGCGGTCCAGGCGCAACACGGCCACCTCGACACCGTTCAGCCACTCCAGTTGCAAAGGTTCAAGGGGCGCATGGGGAAGCCAGTCGAAAGGACCCATCAGTGCATGTCTGCATGAAAAAAGGGGCGGTAGTCTAACACCGCCCCTCGTGTCGCCTTACAACTCGGCGGCGAGGCGCGAGCCCTGGTTGATGGCGCGCTTGGCGTCCAACTCGGCAGCCACGTCCGCCCCCCCGATCAGGTGCACGTTCTGGCCAGCGGCGACCAGGCCGTCCTGCAACTCGCGCAACGGGTCTTGGCCGGCGCAGATGACGATATTGTCCACCGCCAGCACCTGGGGCTCGCCCTCGGCGCCGATCCGGATATGCAGGCCGGCGTCGTCGATCTTCAGGTACTCGACGCTATTGAGCATCTGCACTTTTTTGTTCTTCAGGCCGGTACGGTGGATCCAGCCGGTGGTCTTGCCCAGGCCGTCGCCAACCTTGGAAGCCTTGCGCTGCAGCAAGTACACCTCACGCGCCGGGGCATGGGGCTGGGCCTTGATCCCGGCCACGCCACCGCGCGCCTGCAGGAGGGTGTCGATGCCCCACTCCTTCCAGAACGCTTCACGGTCCAGGCTGGTGGACACTCCCTGGTGCACAAGGAACTCCGACACGTCAAAGCCGATACCACCGGCGCCGATCACCGCAACGCGCTTGCCCACCGGTTTGCGCTGCAGAAGCACGTCCAGGTAGCTGAGCACCTTGGGGTTTTCCACGCCAGGAATCGCCGGGGTACGCGGCGCGATACCGGTGGCGAGAATGATCTCGTCATAACCGCCGGCCACCAGTTGCGCTACATCGACCCGGGTGTTGAGGCACAGTTCGACATGGGTGGTCTGCAGCTTGCGCTTGAAGTAACGCAGGGTTTCAAAAAATTCTTCCTTGCCCGGCACACGCTTGGCCACGTTGAACTGGCCACCGATCTCGCTGGCCGAATCGAACAGGGTCACCTGATGGCCGCGCTCCGCCGCCACGGTGGCAGCAGCCAGGCCGGCTGGGCCGGCGCCGACCACGGCGATTTTCTTGATCAGCTTGACCGGCAGGTAATTGAGCTCGGTCTCGTAGCAGGCGCGCGGGTTGACCAGGCAGGTGGTCAATTTGCCACCGAAGGTGTGGTCCAGGCAGGCCTGGTTGCAGCCGATGCAGGTATTGATCTCGTCGGCCCGGCCAGCGGCGGCCTTGTTGACGAACTCCGGGTCGGCGAGGAACGGCCGCGCCATGGACACCATGTCCGCATCGCCCTCGGCGAGGATCTGCTCGGCCACTTCCGGGGTGTTGATACGGTTGGTGGTGATCAACGGGATCTGCACCGCGCCACGCAGCTTGGCCGTGACTTTACTGAACGCGCCGCGCGGCACCTTGGTGGCGATGGTCGGGATGCGTGCTTCATGCCAGCCGATACCGGTATTGATAATCGTCGCGCCCGCCTGCTCGATGGCCTTGGCCAACTGCACGATTTCTTCCCAGGTGCTGCCGCCTTCCACCAGGTCGAGCATCGACAGGCGGAAGATGATGATGAAATTCGGCCCGACGGCTTCGCGCACCCGGCGCACGATTTCCACCGGCAAACGCATACGGTTTTCGTAGGCGCCACCCCAGCGATCGGTGCGATGGTTGGTATGGGCGGCGAGGAATTGGTTAATGAAATAACCTTCGGAACCCATGATTTCGACGCCGTCGTACTCGGCGACCTGGGCCAGCAGAGAGCAGGTGACAAAGTCGCTGATCTGCTTCTCGATGCCTTCCTCGTCCAGCTCCTTGGGCTTGAACGGGTTGATCGGCGCCTGGATCGCACTCGGCGCAACCTGCTTGGGGCTGTAGGCATAACGCCCGGCGTGAAGGATCTGCATGCAGATCTTGCCGCCCGCCTCGTGTACGGCCTGGGTGACGATCTTGTGCTTCAGCGCTTCGGCGTCAGTGGTCAGCTTGGCTGCCCCGGAGTACACCCCGCCTTCATCGTTCGGGCCAATACCGCCGGTGACCATCAGGCCGACGCCGCCACGGGCACGCTCGGCAAAATACGCGGCCATGCGCTCGAAGCCGCCGGGCTTTTCTTCAAGGCCGGTGTGCATCGACCCCATCAGGGTACGGTTGCGCAAGGTGGTAAAACCCAGGTCCAACGGGGCCAGCAGGTGCGGGTAGGCAGCAGCGGTCATGGTACAGCTCCACAACGGATCATCACGGGACGTGGCAGGCTCGAATGGCCGGCCATCGGTTTATGTCCCACAGACTAAGAGCCCCGCCCTTAGCGCTCAATGACTGAAACTGACAACTTATTGATCCAAATGTGCAGCGCCCCTTGGCAAGCGGGACGACGGGCCCTACCCTAGGGGCGAACCCTGCACACGGCCTGTTGTCTGTTCCCCCATGCGTAAATTACTTGCTTTGACCCTGACCATGGCCCTGGTCGCCGCCGTTTCCGCCTATCTGGTCTGGACCCAGGAGCGCCCCGTGGGGCATTACCTGTCGGACCTGCGGATCAACCTGGCGGTGAACGAGGGCACTCCCGCCGATCACGGCAACCTGCTGGGCATCCAGCCGGAGCTGTTCCCCGCCGACTACCAGAGCCTGGAACGCCTGCACCTGAAGCTTTCGGCCTATCTGCGCAATGCCCGGGACATGGGCCTGATCAACGACAAAACCATCGTGGTCCTGCCGGAGCACGTCGGCACCTGGTTGATGGTCAGTGGCGAAAAAAACCAGCTGTATCAGGCCACCAGCCTGAAAGAGGCGATGAACTGGTTGTCGGCAAGCAATCCGTTGCTGTTCCTGCGCGCACTGATCAGTGCCCAGGGCGATAACCGCCTGGACGATGCCTACCTGCGCATGAAGGCGCCGGCCATGGCCCGTGATTACCAGGTGCTGTTTGGCGGTCTGGCCAAAGAGTTCGGAGTGACCCTGGTGGCCGGCTCCATCGCCCTGCCCAACCCGAGCGTCAGCCAGGGCCAATTGCAGGTCGGTCATGGCGCGCTGTACAACACTAGCCTGGTGTTCGACCGCGATGGCTTGCCGTTGGGCCAACCCCAGCGCCAGCTCTACCCGATCTTCGATGAGCGCGGCTTTATCGCCCCAGGCGACGAAAACGCGATCAGCGTGATCGACACCCCGGCCGGGCGCCTGGGCATCCTGATCGGCAGCGACAGCTGGTACCCCGACAACTACCGCAAGCTCAACGAACAAGGCGCGCAATTGGTGGCCGTGCCGGCACTGGTGATTGGCCGCGACACCTGGGACAAGCCATGGCGCGGCTTCAAGAGCGTGTCCACGCCCCCGGAAGTCAGCCTCAAGCCCGAAGAGCTCAGTGAAGGCGAAGCCTGGCATCGTCTGAGCCTGATCAGCCAGCCTCCCATCAGCCTCGCGGGTGCGGGCATGAGCGTATTCATGCGCGGGCAATTCTGGGACCAGGGCACCAGCGGCCAGAGCTTTCTCAGTGCCCAGGGCCAAGTTTTCGCCGACATCAACGCGCGTGGTGCGCGCCTGCTGAACGTGTGGCTGTAAGCCCATGAAACCGGCACCGATGCGCCTCGGGGACTTATCGGTGGGCATCGTGCATACCCTGGCCGACGCCATCCTCAGCCATGGCCTGGACCCGCAGCCGCTGCTGTTGCAGTACGGCCTGGACCCGGGGCGCTTGAATGAGCCCGGCGCGCGCCTGTCGATCCCACGCTATATGCGCCTGGGCCATGCAGCCATCCAACTGACCGGCGACCCCAGCCTGGGCCTGCGCATGGGCCAGTTGAGCCGCATGAATCAACTTGGCCTGGCCGGCGTCACCGCCGCCCAGGCGCCCAACGTGCGCGAAGCCGCGCGCACCCTGACGCGCTTCGAGGCCCTGTACGGCGCCAACTACCGTGGCCAGTCGAGCTTTCATGAAGACGCCCAGGGTGCCTGGCTGCGTTTCTATTCCATCAGCCCCTACAACGCCTATAACCGCTTCGTGGTGGACTCGATTCTGGCCGGTTGGCTGCAGCAGATGGCGACCTTGTGCCAGCAGCCTGTATTGGCCGAGCGGATCGAAATCGAATTCGCCGCGCCGGACTACAGCGCGAGCTACACCGTGCTGGGAGATTGCCCGATCCAGTTCGGCGCCGAACTCAATCAACTGCGCCTGAGCCAGCACAGCCTTGGCCTGCGCAACCCGCAGCACTGCCCCAGTACCTGGCACTTGCTGCTGCAACTGTGTGAACGGGAATTGGAACAACTGACCCGCACCCGCAGCCTGCGCGAGCGCATCACACGTTTGCTGGGGCCGATGCTCAATGGCGGCCGGGAACCCGACCTGGAAGAAGTGGCGGCACGCCTGAAACTGCCGACCTGGACCTTGCGCCGCAAACTGGCCGAGGAAGGCACGCAGTTTCGCGCCATTCTCAACGACACCCGTCGCGACCTGGCCATGACCTACATTCGCGATACCGAACTGGCGTTTGGGGAAATTGCCTACTTGCTCGGTTTCGCCTCAGCGGAAGCCTTTCAACGGGCCTTCAAGCGCTGGAACAGCCAGACCCCAGGGGAATTTCGCCGCAGTCAGCGGCATTCCGCCTGACGCCTGCCTACAGCTCGGTGGCGTCGTCGGCCGGGTGCGAAGGGTCCAGTTCAAAGGCCTGGTATTCCAGCAGCTCTTCTTGATAATCGTCCATCGTCGACTCCTTGTTTAATCAAAGCAGGTGACTCAAGTGACCTGCATCACCAGCGTAAAGTGCCGTCATGACGAAAAAAAGACAGGGGCATGACGTTCCTGCGCTTGAAGATTAAACGCAGCAGCCAGGCGCGGATTTAACCGAGCGATTTAAATGCAACTGCAATCATTGCAATTGCAATTATATGTCAACTTCCAGTAGGGTGATGCGCTCCATTGCCATGGGACGTGACTCATGACTGCCAGCACTGCGCAATCCGCACGAATCTGCATCGACACCCTCAACGATCAACAACCACCCCGCAGCTCGCCCCTGTATACAGTGATGGCCATGGCCAACACCCTGGAGTTCCACCCGGCGACACGCCGGCAAGCCTGGGTCATTCGCGGCCAATCCCACTCCAGGCGCATCACCGCCTGGCCCACCTGGTTTGCGCGTAATACCGAAGAAAAACCACTGCTGTACCTACATAACGCCACTTCATCGGCGCAGTTGCGTGCCCTCTGCCAGGGCACCGATCAACGCGGGATTCTGTGCAACGACATCCACACCCGCCCCGCCTCCGGGCGCCACGGCGCGCACCCTTCACTTGCGCTATGGCTGGCCAGCAACCCGCAGTGCACCCCATACAATCCAGCCTCCGGCGACGAAACCCGAGCGATTGTGCTGGCGGGTTTGCACGCGCTGTATGTCGACGGCAGGCCCGGATTTTACTACCTGGCCCTGCATGACCAGGACGACGGACCTGGACTGGCGCCACAGGACCGACAGGATGCAATCAAGGGGATGTATCGGATCGGGCGCGAGCCACCCGGCGAATTGCACGTGCGCTTGCTGGGGGCTGGCCGCGCACTTGAAGAAGTCCTGCATGCAGCAAGGCTGCTGGAGACCGACTGGAACGTATCGGCGCAGTTATGGAGCTGCCCCAGCTACACCCGGCTGGCGCGGGAAGCACGCGCCGCCGAGCGCTGGAACCGCCTGCACCCTCTGGCCGAAAAGCGTAGCTGCCACTTGCGCGATTGCCTGGCGGCCCACCACAGCCCGGTGATCGCTGTCACCGGCTATCCGCAGTCCATCATCGACCCGTTGGCGGCCCATGTGGATGCACGCTTTGTCGCGCTAGGGGCCGGCTCAGTCCAACCGACGGCACCTGACCGCTACTGGATTGCCGTGCTGGCCCTGAAGGCGCTGGCAGACGAGGGACGGATCGAGGTGCGACAAGTGGAGCGCGCGCTGCAACAGTACGCCCTCAAATGAGCGAGAGCATGCCCTTGCCTATGGTGTTTCAGGCCTGCGCCGTCCGCGGGTCTGCACACTGGCCTGCATCGCCAGCCCGGCCGTGCGCTCCAGCGCATCGGCAAAGCCCTGGCGTTGCTCGGCGTCGAGTTGCGAGAGGAACAGTTCATCCACAGTACTTTCGTAGATGCCCCACATCTTTTTACGCAACACCCGGCCCTCATCGGTGATCGAGGCAAACGCGGCGCGCCCGTCACCTTCGCAGCGTGAGCGCACCACCAGGCCGTCCTTTTCCAGGCGGTCCACCAATCGCGTCAGGTTGTAGCGCTCGATCGCCAGCACATCGGCCAATTCATGCATGCGCCGAGTGCCATCAGGACCGCTTTCCAGGCCCCACAGGGCATCGTACCAGGCGTATGGCGGCAGGTCGGCCAGGGCCAGGCGCCGTTCGATTTCACGGATGACTGTCCTGTGGGCCCTGACAAAACGGAACCAGACATCAGGCTCTTTCGACGACATGCAACACCATCCGGGGAATTCGAGAAGGTTGCAATGGTAGCGCATCCCGCGCTAAATTCAGGCATGTAGTTGCAATTGCAATTACTTTTGCAGCGTGCCGAATCACCTTCCCACAAGGAAACCGCACGCTGGTATCCGCACACCTGGAGCCTCACATGAACGCGAACAACGCAGTAAGACTCGACGACGATCCACAGGAAACCCGCGAATGGCTGGAGTCCATCGAATCGGTGCTGTCCACCGAAGGTCGCCCCCGCGCCCATTACCTGATCGATCAGTTGCTGGATTTCGACGTAGCGCGACATGGCGACTTCCATGGGCGGGTCACCACCCCCTACGTCAACACCATCGCGGTGGACCGGCAACTGCCCTACCCCGGCAACCTGGCAATCGAACGCCGGCTCAATGCGTTTATCCGCTGGAACGCCATGGCCATGGTCTTGCGCGCCGGTAAACACTCGGGCGTGGGCGGGCATATCGCCACCTATGCGTCGGCCGCGGTACTCTACGACGTAGGCTTTGACCATTTCTTCCGTGGTCGAACCGAGACCTTTGCCGGCGACCTGGTGTATATCCAGGGGCACTCCTCGCCAGGCATCTACGGGCGCGCCTACCTCGAAGGGCGCATCGACGAAGCACAACTCGATAACTTCCGCCGCGAGGCCGGCGGCCAGGGTCTGTCGTCCTATCCCCACCCCCGCCTGATGCCGGACTTCTGGCAGTTTCCTACCGTGTCCATGGGCCTGGGGCCGATCACTGCGGCCTATCAGGCGCGATTCATGCGCTATCTGGACCTGCGCTCCCTCAAGCCTGAGGCGGGGCGCAAGGTTTGGGCGTTCCTGGGGGATGGCGAGATGGACCAGCCGGAATCCCTGGCGGCGATCTCCCTGGCGGGGCGCGAGAAACTGGATAACCTGATCTTCGTGGTCAACTGCAACCTGCAACGCCTCGACGGCCCGGTACGTGGCAACGCCAAAGTCATCCAGGAATTCGAAAGCCTGTATCGCGCTGCCGGCTGGAACGTGATCAAAGTCATCTGGGGCGGTGGCTGGGATGCCCTGCTGGCCAAGGACCGCAGTGGCCTGCTGCGCCAACGCATGATGGAATGCGTGGATGGCGACTATCAGAACTACAAGTCGCAAAACGGTGCCTACGTGCGCGAACACTTCTTCGGCAAATACCCGGAGTTGCTGGCACTGGTGGAGGATCTTTCCGACGACGATATCTGGAAGCTCTCACGGGGCGGCCATGACCCCGACAAGGTCTACAACGCTTATGCCGCCGCGGTCCGCCATACCGGGCAACCTACGGTGATCCTGGCGAAAACCGTCAAGGGTTTTGGCATGGGCGAGGCTGGCGAAGGCCAGAACATCAATCACCAACTCAAGAAAATGGGCGCCGAGGCCGTCAAGGCGTTCCGCGACCGGTTCGGCCTGGAGGTGGCTGACGACCAACTGGCTGAAATCCCCTATCTCAAGCCCACTGCCGACAGCGAAGAAGGCCGCTACTTTGCCGCGCGGCGCCAGGCCCTGGGCGGTTATATTCCTGCCCGGCACAGTTCGGTACCGGCCCTGCAAGTGCCGCCGCTCGAAGCGTTTGCCACCCAACTCAAAGACACTGGCGAGCGTGCCATTTCCACTACCATGGCCTTCGTGCGCATCCTCGGCACCCTGCTGAAAGACCCGCACATCGGCAAGTTGATCGTGCCGATTGTGCCGGACGAATCGCGCACCTTTGGCATGGAAAGCCTGTTCCGCCAGATCGGTATTCATTCTGCCGTGGGCCAGCTCTATACCCCGCAGGACGCCGGGCAACTGAGCTACTACAAAGAGAGCAAAGACGGGCAGATCCTACAGGAGGGCCTGAATGAGTCCGGCGCGTTTTCTTCGTGGATCGCTGCCAGCACGTCCTACGCCAACCACGGCCTGATGACGCTGCCCTTCTATATTTTCTACTCGATGTTCGGTTTCCAGCGTGTCGGCGACCTGGCCTGGGCCGCAGGCGATGCGCGGGCCCGTGGCTTCCTGCTGGGGGCCACCGCCGGGCGCACCACACTGATGGGCGAAGGCTTACAGCACGATGATGGGCATAGCCATGTGCTGGCCTCGGTGGTTCCTTGCTGCGTGTCCTACGACCCAACCTTTGCCTACGAGCTTGCGGTAATCATCCGCGAGGGCATGCGGCGCATGTACGTCGAACAGGAGGACATTTACTACTACATCACCCTGCTCAATGAAAACTACCCGCACCCGGCCATGCCCGAAGGTGTCGAGGATGGAATTCTCAAGGGCATGTATCGACTGAAGGCGGGCCAGCAAGCCCAGGTGCAACTGATGGGCAGTGGCTCGATCCTGCGCGAAGTGATCGCCGCCGCAGATTTGCTGCGTGAGGACTTTGCCGTGGACAGTGACGTCTGGAGTGTTACCAGCCTCACCGAACTGCGCCGTGAGGGCCTTGGGGTGGAGCGCTGGAACCTCTTGCACCCCGAGGACGAGCCACGCACCAGCTACGTGGAGCAATGCCTGGCGGACCACCCGGGGCCGGTGGTGATTGCCACCGACTACATGAAGATCTTCGCCGATCAGATTCGCCCATTCGTCACAGGCAGGCGCTTTGTCGCGCTGGGCACTGACGGTTTTGGCCAGTCCGATACCCGTGAAGCGCTGCGCGAGTTCTTCGAGGTGGACCGCCATTTCATCGTCTTGGCGACATTGAAGGCCCTGGCTGATGACGGCCTGATCAGCCGCACCAAAGTCGGCGAGGCGATCAGCCGCTACGGGATCGACGTCGATAAAGCCGACCCGGCCGGCGTCTAGATTACTGCCCGTTGGCCGGCAGCGGCGGGATGGTCTCTGTCGGTGGCGGCAGCACAGGCGCAGTCGGCGCTGGCGCTTCTGCCGGCACTGGTTGTGGCGCAATCGGCGTGGCTTCCACCGGTGGTGCAAGCGGCTCCGAGACGGGCGGTGCGACAGGCATGGCCGGCGCTTCCTGCGGCGCTTGCACCTTGTCCACCACCGGCGCGGGCTTGGGCTCCGGCACGCCGAGGTCGGCCTTGGGCGCTTCGGGGATGTGTTCGGCGGCCTTCACTTCCTGAGGCAGGAACACGTCCACCAAGGCAAAGTAGCGGTCATAGAATTTGGGTGAGGTGACGGTCTCGCTGGCCACCTTGACCATCGAGTCGTCGGTGGAGCCAATCGGCATCGACACCGAACCCAGCACGCCCACTCCCAGGCTGGCGGAGTTGTTGACCTTCTTCAGCGCGTAGCGATCCTGCAGGGCGTTGGCAAACATCGTCGCATGATGCTCGCCGCTGCCATCTTCGGCACACACCACGTTGAAGCTGATCTGCAGATGGGTCTCGCCGGTCTGCTGGAAACTTTTGTTACCACTCACCAGCTTCGGGTCGCTGCTGGTGATGATGTAGCCCTGGCTGAGCAACGCCCGGCGTGCCGCTTCGCAGGCCGCGACATCGCTGACCGGGTAATTGCGCGAAAACGTACCGGAATCGTCGAAATTCTCATGTTCGTAGATAGCGGTCTTGGGCGACGAGCAGCCCGTGGCGCCTGCCAGCACCAGCGCGAGCGCAAGGCCACGCAAGTGAAATGAAGTCGACATTGATCATCCTGAGGAAAACGGTCAGGGCGGTATTGTGCAACAGATCACCGGGTGCGCGCGCGGATTCCTGTCGGTAAAACGTCACTGGCCGGCTCGACGCGCGGTGCAGGAAAAAGCCTGGCGCTCATATGATCGATAAACACCCGCAGTTTGGCCGAGGCATGTCGGCTCGACGGCCAGAGCATCCAGAAGCTGCCACTGTGCTCCAGGTAATCGTCCAGCACCCGCTGCAGGCGGCCCTGCTCGACGGATACGCGGACCATGAAGTCCGGCAGGCAGGCAATCCCCAGGCCTTCGTGCACTACGTGCTTTAGCGACTCGATGGTAGTGCTGACCAACGGTGCACGCAGCACCGGCTCGGGTTCGCCGGGTAAATGGCGCAGGGGCCAGCTCTCCAGCTTGCCGGTGGCGCAAAACTTGTGACGCAGGCAGGCATGATGGTTGAGGTCCGTAGGACAGGCCGGTACGCCGTGTAAGGCGAAGTACTGCGGCGCTCCCACCAGCACCAACCGATAGTGCCCCAGCAGCCGCGCCGACAGCCGCGAGTCCTCGGGCTTGCCGGTGCGCACCACAGCGTCGAAGCCTTCCTCGATCACATCCACCATGCGGTCGGAAAAATCCACGTCCAGCTCAATCTCTGGATAGGCCCGCATAAACTCGGTCAGCACCGGCATCAACAGGCCCCTGACCTGGGGCAAGCTGATGCGCAATTTGCCTCGGGGGGTGGTCGCTGCTTCAGTCAACTCCTGCTCGGCCGCTTCAACCTCGGCCAGGATCCGCCGCGAACGCTCGAGAAACAGCGCGCCCTCGGCCGTCAGCGTGATACTGCGGGTACTGCGATGGAACAGCCGCACCCCCAGACGCTGCTCCATGCGCGCAATGCTTTTGCCCACAGCCGAGGACGACACCCCCAGCAGCCGACCGGCCTGGGTAAAGCTGCGGGTCTCCGCGACCTGCACAAACACCGACATACTGCCCAGACTGTCCATTGTCACTTCCTGCGAATTACGGACATAAACGTCCGATAAGTTCGGAACCTTAGCCCATTTTTCCAAGTGGTTCAGCCCCCTACTCTGCCCCGATGTCCTGATGCCTTGAATACGGAGCCGAGCCACATGAATGACTGCAGTACACCGCAATGCCTGCCCAGCCAGCGCGAACGCCTGCCCATGGCGGGCTTGCTGGCGCTGGCCACCGCCGGCTTCATCACCATCCTCACCGAGGCGATGCCCGCAGGTCTGCTGCCCCAGATGAGCGCCGGCCTCGGGGTGAGCGAGGCGCTGGTCGGCCAGCTCGTCACGCTGTATGCCCTCGGCTCGTTGCTGGCCGCCATCCCCCTGACCATCGCCACCCGTGGCTGGCGCCGCCGCCCCTTGCTGATGCTAGCCATTGGTGGCTTCGCGCTAGTCAACAGTGTCACGGCACTATCAAGCGTGTATTGGCTGACCCTGGTCGCACGGCTGTTGGCCGGGGTGTTCGCGGGTTTGCTCTGGGCACTGCTGGCAGGATATGCCAGCCGCATGGTGGCGCCGCACCTACAGGGCCGGGCGATTGCCGTGGCAATGCTGGGCGCGCCCCTGGCGTTATCCCTTGGAGTACCTGCTGGAACGTTTCTGGTCACTGCAGTGGGTTGGCGCTTGAGCTTTGCGATCATGACCGGGCTGACGGTGCTGCTACTGGCGTGGGTGCGCTGGCAGGTGCCGGACTTTGCCGGGCAACGTGCGCAACAGCGCCTGGGCTTGCACCAGGTCCTGCGTTTGCCGGGGGTGCGTCCGGTGCTGTGGGTGACCTTCACCTACGTGCTGGCGCACAACATTCTGTACACCTATATCGCGCCGTTCCTGGTGCCCGCAGGGCTTAGCGCCGACATCGACCGGGTGTTGCTGGTATTTGGCCTGGCCGCGCTGATGGGAATCTGGATCGTCGGCCTGTTGATTGACCGCCTGCTGCAGATCTTGCTGGTGAGCAGTTGCACGCTGTTTGCCGCTGCGGCATTGGCCCTGGGGCTGTGGATCGCCTCTACCGAGGTCGTCTACCTGTCAGTCGCCATCTGGGGCCTGGCATTTGGCGGCTTGCCTGCCTTGCTGCAAACCGCGCTGGCCAAATCGGCCGGTGACTCGGCGGATGCAGCCCAGTCGATGCTGGTGACGGTGTGGAACCTGGGGATTGCCGGCGGTGGGCTGCTGGGCGGCATACTGCTTCAGGGATGGGGCGTCATGTGGTTTCCCTGGGTCGTTGCCGCCTTGGCTACGCTGGCATTGATCACCACCCTACAGCCTCGCCGCACCTGACAAACAGGCAAAAAAAGACCCCGGTTTCAGGCCGGGGTCTTTTTTGGAGACGCTATCACAGCATCAGAAGCGCTTGATGTCAGCCTTGGCTTCCAGTTCCTTGCGGAACGCAGCGAAGTCTTGCTGGCCGACGCGCGAAGCGAGGAAGCGACGATACTGCTCCTTCTCCTCTTCGGTTGGCGCAGCCCCTTCGGTGACGCTGTTCAAGCGCACGATCATCAAGCTGCCATCACGCAGGGTCACGTCAGCAAAGGTCGGCTTGTCTTTAGCAACAGGCTTGGCCATGCGGAACAGTGCCTGCAGTACGGCAGGCTCAACGCCTTCCTGGCCACGGGTGGCCGCTTCAGTGACTTTCCAGGCCTGACCATCAACCGGCTTGTCCAACGCCAGCTTGCCATCGCGCAGGTTGGCGATCAGCTCGTCAGCGTGAGCCTTCGCCGCAGCGCTTGCGCGCTCCTTGGTCATCTGGGCACGGATGGCGGTCGCCACGCTTTCCAGCGGCAGTTGCTCCGGCTTGCGGTGCTCCTTGGCGCGCAGGACTACGATGGTTTCCGGATCCAGTTCGATGGCGGTGCTGTTGGCACCCTCATCCAGCACTTCAGGGCTGAAAGCTGCCTGGATCACGGCACGGTTGGCCGTGATGCCTTCGCCACCTTCACGGCCAAACGGCGCCGAGGTGTGCACGGTCAGTTTCAGGTCCGAAGCTGGCTGGGCCAGGTCGGAGGCTTCGAATGCCGCGTCTTCCAGTTGCTTGGTCGCCTCGACGAAGCGCTGCTCCACTTGCTGGGTCTTCAGCTCGCGGGTCAGCTTGTCTTTCAGGCTGGCGAACGATGGCACTTCTGGCGCTTCAACACCCAGCAGCTTGATCAGGTGCCAGCCGAAGCTGGAACGTACCGGTGCCGAGACCTGGTCCTGGTTCAAGCCGTACAGGGCGCTTTCGAACTCAGGATCGTAGACGCCAGGGCCTGCAAAACCCAGATCGCCGCCGTTGTTGGCCGAGCCCGGATCCTGGGAGAACTCCTTGGCCAGGGCCTCGAAGCTTTCGCCCTTGGCCAGGCGTGCCTGGACTTCGTCGATCTTGGCCTTGGCCTGGGCCTCGGTCACCTTGTCGTTGACTTCGATCAGAATGTGCGCGGCACGACGCTGTTCAGCGAGGTTGGCGGTTTCTTTCTCGTACAGGGCCTGCAGCTCATCGTCGTTGACCGTTACCTGGTCGAAGAACGAAGCCTTCTTCAGCTCCAGGTAGTCGATGACGACCTGGTCCGGGGTCATGAACTCCTTGGCGTGCTGGTCGTAATAAGCCTTGACCTCGTCGTCAGTGAGTTTCACTGCGGCCGGGTCGGCCTTGACGCTGACGGTGGCGAAATCACGGGTCTGTTTTTCCAGGCGCGCAAAGTTCAGGACTTCCTGATCGGTGACAAAACCGCTGCCGGCAATGCCTGCACGCAGTTGGCCGATCAGCATTTCCTGGGTCAGCATCTGACGGAATTGCATACGGCTGTAGCCCAGTTGACGGATCACCTGGTCAAAGCGCTCAGCGCTGAACTTGCCGTCTTCCTGGAACTCCGGGGTCTGCAGGATCACTTGGTCCAGTGCAGCTTCCGAGAAGGAGAACTTCGAATCCGCCGCGCCTTGCAGCAGCAGCTTGCGCTCGATCAGGCCCTTGAGGGCCGCTTCGCGCAGCATTTTTTCATCCAGCAAGGACGCATCGAAGTCCTTGCCCAGTTGTTGCATCAGCTGCCGACGTTGCATGTCGACGGCCTGGCTCAGCTCGTTTTGACTGATTTCTTCACCGTTGACCTTGGCCGCGTCCTGGCTGTTGGTCGTGGCCTGGAAAATGGCCTCGATACCGGTGAAAGCCATCAATACAACGATGAGGCCGATAATGGTCTTGGCAATCCAGCCTTGTGAATTGTCCCTGATATTCTGCAGCATGCGTCCCCCAGAAACGGTTGAACTTCAAAATTAGGCAACCGTGGAGCGTGGGTAGAATCCGGATAGAAGAAAGGCGCATCCGAGGATGCGCCTTCTCGTAACTGGCGGAACGGACGGGTATTGAACCCGCCCCCCGGCGTAGCGACCCGATGGATACTCGGGTCAGTTGCCGCTCCGCTGCCAGGCCAGACCAGCGTCCAGCCCGGATAGGCAAAGGCTTGAACGAAGCTTAGTTAACGGCTTCTTTCAGGGCTTTACCGGCTTTGAAACCTGGTTTCTTGGCAGCAGCGATTTGCAGTGCTTTGCCAGTCTGTGGGTTACGGCCAGTGCGAGCTGGGCGATCGGTCACAGAAAAAGTACCGAAACCTACCAGTACCACGGAGTCGCCGGCCTTGAGAGCGCCAGTGACGGATTCGATTACTGCGTCCAGCGCACGGCCAGCAGCGGCTTTCGGGATATCAGCAGATGCGGCGATAGCATCAATCAGTTCCGACTTGTTCACTCTAAGTCCCCTTATATCTATTGAGTATGATTCTAAGTTTTTTGGTGAAAGCAAAAACCAGTGCTGAATGGCCTACAGACACTTAAGAGCCGCTTTATAACAAGGGCTCTAAAAAGCTGTCAAGGAAGCCACCAGGCTTAAACGTATTAATGCGTGCTAATTCTTTCCTTAGAGTCAGTCTCGCGTTTTTCGTCCTTCGCGACTATCTCCGGAGCCACATCTGGCAAGGGCTCCGGCGCGTATTGCAGCGCAATTTGCAGGACCTCGTCAATCCATTTAACCGGTTTAATCTGCAGATCCTGCTTAATGTTGTCAGGAATTTCCTTCAAGTCGCGAACATTCTCTTCCGGAATGATCACCGTCTTGATGCCACCACGGTGGGCCGCCAGCAACTTTTCCTTCAGGCCACCAATGGCCAATACCTGGCCGCGCAGGGTGATTTCCCCGGTCATGGCGACATCGGCGCGCACCGGGATGCCGGTCAGGGCCGATACCAGGGCCGTGCACATGCCTACGCCAGCGCTGGGGCCGTCTTTGGGGGTAGCCCCTTCCGGCATGTGGATGTGGGTGTCGTGCTTCTCGTGGAAGTCCAGGGGGATCCCCAGGCTGCGTGCGCGGCTGCGCACCACGGTCTGCGCGGCAGTGATGGATTCGACCATCACGTCACCCAGGGAACCGGTCTTGATCAATTGACCTTTGCCAGGGATAACCGCCGCTTCGATGGTCAGCAATTCGCCGCCCACCTGGGTCCACGCCAGGCCAGTCACCTGCCCTACCTGATCCTGCTGCTCGGCCAGGCCGTAGCGGAATTTACGCACGCCCAGGAAGTGTTCCAGAGCATCGGCGGTGACCTTCACAGAGAAGCGTTTTTCCAGGGCATGTTCCTTGACCGCCTTACGGCAGATCTTCGCCAACTGGCGCTCAAGGCCCCGTACACCGGCCTCGCGGGTGTAGTAACGAATGATGTCGCGGATCGACTCGACGTCGAATTCGATCTCGCCCTTCTTCAGGCCATTGGCCGAAATCTGCTTGGGCGCGAGGTATTTGACGGCGATATTGATCTTCTCGTCTTCGGTGTAACCCGGCAGACGAATCACTTCCATCCGGTCCAGCAACGCCGGCGGGATGTTCATGGAGTTGGAGGTGCACAGGAACATTACGTCGGACAGGTCGTAGTCGACTTCCAGGTAATGGTCGTTGAAATTGTGGTTCTGCTCGGGGTCGAGCACTTCGAGCAAGGCCGATGCCGGATCGCCCCGCATGTCGCTGCCCATTTTGTCGATTTCATCGAGCAGGAACAGAGGGTTGCGTACGCCAACCTTTGTCATCTTTTGAATCAATCTTCCCGGCATCGAACCGATGTAAGTCCGGCGATGACCGCGAATTTCCGCTTCATCACGCACACCACCGAGGGCCATGCGCACGAATTTGCGGTTGGTGGCATTGGCGATCGACTCGGCCAGGGAGGTTTTACCCACGCCAGGAGGACCGACCAGGCACAATACCGGGCCACGAATCTTCTTCACACGCTTTTGCACGGCGAGGTATTCGAGGATGCGTTCCTTGACCTCTTCCAGGCCATAGTGGTCGGCGTCGAGGATATCTTCGGCACGCGCCAGGTCCAGGCGTACCTTGGTCTGGGCCTTCCACGGCACCTGCACCAGCCAGTCGATGTAGGAACGAACCACGGTGGCTTCGGCGGACATCGGCGACATTTGCTTGAGTTTGTTCAACTCGGCGGTGGCTTTGGTCAGCGCGTCTTTAGGCAAGCCAGCGGCGTCGATGCGCTTTTTCAGCTCTTCGATCTCGTTGTGGCCTTCTTCGCCGTCGCCGAGCTCTTTCTGAATGGCCTTCATCTGCTCATTCAGGTAGTACTCGCGCTGGCTGCGCTCCATCTGCTTCTTCACGCGACCGCGAATGCGTTTCTCAACCTGCAGCAGGTCGATCTCGGCATCCAGCAGGGCCAGGACGTGCTCGACCCGGGTCGACAGGTCGATGATTTCGAGGATGTCCTGCTTCTGCTCGATCTTCAGCGCCATGTGCGCGGCCATGGTGTCGACCAGGCGGCTTGGCTCATCAATGCTGTTGAGGGAGGACAGGACCTCAGCCGGGACTTTTTTGCCCAGTTGCACGTATTGCTCGAACTGGGAAAGCAGGCTGCGTACAAAAACTTCGGATTCACGCTCAGGCGCATCGACTTCGTCGATCAACGCCACTTCAGCACGCAGGTGGCCATCCACCTCCATGAAGCGCTCGACCGCACCGCGCTGCTCGCCCTCGACCAGCACCTTGACGGTGCCATCTGGCAGCTTGAGCAATTGCAGAACGGTAGCAATAGTGCCGACGCGATACAGGGCGTCTTCGCCTGGATCGTCGTCAGCCGGATTTCTCTGGGCCAACAGCAGGATCTGCTTGTCGCCCGTCATCGCGGCCTCGAGGGCTTCGATAGACTTCTCGCGCCCCACGAACAGCGGGATAACCATGTGCGGATACACAACCACATCACGCAATGGCAGGAGAGGCAATTCAATGGTTGTCTTCATGATTTCGCCTCTATGACAGATGAAAGTAAGCTTGAAACCAAGATGGGGGCTGCGTGTAAAAAAAACAAGCTCAATGCTGGCAGTTACACACAGTAAAAATTCCTATGCAAAACAAAGGGGCCCCTAGAGGCCCCTTGTTTGTACCGAAACTGCGAAACGCTTACGCGTCTGGCGCAGCCTTGGCAGCCGGCTCACTGTTTTCGTAGATATACAGTGGCTTGGACTTACCTTCTATAACGCTTTCGTCGATCACCACTTTACTCACCTCGGACTGCGAGGGGATTTCGTACATGGTGTCGAGCAATACGCCTTCGAGAATCGAACGCAAACCGCGCGCACCGGTCTTGCGCTCCAGTGCCCGCTTGGCCACCGATTTAAGCGCATCAGCACGGAACTCGAGGTCTACACCTTCCATTTCGAACAGCTTGGCGTATTGCTTGGTCAGGGCGTTTTTCGGCTCGGTGAGGATCTGAATCAGAGCAGCCTCATCCAGCTCGTCCAACGTCGCCAGGACCGGCAGACGGCCAACGAACTCCGGGATCAGACCGAACTTGACCAGATCGTCAGGCTCGACTTCACGCAGGGACTCGCCCACCTTCTTGCCTTCTTCCTTGCTGCGCACTTCTGCACTGAAACCGATGCCGCCACGGGTGGAACGGTTTTGAATAACCTTTTCCAGGCCGGAGAACGCACCGCCACAGATAAACAGGATGTTACGCGTATCAACCTGCAGGAATTCCTGCTGCGGGTGCTTGCGGCCGCCTTGGGGCGGTACAGAAGCGACCGTGCCTTCAATCAGCTTCAGCAGGGCTTGCTGCACGCCTTCACCGGAAACATCCCGGGTGATCGACGGGTTGTCAGACTTGCGCGAAATCTTGTCGATTTCATCGATATAGACAATACCCATCTGGGCCTTCTCTACGTCGTAATCGCACTTCTGCAGCAGTTTCTGAATGATGTTCTCGACATCTTCACCCACGTAACCCGCCTCAGTGAGGGTGGTGGCGTCGGCGATGGTGAAGGGAACGTTCAGCAGGCGAGCGAGGGTTTCTGCAAGCAGGGTTTTACCCGAGCCTGTAGGACCGATCAGCAGGATGTTGCTCTTGCCGAGTTCGACCTCATCACCTTTCTTGTCACGCTGGTTCAAGCGCTTGTAGTGGTTGTACACCGCTACGGCCAGAACCTTCTTTGCACGCTCTTGACCAATCACGTACTGATCAAGGATGCCGCTGATTTCTTTAGGCGAAGGCAATTTATGCGCGCTGCTCTCGGCCTGTGCCTCCTGCACCTCCTCACGGATGATGTCATTGCACAGGTCGACGCACTCGTCGCAGATAAAGACCGAGGGGCCGGCAATCAATTTGCGCACTTCATGCTGGCTTTTGCCACAGAAGGAGCAATAGAGCAGCTTGCCGTTGTCCTCGCCGTTGCGGGTGTCAGTCATTCGTTCGATCCAAATCCGATAGGCTTGCAACACAAGATGAAGGCTTATGCGGGCTTTTTCAAGCCCGCCGGTGGTCGGACATGCCGACCAGGCCTATTTTGAGCTGCTTATATTAAGCGGGGCGCTTGTCGATCACGGCGTCGATCAGCCCGTATTCACGTGCGGCTTCGGCACTCATGAAGTTGTCGCGGTTAGTGTCGCGCTCGATTTCTTCCAGGGTGTGCCCGCTGTGCTTGGCCATCAGCGTGTTGAGGCGCTCACGGATAAACAGGATTTCCTTGGCGTGGATTTCGATGTCCGACGCCTGGCCCTGGAAACCGCCCAGTGGCTGGTGAATCATCACACGCGAGTTAGGCAGGCAGAAACGCTTGCCTTCAGCACCGGCTGTCAGCAGGAATGCACCCATGCTGCAGGCCTGGCCAATGCAAGTGGTGGACACGTTCGGCTTGATGAACTGCATGGTGTCGTAGATCGACATGCCGGCTGTCACCGAACCGCCTGGGGAGTTGATGTAAAGATGGATGTCCTTGTCCGGGTTTTCCGCTTCAAGGAACAGCAGTTGCGCACAGATCAGGTTGGCCATGTAGTCCTCTACCGGACCAACCAGAAAGATCACTCGCTCCTTGAGCAGGCGCGAATAGATGTCGTAGGCGCGTTCGCCACGAGCAGATTGCTCGACAACCATCGGGACCAGGCCGCCTGCGGCCTGGATATCAGAGTTCTGCTGAATATACGAATTACGGAACATGCTCTGCAGTTACTCCCAAATAGTCATGTCTTGAATACGCATAAGCCAGCGCGAGGCTGGCTTATGGGTGTATTTTCAAACGAGTTGGACAATCAGTCGGCTTGTGCTGCTTCTGCCGGCTTGACTGCTTCTTCGTAAGAGACCGCTTTGTCGGTCACCTTAGCCTTCTGCAGAACAGTATCCACAACTTGTTCTTCCAGCACAACCGAACGGACTTCGTTCAGCTGCTGGTCATTCTTGTAGTACCAAGCCACGACCTGCTCAGGCTCCTGGTAGGCCGAAGCCATTTCCTGGATCATTTCGCGAACGCGATCTTCGTCTGGCTTGAGGTCGAACTGCTTGACCACTTCAGCCACGATCAGACCCAGCACAACGCGGCGCTTGGCTTGCTCTTCGAACAGCTCGGCCGGCAGTTGATCAGGCTTGATGTTGCCACCAAACTGCTGAACAGCTTGTACGCGCAGGCGATCCACTTCGTTGGACAGCAGGGCCTTAGGCACTTCGATCGGGTTGGAGGCCAGCAGACCGTCCATAACCTGGTTCTTGACCTTGGACTTGATGGCCTGGCGCAGCTCACGCTCCATGTTCTTGCGAACTTCGGCGCGGAAACCTTCGATACCGGTTTCCTTGATACCGAACTGGGCGAAGAACTCTTCGTTCAGTTCTGGCAGCTTAGGCTCGGAAACACTGTTGACGGTCACAGTGAACTCGGCGGCTTTGCCAGCCAGGTCCAGGTTCTGGTAGTCAGCAGGGAAAGTCAGGTTCAGAACGCGCTCTTCGCCGGCTTTAGCGCCAACCAGACCGTCTTCGAAACCCGGGATCATGCGGTTGGAGCCCAGTACCAACTGGGTGCCCTTGGCCGAGCCGCCAGCGAACACTTCGCCGTCAACCTTGCCCACGAAGTCGATGTTCAACTGGTCTTCGTTCTGGGCAGCGCGATCGGCCACTTCAAAACGGGTGTTCTGCTTGCGCAGGATTTCCAGCATGTTGTCCAGGTCGGCATCGGCCACTTCGGCGCTCAGGCGCTCGATTTCGATACCTTCGAAGCCAGCAACGGTGAACTCCGGGAACACTTCGAATACAGCAACGTATTCCAGGTCCTTGCCAGCTTCCAGGGACTTAGGCTCGATGGAAGGCGAGCCAGCCGGGTTCAGCTTTTGCTCGACAACCGCTTCGTAGAAGGAAGCCTGGATCACGTCACCGACAGCATCTTGACGTGCATCAGCACCAAAACGGCGCTTGATTTCGCTCATCGGCACTTTGCCTGGACGGAAACCAGCGATCTTGGCCTTCTGGGCAGTCTGCTGCAGACGCTTGTTGACCGCGGTCTCGATGCGCTCTGCCGGCACGGTGATGCTCATGCGGCGCTCGAGAGCAGTAGTATTTTCAACAGAAACTTGCATGGATATTCCTCGTTGCACAGACGTTAGCCGGCCGTTTCCGACCCAAGAATCAAGGGCATGCATTCTAGTGGGTCAAACTCAAGAAGTCACCCTACTGAAAACGGGTAAAAAAACAGCAGGCAATTTACAGGTACGAATGCACGAATGCTCCTCGCCCCAGTGACAAATACAGCCAATCACGCCAGGGCTCTGTGCCAACCCTTCTATATATAGAAGCAGCCAGCGACCATCTCCCTGACAGCCGACCTTGCACGCAAGGCCGGCGGGTAGTTCGGCATCATCGAGAAACAAAAATACGACGAAGCGCCCCACCCCTGCGACCCAGTACCTGCAGCCGCCGAATACGCAAACCGCTAAAACAAAAAAGGCGCCAGACTGTTAAATCTGGCGCCTTTCGGAATATGGGGTGGACGAAGGGGATCGAACCCTCGACAACGGGAGTCACAATCCCGTGCTCTACCAACTGAGCTACGCCCACCATATTGCGTGACAAAGAAGCCAATTGCCTTCTCTGTTAAGCCCCAACCTAGCCCATGGCAAGGGTGACGCTCTATTTGGTGCGGATGAAGAGACTCGAACTCTTACGCCTCGCGGCGCTGGAACCTAAATCCAGTGTGTCTACCAATTCCACCACATCCGCGGCTTGAAACTTTTAAAACAAAGGCGCCAGACCGTTAAATCTGGCGCCTTTTGAAATATGGGGTGGACGAAGGGGATCGAACCCTCGACAACGGGAGTCACAATCCCGTGCTCTACCAACTGAGCTACGCCCACCATCTTGCGCTACTTGTGCCAAAGCTGCCTAATGGCGCACCCGGCAGGACTCGAACCTGCGACCATCCGCTTAGAAGGCGGATGCTCTATCCAGCTGAGCTACGGGCGCCTGATTAATCTGTACTCTTGGAGGACTACAAACTAAATGCTTCCAGCCTCACGCAATAAAACAGCTATTGCGCTCGACCTTCTTAACCAGTGCTAGGCTGTGCCCGACAAGTGCGACGAATAGTATAGACGCCCCCAGGGGCCGTCAAATCTTTTTTGAAAAAAATTCATTTTATTTAAGGGGTTAGGGGAATTTGCAGACCAAGCGCCTTTGCCCTCACGTCCTGGCGTGCGAGAATGCGCGCACTTTTCCTCCCCCTCTCGATGGTTAATCACGCGTAATGACTGCACAACTTATCGACGGCAAATCAATCGCCGCCAGCCTGCGCCAGCAGATCGCCAAACGTGTCGCCGAGCGTCGCCAGCTTGGCCTGCGCACGCCGGGGCTCGCGGTGATCCTGGTCGGCAGCGATCCTGCCTCCCAGGTTTATGTCTCGCACAAGCGTAAAGACTGTGAAGAGGTCGGCTTTATTTCCAAGGCCTACGACTTGCCTTCCGACACCACCCAGCAGGCCCTCACCGACCTGATCGACGGCCTCAACGACGATCCGAATATCGACGGCATCCTGCTGCAATTGCCGCTGCCGGAGCATCTGGATGCTTCCCTGTTGCTGGAGCGCATCCGCCCCGACAAAGACGTCGACGGTTTCCACCCCTATAACGTCGGTCGCCTGGCCCAGCGTATTCCACTGCTGCGCCCCTGCACGCCGAAGGGCATCATGACCCTGCTGGAAAGCACCGGCGTCGACCTGTACGGCCTGGACGCCGTGATCGTCGGCGCGTCCAACATTGTTGGTCGCCCAATGGCCATGGAACTGCTGCTGGCCGGCTGCACCGTGACCGTGACCCACCGCTTCACCAAGGATCTGGCGGGCCATGTTGGCCGTGCCGACCTGGTGGTAGTCGCCGCCGGCAAGCCGGGCCTAGTCAAGGGTGAGTGGATCAAGGAAGGCGCCATCGTGATCGACGTGGGCATCAACCGTCAGGACGACGGCAAGCTGGTGGGCGACGTGGTGTATGAAACCGCCCTGCCCCGTGCCGGCTGGATTACCCCGGTGCCGGGTGGTGTTGGCCCGATGACCCGTGCCTGCCTGCTGGAAAACACGCTGTACGCGGCCGAAACCCTGCACAGCTGATCACCTGCAGCGCCAAAAGAGCCCCGCCTTGACCCAAGGCTGTTCACAGGTCACGCCGGGCTTCCTGAAAAATCCGCTGCCAGCTGTCTGGCAGCGGATTTTTTTATTCCCGCTCGATAGAACAGTGCGCCGCGGCTTTCTGAAAGTGATGCCTGCGCACTTAAAAGCAACGCCAATCAGCAGTGCAATCCCCAAACCCCATAACCCTATGATGGTCAGTGGCATCTGCGGCTTCACCGATCAACAACGTTGTAGTACCCCTACGCACAGTAATAAATGGGTGGCCCAACGAATCGTTTTACCGTTCATCTTCGTCCCTGATTTCAACGACTCCTACTCGACGCACCGCTGACAAAAAGCCCCTCTCAAAGGCCCTGAGGCTTTTGTGTCAGTCCTACATGCCCAGGGCTGACAGAAGCGTTTTTGCCATACCTGCTCGGCAACGCGCTTTGCGCTACAACCCTAACCAATCATCGGCTTACAGCCTTTATTTAAAGGCTCTCTATCAGTTTCTGATCCATACTAATAATATTAATTTCGGGTATTCCTAGGTTTTCTAAAGTGGTCAAGCCCAGCAAATACGGGGCTTGACTACTTTGGGGTACCCACTATTCGATAGCGAAACTCGGCCAGTGGTACAAAAATTGGTACGAAGCCCATCCCCTCCCCGGCGTCCTGCCGACCGAACACCAAACCAAAATCCCCTACAGCTCGTCGCCTCACATCGCACAACCCGCAAACCTCGATTACTGTATGCACATACAGCATTCGGATTGCCACACAATGAACATTGACGAAGACACCTCGACGTGGCTTGGGTGCCCTACACCCCTGGAAATGTACAAACACCAGTGCGCGCTACTCGAGGACGAGCTCACAACCGCCTATCGCCTGCTGAGCAAGGCACGGGCGAACGTTGCGGGCCTGGTCCAGATGAATGACCTGCTTGCCACCGGAAAAGCGTCGGCAGAGACGGCACTGAGGGACGCCCTTGAGCGCATATCGGCGATGGGCAATGACCAGACTGACAAGAGAAGCTTTCGAAGCGTCGACCTGGTGACTGATCAACGCAACCATTTCTTCAGGGAGAATCAGAGGCTGCTGCGGGAGTTGAAAGTATTGAGTGGGCCACAGCACTGACATACGACTGGCACGCCCGCAGCGCGATCAATCCTTGATCGCCGGCATAGTTGATGGCGATAATTCGTTG
The DNA here is from genome assembly GCF_012985645.1 of Pseudomonas sp. WS 5410. NCBI lineage: Bacteria > Pseudomonadati > Pseudomonadota > Gammaproteobacteria > Pseudomonadales > Pseudomonadaceae > Pseudomonas > Pseudomonas sp. WS 5410. The sequence goes on along the minus strand of NZ_JAAQWS010000024.1, from coordinate 4,286 downwards.
AGCGGGTGCTGGGCGGGAGTATGTTTCTCAGTTCCGTCCATATTCGAGGCCTATTAACTAGATGAATTTTCTGCCAGGGAAGCAGCCATATGCCCCTTACCAAGCCCAACCAGCAACTTCACCGAGACCTGAAAGAGGCTGCGACCCTGCTCAAGTGGTCAGGCGTTGACTTGATGCAGGCAGCAGTGCGACTGTCTGAGGCCGATCAGGAAGATGAGGCGAAGGTGTTGCTGACAATAGCGGAGAGCTATCAGGCTGCTGAAGACAAACTGGTGGGGTACGCGCATGAGGTGAGGTCGGGAAAAATAAATCGAAGCAAGCCCGAATAGGCACTGGCCTGACCAGGCGCAATTCTATATCCATCAATCTCTAATAATTTTCCCGCATGAAGCCGTGGCGTTATGCATCACGCTCTATGCTTGTTCGGGCAGTCTGCATGACTGCTAAACGCCACCACAGAGCGTAACTTACTGACTTATATGAACTTGGGAATTTTCTGAATTTGGCATGGCAAATGCGACACCCTTACGGACATTGCCGACAGAGACCGGCAAAAAATAACCGTGATAGTGAGGTAGCAAATGAACGCCATAGACCTTCTCAAAGCCGACCACGAAAAAGTAAAAGCCATTCTTACCCAGCTTAGCGAATCCACAGAACGCGCAGTAAAGAAGCGTACTGACCTGTTAGACAAGCTGGAGATGGAGATTTCTATCCATACGCAGCTGGAGGAACAGATCCTCTATCCCGCCTTCAAAGCAGCCGGCGGCAAGGATGAGGCCGAGATGTACTACGAGGCCAAGGAAGAGCATCGAACAGTCGATTCCCTGGTGCTTCCCGATCTGAAAGCGACGGATCCAACCACGCCCGAGTTTGCCGGCCGTGTGAAGGTCGTAAAGGAGCTCCTTGAGCATCACATCGAGGAAGAGGAAACCGAAATGTTTCCAAAGGCGAAGAAGCTTCTTGGCAAAGCTAAGCTTGATCAGCTCGGCGAGCAGATGCTGGAGTTGAAGGCGACGCTGAAAAAGAGCTTGAGCGCTTCCAATCTCGCGGCCTAACGTTCCGCCGCCCTAGTAGCCCCTGCAAACAAGCCCGGCCCAGCGCCGGGCTCCTGTTACTAGCGCTAAATCAATGACCGTTTTGCCACTATTTACAGTCCCGGTAGAGCAGCTACGCTTCAAAACTCACGACTTTGAATTGAAGGAACGGCCCCGTGGACACCCTTAGCAAGATGGAAATTGAAACTGTCCTCTCCAGTCGCCTGCCAAATTGCGTGATTACTTGCACTTTAAGTACCGATAGCACGCTTTCAATAGACATAGCAGGCCCTGAGGGAGATCAGTTCACTGCGGTGAACATCGATCGAACTCAGTACCATGGCGAAGCAGGTATCAATAGGCTGGTCCGAGAAATTCTTCAGGAGATGGTCCTGTCGAGACGGACTTCCTGGCTCGATGTTTCGAGGAAGACGGGCTAAGAGCAGGTCACCCTACCCCTCACGTAATTTTCCGCTGGTATCGCTTCACAGGTAGGCTCGCTTGCAACCTTGCCTCTTCTTTGATTTCCATAACCAGCCTCGCCATCGCTCGACTCGATGTTAGGCTCTGAGCGTCAATGCCGGTTACCGTCAACTCGACCTGATGTGTCGTAGGATTGATCAGTCGAACTGTCAATGTTTGGTTGACGTCTACGTCACAAACACAACAAGTTGGCAAAAAGGATGTTTCTAAAATGTGTCTCAACTCAAGGAAAGAAATCATCACACATCTCCATCCGACGATTTATTTTTTTATGCGTTAGGTTGCTGTACCTAGGCTCTTTCAATTTAGTCAAAGCTACGCAGCCCAATGTTCATTTTTTCGCCGAGTGCTAGGTAGATATTTTTTGCTTAGGCAGCTCTTGCTCCGAATCGAGACAACCATGGGGCCGCCATGCGGGGCTGTTTCATTCGCCTCGAACCCTGAGACTTTCGTAACTTCGCTCGCAAGCCTGCCCAGCTATTCGGGCTCGGTCATACGCTGCTGCCAGATCTCCCGCTCTCTTGTCAGCCCGCTGGAGCAATTCGGAGAGCACCATTGCGGCGCGGGTGGCTGACGCGCCTCGCTTGGCAGCTCCGGGATCGCCGCAGGCAGTGGCGGCGAACTTATCGGCTTCGACGTGCAGCCGCTCACCAGCAGCATCAGCAGTGCCAGCATCCACAGCAGCAGTCTTGTTTTGCTCTCGTGCATCGCTCGCTTCCTTATTCACTGCCGATTGGCGGCGCTGCTCTTCTTGGCGGGCTGTGTTGCCAGCCTCAGTTATGGCGAGCGCCTGGGCTTTACCGATTTCTGCCAGTTGTTTTCCGTAGCGCCAGTCTTGAATCTGCCAGGAGACGCCGGCGGCGCTGGCCATCACCACCAGGATCAGCACCACCAGCCCGGCCAGCTTCTGGACGGACGTCATCACGGCACATCCTTGAAGAAGACGTGATGCCCGAGGCGCAGCGTCTGCTTGGCCTTTGCCGCCCAGACCGGGGCCTTGGGCATCGTGGTTGCGTAGTAGTGCGTGGCCCCGCCGGTTGGATCCGGTACCGCACCGGCCATCACCTGGTCAGCAGCACGCTTGGCCTGGGCGAACTGCGCAGCCGGGATCGGCTTGGCGCCGCTGAGGTAGGGGTAGTTCGGGTCATTCTGGTTCCAGCAGCTGAACTGCCATGGCTTCAGGCACACGCCAGCGTAGCCCTCCCCCCACCAGGACTTGGCCTTGCCATCAAACACACGGTTGCGGATGGTCCAGGCCACGGCGATCTGGCCGGCCAGCCCCTCGCCACGGGCTTCACCCCAGAGCGTGCGCGCCAGGATGTCCCGGTCTTTTTCGGAAGTGGTCATGCTTTTCTCCAGGCAAAAATAAACCCGCTCGATGGCGGGTGGCGGTGTACAGCTAAAGCTCAGGCGCTCACGGTCTCGGCGGCGGCTGGCAGCGGGAAGCGTTGCTTGATCGCCGCAACGGATGCCAGCCACTCGGTGTAGTCGGGCTCCAGCCCCTGGCTCAAGGCATCGTAGTCAGCTTCCAGGCGCAGCGGATCCGACTCGGAGAGGTACGCCGCCCGCCGCGAAGCCAGGGCAGCCTCAAGCGCCTCACGCTCACGCTCTTGCTGCAGCTGCTCGGCCGTCTTCATCATGCTGTAATCGATATTGCTCACTGGGGAAGCCTCACATTGCCATCAGGCGGATTGATGATGTCGGCCGGGTAAAGCGCCGCTGCCGTTGCCTCGGGCCCAACCGGAAAACGAATGGTGATAATCAGCTCACCATCTACGCGGCGAACAGGTTGAGAGATCCACGTCCCGGAGATAGCCTCCATCGGAAGCGTAGCCCCTTCCGAAAGGGGCCTGAAGTCGTAACGCTCACCGTTGATTGTGAGTACGTCGCTGCGCTTTTTGATTTCAAGCGTTGCAGATGGATCAATCGGAGAGTATGGAGACAGTTTAATAATCATTACTTCCACCTTCCCATTGCGATGTACCCGACCATGTAAGTGTTGTTTTCTCCGGAAGTAATCTGCAATAAGGCTTGAGTACCGCCTATGGCCGTCCCGGTGAACCGCTTAACAGTAGTGCCATTACCGTCAGAAACAGATGGATACTCAAGCGTCGGCACAAGCGTCGGAGTCTGGATAAAATCAGCCGGAAAGGTTGGGTAAAAATCTGCCCTGACATTTGCAACAACAGAAACAGACATCCTTGTCCCAGTACAAAACATCGTGCCATCGGGAAACTTGACGAACGTACCGTTGGCATTAGTACCCCACACAATGGGATCAGAAATACCAAGTGCAGCTTTGGCCCCCGCAAGACTGTTAGCCCCCGTGCCGCCCTTCGATAATGGAAGAGCCCCGGGGAGGGCGCCGCTTCCGTCAGCACCAAGCGCAACATAAAGCTCTTGCGTCATATCGTTAATTTTTATGTTCGCAGAACGCGGAGTATCGCCCCCTGCACCGTACGGCAATACGCCAAGGTTAATTGCCTGTCTGGCCATGAGTGGGTTCTCTTGATCTAATTTAAGAAGTTGGCTTCGCAAAGACTACCGAGATGTACTGCGCGGTCGGCAGGTCTACTCCAGTAGCTTGAATCACTAGCCTGTTCCCGCCGTAATCCCAGACCGCTTGGACTACGCCCTGTCTTGATACCGTGCCCGCCATGTCCATGGCGATATTGTTTAAAAGCATGTAGTCGCCAGTGTTTAGCGGTGAAAAAGCGGACCAGCTATACCTGTAAACTCCTGGCTGTGTTTGCTCTGCCCCGAGGT
>NZ_JAAQWS010000023.1:0-82865 GCF_012985645.1 Pseudomonas sp. WS 5410 | reverse complement strand
AGTGCGCAGTGGGTACCCCGGCATGGATGCCGGGGTAGCCGCGACACGGCCATGGATGGCCGATCGCGGCGGGCCCACGGAGCAATGCCTGACTGCGGGCATGCCGAGCCTAGGCGAGGCACCGAGTGGTGGGGCAAGAGCGTTTTGCTTACTTTGGCGCTTCTCCAAAGTGAGCCGCCGTAAGGGCGGAACCCTAAGCTGCCGTGACCGCAGCAATGGATATGCACACATCCCCAACAACCAAAAAAGAGCAGTTGTGTAGACACTCATAGCTATCGCAATTTTTGCCTACCGACGCGGCTAGTACTGATCCTGGCGCGGCAGGCGCTGGGACAGTTCATCGAGCAACTTCTGCTCGCGCTTGTCCTCCAGGGCCCGCGCCTCATCGATGTAACGCTGCACCAGCTTGCGCAAGCCCTCGACCCGGGCGTAGGCCTGTTGCCAGCCTTCGCGGGCTTTGTCGAGGTTGTTCTGGTGCCAGGCCAGGCTCTGGCGCTGCTGGCCGACGGCGCTTTCCAACTGGTTGAGAAAGTGCTGATAGTTCATCAGCCACTGCCCGGAAACGCCCTTGCTGCCGCGGTCAATCCACTGCTGCTGGTATTCGCCGCGAAAGCGCTCCAGGTCACCGAGCTTGCTCTCGGCCAGGCGCACCTGGCCCTGGAAATGCCCCAGGCGCTGGGCGGCGGTACGTTCGGCGCTTTCGGCCATCTCCACCACGGGAGCAAGGCGCGCGGCGCGACTGGTTGCCATGGCCGGTTAACCGCCAGGCGCAGGGGCGAACACCGACGCCAGGTGCGCTTCGCTTTCGGCCATGCTGATATTGTCGTTCAGGCCCTGGCGCAGGTAGGTCACCAGTTGCGGTTGCAGGGCAATCGCCAGGTCGGTCTCACGGTCGCCACCGGCCACATAGGCCCCCACGCTGATCAGGTCGCGGCTCTGTTGGTAGCGCGACCACAACTGCTTGAACTGCTGGGCGCGGGTCATATGCTCGGCGCTGACCACCGACGGCATCACCCGGCTGATGGACGCTTCGATATCAATGGCCGGGTAGTGCCCTTCCTCGGCCAGGCGCCGGGACAGCACGATATGCCCGTCGAGCACGCCCCGCGCCGAGTCGGCAATCGGGTCCTGCTGGTCATCGCCTTCAGAGAGTACGGTGTAGAACGCCGTGATCGAACCACCACCGGCCTCGGCATTACCCGCCCGCTCCACCAGCTTGGGCAACTTGGCAAATACCGACGGCGGATAGCCCTTGGTTGCTGGCGGCTCGCCAATGGCCAGGGCGATTTCCCGCTGGGCCTGGGCGAAACGGGTGAGGGAGTCCATCAGCAACAGGACATTCTTGCCCTTGTCGCGAAAATATTCGGCAATCCGCGTGCAGTACATAGCCGCGCGCAGACGCATCAGCGGCGCATCGTCCGCCGGCGAGGCCACCACGACCGAGCGCTTGAGACCCTCTTCACCGAGGATATGCTCGATGAACTCCTTGACCTCACGGCCCCGCTCGCCGATCAGGCCGACCACGATAATGTCGGCCTCGGTAAAGCGCGTCATCATGCCCAGCAGCACACTCTTGCCCACACCGGTACCGGCGAACAGGCCCAGGCGCTGGCCGCGACCAACCGTCAATAAACCGTTGATACAGCGAATACCCACGTCCAGCGGCTGGCTGATGGGGTTGCGCTTGAGCGGGTTGATGGTCGGGCCGTCCATCGGCACCCAGTCTTCGGCCTTCATCCCGCCCTTGCCGTCAAGGGCGCGGCCGGCGCCGTCGAGTACCCGGCCGAGCATGCTCATGCCCATCGGCAGGCGCCCGGTATCGGCCAGTGGCACGACCCGCGCCCCCGGTGCGATACCGGCAAGACTGCCCACAGGCATCAGGAATATCTTGCTGCCGGAAAAGCCCATGACTTCCGCTTCCACCTGCACCGGGTGGTAGCTGTCATCGTTGATCACCAGGCAGCGGCTGCCCATGGCGGCGCGCAGGCCCTCGGCTTCGAGGGTCAGGCCGACCATGCGCAGCAGGCGGCCCTCTAGGATCGGTTGGCCGGGCAACTCGGTGGCTTCGGCATAAGCGCCCAGGCGTTTGGCGAAGCTGGTGCGGTCAAGGCGCATCCGGGGCGTCCAGGTCGATGCTCAGGTCGGGCGCCGCCGGATGCAGCACCTGCTCGTGCAACTGGTCGAACAGCTTGGCCATGATCTGCGCAATGCGCGTCTCGACCGTAGCGTCGATCCGACTGTGCTCGGTCTCGACCCGGCAACCGCCAGGCTGCAACGCGGCATCCTCGACAATCCGCCAAGTCTCCTCATGGCGCTCGCGCAAGGCTTTGACCTGCTCGAAATCCTGGGGGTTGATGTACAGCCGCACATTGCCAACGCCCAGGGGCAGCAACTTGAGGGCTTCGCGCATCACGCTTTCAATCTGGCTGGAGTCCAGCACCAGCTCACGCTGGATAACCTGGCGGGAGATGTGCTCCACCAGGCCCACCATGGACTTTTCCAACTGCGAATCCTGCTCGGCAATCGGCGCGAACAGGCTGCCCATCAGGCGTTCCAGGCTGGCCAGCTTGGCACTCAGGGCCGCGTCAGCTTCCTGGCGGACCTTGAGCGTGGTGCTGTGAAACCCTTCTTTCTCGCCGGTGGCAAAGCCTTCGTTGTAAGCCTCCTGGCGGATGCTTTCGAGTTCTTCGAGGGTCAGTGGCTGGACTTCGTCCAGGGGCACTTCTTCCATCTCCACCGGCACTTCTTCGACCGGCTCAGGCTCGGGCTCAGGCTTATGCGGGTCGAAGCTGGGCAGCGACCAGACGTCGAACCCGCCGACGTCCCGGGCGCGAATCAGATCGCTGGGCGTCTCATCATTGTTCGACATGCGCTGCGCCTTAAATCATTTCTTCGCCGCCCTTCCCGCCGAGAACGATTTCTCCGGCTTCGGCCATACGGCGGGCAATGGTGAGGATTTCTTTCTGTGCGGTTTCCACGTCGCTGACGCGCACCGGACCCTTGGCTTCGAGGTCGTCGCGCAACAGTTCCGAGGCACGCTTGGACATGTTCTTGAAGATCTTTTCCTTGACGCCCTCGTCCGAGCCCTTGAGGGCCAGCACCAGCACATCGGAGGACACTTCACGCAGCAACGCCTGGATGCCACGGTCGTCGACATCGGACAGGTTGTTGAACACGAACATGAGGTCTTCGATCTGCACCGACAGGGTGTCGTCGATCTCGCGGATCGAGTCCATCAACTGGCCTTCCACCGAGCTGTCGAGGAAGTTCATGATGTCGGCCGCGCGCTTGATACCACCCAGGGTGGTACGGGCCGCGTTGGAGTTGCCGGAGAACTGCTTCTCCAGAATGGTGTTCAGTTCTTTCAAGGCCGCCGGTTGCACGGTATTCAACGACGAGACGCGCAGGATGATGTCCAGGCGCACCTTGTGATCGAAATGGCCGAGCACTTCGCCGGCCTGGTCCGGGTCCAGGTAGGCCACGACGATCGCCTGGATCTGCGGGTGCTCGTAACGGATCACGTCCGCCACCGCCCGCGGTTCCATCCACTTGAGGCTGTCGAGGCCGCTGGTGTTGCCGCCCAGCAGGATGCGGTCGATCAGGCCGTTGGCTTTGTCTTCGCCCAGGGCCGAGGTGAGCATCTTGCGGATATAGCTGTCGGAGCCGACACCCAGGCTGGTCTGGTCGCCGACGATCTCGACGAACTCGCTCATCACCTGCTCGACTTGCTCGCGGTGCACATTGCGCATCTGCGCCATGGCCACGCCGACCCGTTGCACTTCCTTGGGGCCCATATGGCGCAGCACTTGGGCAGCGTCGGTCTCACCCAGGGACAGCAGCAGCACGGCGGCTTTGTCGACCCGGGTCAGCTTGGCAACAGAGGCTCGATTCTCACTCATCTGCGTTGATCCACTCTTTCACGACCTGGGCCACACGACCCGGGTCTTCTGCCACCAGACTTTTGATTGCATTCAACTGCGCGTCATACCCTTCACTCGGGCTTGGCAGCAGAATGCTCTGCGGCCCGCCGAGGCTGACGCGGTCGTTGGCCAGTTCGCCATCCAGGCCGCCCATGCCACCCAACTCGACATCGCCGAACGGCGCCAGCTGCTTCTTGCCGTGGCCGGTGATGTTGTTGAGCACAGGGCGCAGCACGCCGAACACCAGCACCAGGATGAACAACACCCCCAGCACTTGTTTGACGATGTCCCAGAACCAGGGTTGAGAGTAGAACGGAATATCGGCGATCACCTCAGCGCGCTCCAGGGAGAACGGCATGTTGATCACGCTGACACTGTCGCCACGGCTGGCATCGAAGCCCACGGCGTCCTGCACCAGGCGCGTGAAGCGCGCCAATTCATCGGCGGTCCACGGCGCGCGGGTGGTTTCGCCGTTGGCGGCGTTGATCTTGACCTGGTCATCCACCACCACCGACACCGACAGGCGGTTCAAGCGCCCTTGCTGTTGCTTGGTGTGGCTGATGGAGCGGTCCAGCTCGAAGTTCTTGGTGGACTGCTGACGCTTGTCAGCCGGGTATGGCGCGAGCATTGGCTGGCCGGTGGCCGGGTCCATGATTTGCTGGCCGTTGGCGTCCAACAGCGGCTGGCCGGGCTGGATCGCGCTGGCGGTCGCGGCGGCGCCACCGGTGGTTTGCGGGGCACTGGCCGGGGCTGGCGGCTGATTGCTCAGGGCGCCGGGTACGCCTTGCGGAGGACCATTGGCGGCAGTGCGCTGTTCGCTGGTCGATTGCTCGCTGCGCAGGGCCGGCTGGTCGGGGTTGAACTGCTCGGAGGTCGACTCGACAGCGCTGAAGTCCACGTCGGCAGACACTTCGGCCTTGTAGCGGTCGTTACCCAGTACCGGCTGCAGGATGTTGTGCACGCGCTGGGTGAGCATGCTTTCCATGCGGCGGCTGTAGTCGAACTGCTTGCCGGCCATGGTCAGCGCGGAGTTTTCCGCCTGGTCGGAAAGCAGGTTGCCTTTCTGGTCGACCACGGTGATCTGTGATTTGCTCAACTCGGGAACGCTGGTCGCCACCAGATTGACGATAGCCAGGACCTGGCCCGGTTCCAGGGAGCGCCCGGCAAACAGCTCGACCAGTACCGAGGCGCTGGGCTTGCGCTCATCGCGTACGAATACCGAGCTTTTCGGGATGGCCAGGTGCACACGGGCACCCTTGACGTTATTCAGGCTGGCGATGGTGCGCGCCAGTTCGCCTTCCAGGCCACGACGGTAGCGGGTGGCTTCCATGAACTGGCTGGTACCCAGGCCCTGGTCTTTGTCGAGGATCTCAAAGCCGATGTTGCCATCGGTCGGTGCCACGCCTGCGCCGGCCAGCTTCAAGCGGGCACGGGCGACGTCGTCGGCCTTGACCAGCAAGGCGCCGGAGTTGGGCTCGACGGTGTAGGCAATATCGGAGGCGGCCAGGGTTTCCATGACCTGCTTGGCGTCCATCCCCGCCAGGCTGCCATAGAGTGGCCGGTAATCAGGCTGCTGGGACCACAACACCACGGCAAAACCAATTGCCACGCTGGCAGCCAGGCCGACCATCAGGCCCACCTGACGCAACATGGTCATTTCGGAGAGGTTTTCCAGGAACGACAGGCCAAACAGCGGCGGTTTGCCGTCTGTCTTGGCGGGTACGTTATCCACGACTGCTTCTGCCATGACTTAAATCTCGTCCTTAAACCGGCATCTGCATGATGTCTTGATAAGCCTGAACCAGCTTGTTACGCACCTGGGTCAAGGCCTGGAAGGAAACGCTGGCTTTCTGCGAAGCGATCATCACGTCGGTGAGGTCCACGCCGCTCTTGCCGATTTCAAAGGCCGTCGACAGTTGGCTGGAGGCCTGCTGGGTATCGCTGACTTTGTTGATGGCTTGACCGAGCATATCGGCAAAGCTGCTTTGGCCCAATTCCGGCGCTTGTGCGACGGATTTCGGCTGGGACATGGCGTCCATTTGCATGGAACGCATATCCAACATCAACCGATTGAACTCAACACCTTGGCTCATGAACTTCTCTCTCCGACGACCCGCAATTTTTTGACACTACGCAGCGGTTAGTACGGGTAGTAGCAACAAGGGTGCCAGCTCCTTGGCAACTCGTAAGAAAAGCCGACAAACCTTGTCAGCTGATGTGTATCTCAGCTCGCGAAAAGGAATGCTTCCACATCCATCCCGGCATCGCGCATTTGCGCCAGCTTGTAGCGCAGGGTGCGCGGGCTGATGCCCAGGCGCTCGGCCGCTTCTTTGCGGCGGCCACGCTCGGCGCGCAGGGTGTCGATGATCATCTGGAATTCACGGCGACGCAGGTCGTCGCCAAGACCGCCAGCGGCCTCGGCCGGGGCGCTTTCCTGCGGGGCCGGGGCCAGGCTCGGCATTGGCGCGCTACCGGCGCCGACGGCCAGGCAGAAGTCCTGGGGCTGGATCAGACCGCCCTGCTGCAAAATCAGCGCGCGCTGGATCGCGTTGTCCAGCTCGCGCACGTTGCCGGGCCATGGGTAACTGATCAGGCAAGCCTGGGCTTCAGCCGACAGGCGCGCCTGGGCGTGCTTCATTTTATTGACGTGCTTGCTCAACAGGCGCTCGGCTAGCGGCACGATATCGGCCGGGCGTTCACGCAACGGGCGCCAGGCCAACGGGAACACCGAGAGCCGATAGAACAGATCTTCCCGGAAGCGCCCTGCTGCCACTTCGCCAGCAAGGTCGCGGTTGGTGGTGGCGACCACGCGGATATCCAGCTGGATCGGCTTGCGCGCGCCCACCCGCTCCACTTCGCGCTCTTGCAGCACGCGCAGCAGCTTGGCTTGCAGGCCCAGGGGCATTTCGGAGATTTCGTCGAGCAGGATGGTGCCGCCATCGGCCTGCTCGAACTTGCCGGCCTGGGCGGCGATGGCGCCGGTGAACGAGCCTTTTTCATGGCCGAACAAGGTGGCTTCGAGCATGTTGTCGGGGATCGCCGCGCAGTTGATCGCGATAAACGGCTGGCTGGCGCGGTGAGATTGCTGATGGATGTAGCGCGCCAACACTTCCTTGCCGGTGCCGGACTCGCCGGAGATCAGCACCGTGGAATCACTGCGGGCGACCTTGGCCGCCAGCTCCAGCAATTGCGCACTGGCCGGCTCGACAGCAATCGGGCCCTCGCCGTCTGCCACACCCACGACGCCAAGCGCATGGCGCGCCACCAGCTCAATCAGGGCCTTGGGCTCGAAGGGTTTGACCAGGTAGTCTGCCGCGCCCTGGCGCATGGCATCGACGGCGCGCTCCACCGCGCCGTGGGCGGTCATCAACAGCACCGGCAGTTGCGGCTGGCGTGCACGCAGCAGGCCGAGCAACTGGTGGCCGTCCATGCCGGGCATGTTGACGTCGCTGACCACCAGGCTGAAGGACTCTTGCTCCACGGCCTGCAAGGCTTCCTCGGCCGAACCGACCGCCCGATAGTCATGGCCCGCCAACAGCAGCGTGTCAGCCAGTGCTTCACGCAGGGCGCGATCGTCTTCAACCAGTAAAACCTTGATAGCCATTTATCCTTACTCCCATCCTTTCCAAGGTTTTTGAAAAGGCAGCTGCATTTGGTGCCCCGTGGTGAGGGGGGCAAGCCCCCTCACCACAGGTCGTATGCGTGTTCTTTACTCCGCGCTGGCCGCGCCGGAAAACAGCGGCAGCGTTATCAATGCACAGGTGCCGCGCCCCACACGGGAACGCAAGTGCAATTCTCCCTGATGGGCACGGGCCACTGCCTTGACCACGGTCAGCCCGAGGCCGGTGCCATTGGTCTTGGTGGTAAAAAAGGGTTCACCCAGGCGCTGCAACACCGCCGGATCAATCCCACTGCCGCTGTCGCTGATGCACAGGCGCAGGGTTTGCTCGCGGCTGTACAGGTGCACTTTGAGGCGCGCCCCCGGGCCGCTGGCCTGGCTGGCGTTTTCGATCAGGTTGAGCAGCGCGCCCACCAGGGTGTCGCGGTTGCACAGCAACTCGCCCCAATGACTGTCGCACTGCCAGCGCACCGAGGCTTCCTGGACATGGGTGGCAGCGGCAGCCTGCAGCGCCTGCAGCAAGGCGGCGGGCGTGACCCGGTCGGTCAGAGGCAACTCGCCCCGGGCGAAGACCAGCATGTCGCGTACCTGATGCTCCAACTCATGCAGGCGCTCCTTGAGCCGTCCGGCAAACCGCTGATGGGTGGCAGCCGGCAATTGCTCATCAGTCAAATGACTGGCGTAGATCAACGCGGCGGACAGCGGTGTGCGAATCTGATGCGCCAAAGAAGCAACCATCCGCCCCAGGGACGACAGGCGCTCATGGCGCGCCAATTGGTCTTGGAGGTGCCGGGTTTCCGTCAGGTCGTTGAGCAGCACCAACTGGCCGGGCTCAGCGTCCAGGGAACGGGTGGCGATGGACAGGCGGCGCCCATCCTTGAGGGAAATTTCGTGGCCGTCGTCTTCACGGGGGGCAAAGCAGCGGGTGATGACATGGCGCCACAGCTCGCCTTCCAGCGGCAGGCCCAGCAGGTCGCAGGCCGCGGGGTTGGCTTCGCGTACGCGGCCCTGGTCGTCGATCACGATCACGCCACCGGGCAACAGGTCGAGGAGGTTTTGCAGACGGTTGGCCAGGCGCTCTTTCTCGGCCAGCTCTTGCATGCGCTGGGCACTGACCACCGCCAGCTCGCCCTTGAGCTCCGAAACCCGGGCTTCCAGCAGGCTGTAGGAGTCCGTCAACTGGCTGGACATCTGGCTGAACAGCGAAAACGCCTGCTCAAGCCCTTGCCGGCTGATCTGCTCTACGGACGGGACAAGTCCCTGGGTGTCAGGGACTGAAGAAAGGTGGGCGGCGTGGGGCATCGTGCTCTCTCGCTTGGCTGACCGTCAGTTAAACGGAACGTTGCGAGTGCTATAGCAATACCCGTGCCGGAAAAAATATCCTTATTTTTCAGAAGGTTAAAAAACAGGCGTCAATCATCCGCCTGTTCATCACCTTCACGACGACTCATGCCGTACTTACGCATCTTCTCCACCAGCGTGGTGCGGCGGATGCGCAGGCGCTCGGCGGCGCGGGCAACGATGCCGTTGGCGTCGTCCAGGGCTTGCTGGATCAGCCCTTGTTCGAGGCTGCCGAGGTAGTCCTTCAGGTCCAGGCCTTCGGGCGGCAGCATGGCGGTGGCGCCGAAGTTCGGGGTATGGCCATTGATCGCCACCCGCTCCTCGAGATCACTGCGCAGGCTGTCCACCAGCTGTTCGTCTTCGTCATCGACGTAGCGGAACTTCTTGGGCAGCTCGACCACGCCGATCACCCCGTATGGATGCATGATTGCCATGCGCTCCACCAGGTTGGCCAGCTCGCGCACGTTGCCCGGCCAGCCGTGGCGGCACAGGGACATGATCGCGGCGGAGTTGAAACGGATCGAGCCGCGCTTTTCGTGCTCCATGCGCGAGATCAGTTCGTTCATCAGCAACGGGATGTCTTCCACACGCTCGCGCAGCGGGGCCATCTCGATGGGGAATACGTTGAGGCGGTAGTACAGGTCTTCGCGGAAGCTGCCGACCTCGATCATGCTCTCGAGGTTCTTGTGCGTCGCGGCAATGATGCGCACATCGACGCTCTGGGTCTTGTTGCTGCCCACGCGCTCGAAGGTGCGCTCCTGCAACACGCGCAGCAGCTTGACCTGCATCGGCAATGGCATATCGCCGATTTCGTCGAGGAACAGGGTGCCGCCGTTGGCCAGCTCAAAACGCCCGGCACGGCTGGTAATCGCCCCGGTAAAGGCGCCCTTCTCGTGGCCGAACAGTTCGCTTTCGAGCAGTTCTGCCGGGATCGCCCCGCAGTTGACTGGCACAAAAGGTCCGTCGCGGCGCTTGGAGTGGTAATGCAGGTTACGTGCGACCACTTCCTTGCCGGTGCCTGACTCGCCGAGGATCAGCACGCTGGCGTCGGTATCGGCCACTTGCTGCATCATCTGGCGCACGTGCTGAATCGCACGGCTGGTGCCGACCAGGCTGCGGAACAGGTTGGGTTCGCGGTGACGTCCGCGCTCGCGGGCCTGGTCGTACATCTCGCGATAGACCTGGGCACGGTGCAGGGAGTCGAGCAATTTGCTGTAGCTGGGGGGCATTTCCAGGGTGGAAAGTACACGGCGGCGCTGGTCTTCCGGCAAATCCACGGAAGAAATATCGCCCATCAGCAACACCGGAAGGAACTCATCCCAGGTTGAGAGTGTCTTTAACAGGCCCAGAACTGCACCAGGAGCGTTTACCGTCCCGATCAGCACACAGATGACTTCACGGCTCGACGACAAAGAGCTGACAGCCTGCTGCCAATCATGGCTGCCGCAGGGCAAATTTTCTTCGCCAAGAAAATTCAAAATCACCGCCAGGTCGCGGCGGCGAACGCTATCGTCATCGATCAGCAGAATTTTGGTTTCACGCCACATGCAATAGCAACTTCCCTAGTAAAACTCTAATGCCCTCGAATCGGGGCAATCTAGATAGCTGTAGGCGTTTTCTGCGCTACGGATACCTGACGTCTGAAAATAGCACTAGTTAAGTCAAAATTATGCGAACAGTCAAATTTATGACGCGCCATGTTCGGATTAACTGAGCCAGATCAGCCGAACAGATGGTAAACCTTTGACGCATTTTTCGCTTGGTTGATCTGCGACATCTCTTCAAATATCGCCTGGCGCTCGCCGGTCGTCACCTCCAGCAACTGCTGGTAGACCGCTAACAGGCTCTCCAGCTTCTCCCGCAGCGCGTCCTCGTCCACCGGCGCTTCGCTGAGCACCTCGTCGATCCAGACACGGCAGCCCATGTCCAATTCGCTGATCGCATCCCAATTGCGCTCTGCCAGCGCGCCAACCAAGGCGTCGCGGGTTTCGTCGATCCGTTGCAGTGCGTGGCTCATGCTGTGTTCCTCAAGGCCGACGGCCCTATTGTGGCGCGATGGCATCCCAGCCTTCTTTGACAGTGATCAGCAAACGTGCAACTTCGTCGATAATTTCCGGATCGCTGCTGGCATTTGCTTGAAGCAGGCGCGAATTCATATAGTCATACAGACTCGCCAGGCGCTGGATTGCAGCGGGGTCTTCGGCCTTGTCTTCATCCAGGCCTTGACGCAGGCCAGTAATAATATCGATAGCCTTGGTGAGCAGCAGGCACTTTTGCGGGGTATCACCACGAGCCATCGCACCCTTCGCCTGGGCAAGACGCTCCAGCCCACCTTCCAGCAGCATCTGGATCAGGCGATGAGGGCTAGCCTCGGACACCTGGGCATGGGAATTGACCTTCTGGTATTGGCGAAGGGCTCTCATAGGGTTCATGTTGTTGCCTCGTTACAGGTCACAGTCAAATAGGTTTACTTAACCAGTTTTTCGACTGCGCCAGGGAAAACTTTAATTCATGACCCGGTGCCAGGCCCCTCTTTCAGGGCCCCTGGCGCGCCGTTTATCAACTCGACTTCGGATTGTTCAACGAGTTGAGGGTAGTCATGATGCTGGAGCTGCGGGAGTTGATCTGCGCGATCATCGTGTCCATGGCCGTGTACTTGGCCGACAGGGACTTCTGCAAGGCTTCCATGCGGCGATCCAGGTCGGCCTTTTCGGTGGTCAGGTCAGTCAGCTTGGTGTTGAGATCCGTCGCACGAGTCGCCAGGGTGCCGGTGGCGCCTACGTAACTGGCAGTCGCCTTGCTCATGCGCGTGATCAAACCCGTATCGCCGGTGAACATTTTGGCGATATCCCCTGCGCCCTTGACCACAGCCTTGTCCCACGTCTTGTCATCAAGGCTCAGCAAACCGGTTTTCTGGTCAGTGGTGATCCCCATCTGGGCCAGGCTGCCGATGCCGCCCGCACCGGAACCATTCGTCAGCTCGGAGCGCAAACTGGACACCAACTGACGCATCGAGGCATCACCGGTCAAGGCGCCCGCCGTGGTGGTAGACGTATCGCCTGTCGCGGTGACCTTGGTCTGGGTGTTGATGGCGGTCATCAGCGCGTTATAGGCGGTAACGAACGACTGCACCGAGGTCTTCAGCGTGTCGGTGTTGCTGGCCACCGTGATGGTGATGGGCTTTT
This sequence comes from Pseudomonas sp. WS 5410, assembly GCF_012985645.1. Lineage (NCBI taxonomy): Bacteria > Pseudomonadati > Pseudomonadota > Gammaproteobacteria > Pseudomonadales > Pseudomonadaceae > Pseudomonas > Pseudomonas sp. WS 5410. Next base: position 70,800 of record NZ_JAAQWS010000023.1, on the reverse strand, counting down.
TATCACCGTCGGCGGCCACCAGATCCAGGGTCACACCACTAATAGCGGCGGTCACTTTGTTACTGGTGGACTCCATGGCAATGCCGTCGATGGAGTACTTGGCATTTTGCGCGGGACTGCCAGCATTGTAACCCGTCGCCAGCTCGGAATCACCGCTAAGGGTAATGTCGGTCCCTACGCCACTGGTCGAGGAGCCGATTACCAGGCGTGCGCCGTTGGCATCACTCAAGACGTTGGCGCTTATACCTTGGGCAGACAATTGGGTATTGATGGACTCGCGCACCTGCTGCAGGGTCGCTCCACCGGGAACCACCACGTCATAACTTTTACCCGACTGGGTAATAGTCAAAGTCTGGTTGTCATCACTGTTGTTGGCCTTGCCCGATGCCCCCCCCTCGAACACTTTACTGGTCACTTTCGAGGACGTTGCCAGGTCGGTCACCAGCACGGTGTACTTGCCACTGGAGGCACCCTCACCCAGGGTGACCTTGACGTTTTTTTCTTCGGAGGTCGTAGCGGCCAGACCATTGAAGGAGGCGACGTTGTTCAACTTGGTGATTGCCGCCTGGTAGGCTTCCAGCGCCGTTTTCACCGAGCCCACAGCCGACAGCTTGACGGTTGTCTCCTTCTGCTGGGCGGTGATCTGCGCCTCTTTGGGCGCGCGTTCGGCCCCCACCAACGCCTTGACGATGGCTTGGGTGTCGTAGCCCGAACCTGGGCCGGAAATCGTTGAACTAGCCATTTGCTACTCTCCTTGTCCTGCGGTTGCCGCTTTTTTGGCGTATGAACGCCCAAGCAGCAATCAGAAACATGTTTCGTGCCAACTCAAGCCTTTGTATCAAACAACAGGCTGCTGGCATCGCTCAGGTTCTGCGCCAGCTTCAACGCAGTCTCCGATGGAATCTGTCGGATCACCTCACCACTGTCGGTAGCGATCACCTTGACCACTACTTTGCCGGTGGAGTCATCGATGGAAAAATCCAGGTTGCGCTGTGAAGCCTGCACAAACTCACGCATATCGGTTACAGCTTTTTCCAGTGCCACGCGCTGCGGCTCTTCGGCGGGCTCGGTATCGGCCTGCGGGACAGGCTTGGCCTGTGTTGCAGTCGCGGCACGAGCCTGGGTGGTAGCAGCCGGGTAAGACGCGTTCAGCTTGATGCTCATGTCCATGTCATCACCTCCAAACTGAAAAAACGGAAGGGCACGTTAGCACCCCCCCGTTGATTAACCGCTAGCCGATATTACTGAAGCAGCTTCAGTACAGCGGATGGCAGTTGGTTGGCCTGGGACAGGATCGCAGTGGAAGCCTGTTGCAGGGTTTGTTGCTTAGTCAGTTCAGCGGCTTCAGCAGCGAAGTCAGCGTCTTCTACACGGCCTTTGGCCGCTGCGGAGTTCTGTGCAATGCTCTGCAAGTTGGCCACGGTGCTGGAGAAACGGTTTTGCACCGCACCCAGCTGCGAACGCTGGCTGTCGATCTGCTGCATGGCGCCTTCCAGAGCCTGGATAGCCTGTTGCGAACTGGCCGCAGTCAGGATGCTCAGGTCGGCAACGCTGGTTTCCAGAGTAGTCGAAGCAGTGGTACCAGCAACCAGACCCAGAGCGGTGAGGCCGGTGCCTGCGCTACCATCAGCGATGACGATGTCTTTTTTGGAGAACAGGGACAGGCTGCCGTCACCGTTTTTGCTTGCATTCACGCCGGTGCTGGCACTGTTGATCGAGGAAACGATCGCATCAGTGGTGTCACCCTTCTTGAACTTCACTTCAACGCCGTTCAGGTTTACCGAAGTGTCAGCAGTCAGTTTGGCCTGGGAAGTACCAGCCGACAGACCCAGAGCAGCCAGAGAACCCGCGTCGTTGTTCGACAGAACTACGTCGCTACCACCATTCGATTTGACTTGAATACGACCATCGCTGCCGATGGTTGCATCACCGGTGCCGCCTACAGCAGTTTTGATGCTGGCCAGCACGGTAGTGATGGTAGCGTTGGCAGCCCAAGTCACATCCTTGCCGTTCACCTTAATGTCGCCGGCCGAAGCGATAGTAGTGGCGCCGGTAGCAGGTGCAGCAGGGGTTTTGCCATCAGCGATGCCAATTGCAGTGCCGCCAGCAACAGTAATAGCCGATGCGGAAGACAGGCTGATTTTGCCAGCTGTCTCGTCCCAGGACGCAGTTACACCCGCATTAGCGGTGTTGATCGCAGTCGCAACGGCAGCACCTTTGTCAGCGGCGGTCAGCGCAATATCTTTACCGTTGATGTTGACTGTTGCACCACCAGCAGCAATACCAGCACCAGCGGTTTGCAGGGCAGCTACAGCAGCGCCAGAAGTAGCCTTGGCACCTGACAGCGAAGAACCGATGGCAGTGGCACTGATACCAGCCAGAGCAGCACCATTAGCGGTCGCTTCGCTGTACTCGCCCTTCAGAGCAGTAGCGCCGACAGCAGTCATGCCAAACGAGATAGTTTCGTTGGCGTTAGCACCGATCTGGAACGCTACGTTGTTGAACGAACCGTCCAGCAGGTTACGACCACCGAAGTTAGTGGTGTTGGCGATACGGGTCAGCTCACCCACTTTAGCGGTGAATTCTTGCTGCAGGGAAACACGGTCAGCGTCGCTTTTATCACCGTTAGCCGCTTGCAGGGCGAGTTCACGCAGACGCTGCAGGGTGTTGGTGGATTCTTGCATTGCGCCTTCAGCAGTCTGAGCGATCGACACGCCGTTGTTGGCGTTGGCGATAGCCACGTTCAGGCCCTTGACCTGGTTGCCCAGACGGTTGGCGATCTGCATGCCAGCGGCGTCGTCTTTGGCGCTGTTGATTTTCAGGCCGGAAGACAGACGGTTCATCGACTGGCTCAAAGCGTCGGAGGCTTTGTTCAGGTTCTTCTGGACGCCCAGGGAAGTGATGTTGGTGTTTACGGACATTGCCATGACGAAATCCTCGTGAGTTGGATACTGCGGCTTCCGGCCCTGGCAACCGCCGGGTGTGGCCTAGAGAACCTTCGTAATAGTTATCGTCGTGAATGCAGGTTGCTTGAGGATTTTTTTGAATTTTTTTGCTAGCCCTATGCCACCCCTTGTATTTCAAGGCCTTATAGATGGCCGAAATGCCAGCAGCCACGGGTTATTGGCGCCAGAACACCGCCTCGACACCTGCATAAAAAAACGCCCATGATCTTTCGACCCTGGGCGTTTTTTATGCAGCCTATCAAAGCATCACGGCCGATAGATAATCGCCGAGCCCCACGACAGGCCCACGCCAAACCCGCTCAGGGCGACGCGCTTCCACTCGGCGTCCATCACGTGCTTTTCCAGCAGCAGCGGAATGCTCGACGACACGGTGTTGCCGGTCTCGACCATGTCCTTGATGAATTTCTCCACCGGCGCATCTTCAAAACGCCGCGCCACGGCGTCGACAATCGCCGCGCTGCCCTGGTGGATGCAGAACGCATCGATGTCATCGGCCACAAGGTCCGACTCTTTGAGCAGCTCGTGCAAATGCGCCGGCACTTTGAGCAATGCGAAGTTGAAGACCTGGCGGCCATTCATGAAGAACACGCCATCACTGACCTTCAAGTGCGGCGCACCGGAGCCGTCGGTGCCGAACTTGGCCTTGCCCAACTGCCAGGGGGCGTCTTCGCCCATCCAGGTGGCGGTGGCGGCGTCACCGAACAGCATGGTGGTGTTGCGGTCTTCCGGGTCGACGATCTTCGAGTACGGGTCGGCAGTCACCAGCAGGCCGTTTTTCAGGCCGGCGGCTTCCATGAAGCCTTTCATCGCGTAGATGCCGTAGACGTAGCCGGAACAGCCCAGGGAGATATCGAAGGCCGCGACGTGGGTCGGCAGGCCCAGCTTGTCCTGAACGATGGCGGCAGTGTGCGGCAGCCCTTCTTCGTCGCCGTTCTGGGTCACAACGATCAGCGCGTCAATCGACTCACGCTTGAGCCCGGGGTTGTTGGCAAACAAGGCATTGACCGCCTCGACGCACAAATCCGAGGTTTCCTGTGCAACATCCTTGCGCGGCAGGAATGCCGAGCCGATCTTGCCAATGATGAACTCTTCATCCTTGGCGAATTTGGCACCCTGGGCGTAGTTGTCCAGCCCTTCTGCCGGCACGTAGCTGGCGATGCTTTTTATGCCAATCATTGTGGCTTCCCAATACAAAATAGCTGGAGAACACCCCTGAAAATCCTTCAGGAGTGCTGACAATAAAGGGGATAACCCCGCAAAAAATCATCGAAGTCGCCTTGACCTGGACCTGAAAGATGCCCTGGCCTTTTCACACGATACAGTGAAGATGCGCTTTATGACTCATAGGTCACTCATTTTTGTGCGCTTTGTTTAAAAGCCTGCGCCAGAAACGACAACGGCCCCCCCTGTTTCCAGGGTGGGCCGTCGGGTCTTGCCAGGCCGATTACATCCGGCTGAACAGGCTCAACTGGGAGATTTTCACAAAGGCCAGCTGCGAGGCCTCCAGCATTGCCTTCTGGAACGCCAGGTCAATCGAGGCGGTAGCCACATCGGTATCACCAATGGCGGCGGTGGTCGATTTGTTGGCCAGCACCATGCTGGTGTTCTCCGTCTCCTGGATCGCCAGCGAATTCAACCGCGCACCAATGGAGCCCCGCACCCCATCAACCTGGGCCTGGGAGGCCTTGATATTGGTAATGGCAGCATTGACCACATCGGTCAGCTTGGCCTGGGCAATCGGGTCGCCGTCAGAAGGGGTTTCCAGGGCCTGGCGCAGTTGGCTGAGGGTATCCAGGGCATTTTGCGTCTTGTGGGTGTTGGAGCCCACGGCGAACTGGTCACCGGTGCCCGGTGCGCCGGTGATGTCAAACTTCACGCCAGCTGCCGTGATGCTGTCTGGCGTGGCGGGCACAGGCGGTGGACCCGGCTGGGCTGGCGTACCAGGCACCACAGTGCCGCTGGAAACCGGCTTGCTATCGGCGGTGATCGGCTGGGCATACACCTCATATTCTGTGGTCGAGGTAAATTTGATCACCGCGCCTTTGTTCGGGAAGGTGCTGCTGTAGTCCGCCTGGCTGGTGACGGTGCCGCCCGACAACTGCGCCGAGGTTTGGTTGCTCGGCGTACGCGAGACACTGAAGCTGTCCGGCTTGCTTTGCAGAGTGAATTCACGGTCCTTGTACACCGCGTCAGCCTCAGCACCGGGCTTGGCGTCCCCCAGATTCTGGTCGACATCAAAAGTCACGCCGCGCACGGTGACCGAAGCACTGCCTTCCTTGGTCGCATCGAACTTGCCGTTGCCCGGGGTTTGCGCGGTGATGTCGTTGCCCGCCGCATCCGTCACGGTGTATTCGGTGCTGCTGAGGAACGTCAGTTTGTATGGTTGGCCGTCAGTGAAGCTGCTGTCATAAGTCGACGGCGACGTGACGATGCCGCCCGAAACCAGCACCTTGCCATCGTTGACCGAACCGGTCGCCTGGGTACGCCCCGCATTGACCGTGCCTTCCAGGATCGACTTGCCGGTGTCATTGACCACCATCGACAAGGTGTCGGAAACCTTCAGGCTCAGCGGCGTTTCATCGCCCTGATAGCTGTAGGTGCCGTTGCTGTTGCGAGCGTATGGCGGGGTGTCGCTCTTGCCGCCGGCAAACAGGTAATGACCGGACGAATCCTTGCTGTTGAGCAAGCTCAGGACCTGCTTTTCGATTTCACCAATCTCGGCGGCAACGGCCTTGCGGTCGTCATCGCTGATACCGCCACCGCCCTTGCCCGCCACCTTGAGCGACAACTCACCCGCGCGCGCCAGGGCGGTGTCGATACTGGCAAGCACGCTTTCCTCGCTGTAAAGCGAGTTCTTCATGCTGCTGATATTGCCTGCGTACTGCCCCAACATATCCTGCTGCTGCTGCAGCAGCAGCAAACGCGCCGCGCCCACCGGATCATCTGCCGCCGTCTGGATGCGCACGCCGGAGTCGATCTGCTGCTGGGTCTTGGTGACGTTGGAGAAGTTGTTGGTATAACGCGCAGTCGTGGTATTGAAATACTGTTCTGTCGAGATTCGCATCGTCTCAAACTCCCTTAAAGACTGTTGATCAGCGTGCTGAAGGTTTCTTGCGCAGCTTTAATGATCTGCGACGACGCGGTGTAGTACTGCTGGAAACGGATCATATCGCCGGCCTCCTCGTCCAGGTTGACCTGGGACACGGAGCTGCGATTGGACGTGGCGGCCGCGAGCATGGCCCCGGTCGCATTGTTATCGACGTTGGCCTGGCTGGCCTTGCCGCCCACGGACGAGACCAACTGGCTGTACGCGGTGCTCATGCTCACGCCGGCATTGCCATCGGTGGCGCCCACGGTCTTGCGGGTTTGCAGGTCGAGCAGTTGCAAGGCATTGCGGTTGTCCAGTTTGCCGCCACTGTTGAACGACACGGTGTAGCTATCGTTCGGCTTTGGCTCACCACGGATGACCGTGTCGACCCCGAATGTCTGTGGGTCGCCATTACCGTCTACGTACGGCACGTTGATCGTCAGCTTGTTGTCCTGGCCCGGCACGATGGTGCCGGTGCCAATGGGCTGGCCTTGGGCGTTATTGATCACATAGCTCTGGGTGCCATCGGCGGCACGCTCGCCAAACGTCATCTTGACCGGCATCGCGCCCTTGATCGCCGCTTCCAGCTGTGCGGTGCCGGCACCGCCATGGATATCCAGGGGCAAGCTCAGCGTCGGCGGTTCGAACACGCCAGTACCACTGTTGTTCTTGTTGCCCTCGGCCAACAGCGGCGCAGAAAACGCCAGCTTGTTGGGATCGGTCATCACCACCTTGAGGTCCATCGCGCCACCGGCGGTCGGGCTGACCTTGAACGTATCGCCAGCAGCCACCGGGCCCTTGCCATCCAGGGCAAGGGTGAAGCCGTCGATTTCCGGTGGCGTTTGGGTGATGTCGAAGGCGCCCATGGACTTACCGTCGGAACGCAGCACGGTGTAATTCTTGTCGTCACTGAAGGTCACCTTGTAGTCAAAGGTGCTCAGTTTGCTGGTGTCTTTGATCGTGACGTTCAGGTTGCCGGAGCCGGCACTGTTATTCGAGCCGCCAACACTGCGCTGGCCAATGGCAAATACGCTGTTGATGTCATTGAACAGCGCGGCGCCGAACTGCCCGTTGGCGTCCAGGCCCTGCCCCAGCTGGGTATTGATGGCCTCGCCGACCACCATGGCGGTACGCCCCAGGTCGTTGATGGCCGGCATCAGCACGTCCTGGCGATAACGCAGCAAGCCGCCGATGGAGCCACCGCTGATCACCGAGCTGACGTCCATGGGTTGCCCGCTGGTGGTCAACACCACCGAGTACTGGCTCTTGTCGTCCTTGCTCGGCACCGCCGACAGCTTGTTCGACACACCGTCCGCGACCAGGGTCTGCCCGGTACCCAGGGAGACATTGAAATGGCCGTCCGACTCAGTGACCTTGACCCCTACCAGTTCGTTGAGCGAACGCACCGCTTCGTTGCGTGCATCCAGCAGGTTCGCCGGCTCGCCGTTGCCCTGGCCTTTGGCCTGGAAGATTTGCTGGTTGAGGGAGGCAATCGAGGAGGTCAACTGATTGACCTGGCCGGTGATGGTCTCCAACTGGCTGTTGATGCCTTCTTTCTGTTTGTTCAGTTCGGTCGCAATCGAGTTGAAGCGGTTGCCCAGAGTCTGGGCAATGGTCAAGACCAACTGGCGCGCGGAGTTGTCGCTGGGGTTGGCCGAAGACGTCTGCAACGCGGCGAAGAAGCTGTTCAAGGCCGCACCGACACCGGTGGACTTGTCGGACAGCAGCTTGTCCACCGAACCGATCTGGTCCAGGTAGGCCTTGGCATCAAAATTCAGCGACGTGGTGGTCTGCAACTGGGTATCGAGGAACTGGTTATACACCCGGCGTACATCCGACAGCGTAGTGCCGGTGCCGACGAACACCCCACCGGCCGCGGACATGCCATTGGCGGTCTGCATGGTCTGCTGACGCGAGTATCCAGGGGTCTTGGCGTTGGCAATGTTGTTACTCAAGGTCGCAAGCGATCCCTGAGCCGCATTGAGTCCTGACATCCCGATATTGAGCAAACCCATGGTTCAAACCTTATAAATGAGTGGATGCGCCAGCGGCAGCGTAGTTTTGGTAGCTGTTCATGGTTTTGGCGATCTGCGAAATCTTGCTGGCGTACGCCGGATCCGTTGCATACCCGGCTTTTTGCAACTCGCGTACAAACTGTTCCGGGTTATCGGCCGACTTCAAGACTTCTTTATATCTTTCATTGCTTTGCAACAAAGTCACGAGGTCGTGAAAGCTGTCCTGGTACGAGTCGTAGGAACGGAACTGCGCCGTCTCCTTGACCATCTCGCCATTGCGAAACTCACTAGTGATCGCCCGCGCCTGGGCGCCCTGCCAGCTCTGCCCGGCCTTGATGCCAAACAGGTTGTGGCTGCTGCTGCCGTCTTGCTGGCGCATTACCGATTTGCCCCAGCCGGTTTCCAGGGCAGCCTGGGCCACCAGGTAGCGCGGGTCGATGCCGATGCGCTCGGCCGCCTGCTTGGCCATGGGCAGCATGGTGGCGACAAACTCGTCTTGCGAACTGAAGGCTTTTTTCGCCGGGGCCAGCGGTGGCTGGGCCACGGCGCGGCCGTAAATCTGCATGCGCGAATCGCGGGCGGCAAAGGTGCGCGCAGCACCGTTGATCACGCCATCTTCGGCGGCACTGTTACGCAGTGGCGCAGCCTTGGCGGCGCCCGCCGCCTCGACACCTGGCACGATACCGGCCAGCAGGCGATCGGTGAGCTTGCTCGGCAGGGCGATGCGCCGCTGATTCATCAGCGCCATGTCATTGCGCAGGGTGCCTTCATCGGCCCGCGGCGCCACTTCGACCCGCGCCGCCCACAGCGCACGCTGGCCATTGGAACGACCCAACGGGCCATCCGCCTGGGTGCCGGCGGCAATCGGGGTCGGCACGTCGACTTTCTTCTCTGCCGCGTCCGGGCCCTGCAGGGTCGAGGCCTGCCCTTCCACCGGCTTGTTCTTTTGCATCTGGCGCAGCAAAACGTCCGCCAGGCCGATACCGCCGCCCTCGCGAGACAGCGAGACCGCCAGTTGCTGGTCGTACATTTCCTGATACTGCTTGGCCGCCGGAGTATTCAGCGGGTTGTCCTTGCCCAGGGCATCGGTGGCCGAGCGCATGGATTTGAGCATCTCATTGAGAAACAGCGACTCGAACTCCTGCGCCACTTTGCGCATGTTGCCGTCGCTGTTCTTGTCGCCGAACTTGAGCTGGTTAAGCCGGTTCAGGTCGGAGTAGGACCCCGAGTCTGCCGTGCTGGCGATACCGCTCTTGCGCATGTCCATGGCCATGGCCTCAAATCACGATCAGGTCGGCTTGCAAGGCGCCGGCCTGTTTCAGGGCTTCGAGGATCGCCATCAAGTCGCCGGGCGCCGCGCCCACCTGGTTCACCGCACGGACAATCTCGTCCAGGGTGGTGCCGGGACCGAACTTGAACATCGGCTTGGCTTCTTGCTGGGCATTGACCCGCGAACGCGGGACCACGGCGGTCTGGCCACCGGACAACGGCCCGGGCTGGCTGACAATCGGGTCTTCGGTAATGGTCACGGTCAGGCTGCCGTGGGTCACGGCCGCCGGCGACACCTTGACGTTCTGGCCGATCACGATAGTGCCGGTACGCGAGTTGATGATGACCTTGGCCACCGCCTGGCCCGGATCGACCTCAAGGTTTTCCAGGATCGACAGGTAGTCCACACGCTGGCTTGGGTCCAGCGGCGCAGTCACGCGGATCGAGCCGCCGTCGATGGCCTGGGCCACGCCTGGGCCGAGCATGTCGTTGATCTTGTCGACCACACGCTTGGCGGTGGTGAAGTCCGAACGGTTGAGGTTCAGGGTCAGGCTGTTGCCCTGGTTGAAACCGCTGGGCACGGTACGTTCCACCGTAGCGCCGCCAGGAATCCGCCCGGCCGATGGCACGTTGACGGTGATCTTCGAACCGTCACGCCCTTCGGCATCAAACCCGCCCACCACCAGGTTGCCCTGGGCGATGGCGTAGACGTTGCCGTCGATACCTTTGAGCGGCGTCATCAGCAAGGTGCCGCCACGCAGGCTTTTCGAGTTACCAATGGAGGATACGGTGATATCCACCACCTGCCCCGGCTTGGAGAATGCCGGCAGATCGGCACTGATCGACACCGCCGCGACGTTCTTCAACTGCACGTTGCCCGAACCTGGCGGCACCTTGATCCCGAACTGCGAGAGCATGTTGTTGAAGGTCTGCAGGGTGAACGGGGTCTGGGTGGTCTGGTCGCCCGTGCCGTTGAGCCCCACCACCAGGCCGTAGCCGATCAACTGGTTGCTGCGCACCCCGGAAATACTGGCGATGTCCTTCAGGCGTTCGGCCTGGGCAGCAACGCTCAGGGAGAGCAACAACACCGCTGCCATCAGCTGTTTGAGATTCAAAGTGATCACCTAGAAAGGGAACAGCGGGCTAAGGAAGAAACGGTCGAACCAACCCGGCTGACTGGCGTCGGCAAACGAACCCGTACCCGAATAGGTAATGCGTGCATCGGCAATCCGTGTGGACGGCACGGTGTTGTCGGTGGCGATATCGTCCGCGCGCACCATGCCGGCGATGCGCACCAGTTCGTCACCGGTGTTGAGGGTCATCCACTTCTCGCCGCGCACGGCAATGATGCCGTTGGGCAGCACGTCGGCCACGGTTACGGTGATCGAACCTACCAGGCTGTTGCCCTGCCCGGCCTTGCTGCTGCCGTTGGTGGCGCGGTCGCCGCTGTAGCCCACGTCCAGGCTCAAGTCACCACTGCCCAGGGGGTTGTTGGTGTTCAAGCCACCGCCAAACAGCGAGGTCAGGCCGATGCCGGTCTTGCTGTTCTTGGCCACCTGGGAGTTGGCGTTCTTGCTCGCCGTGGTGCGCTCGTTGAGGGTGATGGTGATGATGTCGCCAACACGGAACGCCTTGCGGTCGCTGTACAGGTTCTGCTCAAAACCGGCCTGGTAGATCGAGCCATTGTTGGCAGCGGCTGGCAGTGGCGTGCGCGGCAACACCGGCGCGTAGTACGGGTCATTGGGTTTTGGCGTCGGGGCGACACAGCCCGCGAGCACGGCAATCCCACTCAATGCCAGAACAGAAACAAAGCGACTCATGACCCTTACCTCACGGTGTTGCAGGCGCCTTATGAGCGCCCCATAGACTGGATTACAGATTCTGCGTAACGAACGAAAGCATCTGGTCGGCGGTGGAAATCACCTTGGAGTTCATCTCGTAGGCACGCTGGGTGGTGATCATGTTGACCATCTCTTCCACGGTGCTGACGTTGGAGGTTTCCAGGGTGCTTTGCAGGGTGGTGCCAAACCCGTTGAGGCCAGGCGTGCCGACTTGCGGCGCGCCGCTGGCAGCGGTTTCCAGGAACAGGTTGTTCCCGGTGGCTTGCAGGCCGGCCGGGTTGATGAAGTCGGCGGTCTGCAGGTTGCCGATCACTTGCGACGCCGGGTTGCCGGCGATGGTAACGGACACGGTGCCGTCGGCGCCGACCGTGAAGGTCTGGGCATCGTTGGGCACGACAATCGCCGGCTCCAGGGCAAAACCGTTGGCGGTCACGACCTGGCCGTTGGAGTCCAGGTGGAAGGTGCCGTCACGGGTGTAGGAGGTAGTGCCATCCGGCTGCAGGATCTGGAAGAAGCCACGGCCATTGATCGCCATGTCCAGCGGCTGCCCGGTTTGCTGCAGGTTGCCGGCGGTGAAGTTCTTCTGGGTGCCGACGATGGACACACCGGTACCCACTTGCAGGCCCGACGGCAATTCGCTGTCCTGGGTCGACTGCGCACCCGGCTGGCGCTTGATCTGATAGAGCAGGTCCTGGAACTCGGCGCGATCACGTTTGAAGCCCGTGGTCGAAACGTTCGCCAGGTTGTTGGAAATAACGGTCAGGTTGGTGTCCTGGGCGGACAGACCGGTTTTGGCAACCCATAGAGCCGGAAGCATGCTGTTCTCCTTCGTGCGCCTGTTTGTTGGCGCCGCGTTACAAAATTAGTAGTCAGTGGCGCTGCAATCAGCTCATCTGCATGACGCGAGTCATGGCCTGGTCGTCTTCTTTGGCGCTGTTCATCATTTTCACGTGCAATTCGAACTGCTTGGACAGGGCCAGCACCGCCGTCATTTCTTCGACGGCATTGACGTTGCTCGACTGCAGGAAGCCCGAATTCACCTTGACGCTGGCATCGGCCACCGCCGGCTGGCCGTCCTTGGTGTGGATCGCGCCATCCAGGCCCTTGGTCATATTGGCCAGGTCCGGCTTGACCAGCTTGATGCGGTCCACCTCTGCCATCACCCGTGGGCCTTCGCCCATGGCGCGGATGCTAATGGTGCCGTCTTCGCCGACTTCGACCTTCTGCTCGGGTGGCACCGAAATCGGCCCGCCATTGCCCATGATCGGCATGCCGTTGCCGGCCCGCAGCACGCCCAGTGCGTCGATATTCATGCTCGCGGTGCGCACGTAGGCTTCGCCGCCATCGGGGGTTTGCACGGCGATCCAGCCATCGCCGCCGACGGCAACGTCCAGGTCACGGCCGGTCTCGACCATCGAACCCGGAGAAAAATCGGTACCAGGACGCTCGGTCAGGGCAAACGCCCGCGCCGGAAAGCTGTCACCAAACACCGGCATCGAACGGGCCTGCTCCAGGTCACGCTGAAAACCGTTGGTGGAAATGTTCGCCAGGTTGTTGGCATGGGCCTTTTGCGCCAGAGCATTCTGGCTGGCGCCGGTCATTGCCACATAAAGGTACTTGTCCACGCTCATTCCTCTTACTGACGGACGTTTGCCGCCCACCGATGTACTGAGGAGTCTTTAGCAATTTGCGCACCAACTTTTTAAAAGTCGGGGAAAGGCAGGCGGGGCAAGGGGTTGGGGCGTATCAAGGATTATTGGAGGGGCAGGACGAGTCGGAAAAACGGCGGAGTTCTGCCGGTTGCGGCAAACACCGGTCTTGGCATTAACACAGATCCATTGTGGGAGCGGGCTTGCTCGCGAAGGCGGTGGATCAGTCGGTACCTGTATTGACTGATCCACCGCCTTCGCGAGCAAGCCCGCTCCCACATTTTTATCCCGTTGTGTCAGGGGCTTATTTGTCGGCCTTGAGCACTTCGTAATCGCGCAATTTATTGGCGATGGTGGTGTGGGACACGCCCAGGCGCTTACCCAGCAAGCGACTGCTGGGGTGCTCGGCATACAGGCTTTCGAGCACGGCCTTTTCAAACCGCCCGACGATCTCCTCCAAGCCACCCTCCAGGGAAAAGTCGCCAAGCGGCTGACGCACGCCGTAGTCCGGCAAGCGAATATGTTCAGCCTTGATCGTGCCGCCCTCACACAGCGAAACCGCCTGGAACAGCACGTTTTCCAACTGCCGCACATTGCCCGGCCAATGGTAGTGGCTGAGGCGCTCCATGGCCGCCGGCGCCAGCTTGGGCAGCGGGCAGCCAATCAGGCGGCTGGCCTGGTCGATAAAGTGCTCGACCAGCGGCGGTAAACCGTCGAGGCATTCGCGCAGCGGCGGGATATGCAACGACAACACATTGAGCCGGTGATACAGGTCCTGGCGAAACTCGCCACGGGCACACAATTCCGATAAGTCCACCTGGGTCGCGCAAATCACTCGCACATCCAGGTAAACCTCTTCATCACTGCCCACGCGCCGGAAGCAGCCGTCCTGCAGAAAGCGCAGCAATTTCACCTGCAGTCGCGCGCTCATTTCACCCACGCCATCCAGAAACAACGTACCGCCCGCCGTCAGTTCCAACAGCCCCAACTTGCCCTCTGCCCGCGCCCCTTCAAACGCGCCAGGGCCGTAGCCGAACAGCTCGGTCTCGGCCATCGACTCCGGCAACCCCGCGCAATTGAGTGCCATCAACGGCGACTGCCCACGCGGGCTGGCCAGGTGACAGGCGCGCGCCAACAATTCTTTACCGGTGCCGGTTTCGCCTTCTATTAATAGGGGTGCATCGAGGGGCGCCATGCGCCGGGCTTCACGCACCACCGCCGCCATCACTTTAGAGCTCTGGAAAATGCTGTCGAAGCCTCGCAGCTCCTGCTTGCGCACATTGTAGATGCGCTCACCGACCCGGTCGGCGCGGTGCAGAGTCAGTACGGCGCCGGCCATGGCTTCGCTGTCGTCATGTTCGGAGGATTGCAGCGGGGCGATGTCGGCGAGAAACACGTCGCCCTTGACCTTGACCCGCAGGCCATTGATCCGCGACTTGCTGGCACGCACCAGCTCCGGCAGGTCGAAGTCCTCGGCGTAGCGTGACAGGGGAATCCCCGGCACTTCGTCCACCCGCACCCCGAGCAACTGCGCCGCCGCGCGGTTGGCCGCGACAATCGAGCCGCCCATGTCGATGGACAGCACCGGGAACTCCAACGCCCCCAGCAAGGCGTTGAGTTCCATGTGCCGACGCTCGCTGGGCATCAGCCCTACCCGCTTGACGCCAAACACCCCGGCAATCGCCTCGAACTGCGGGCGCAGGGCCTGGAATTGCATATTCACCAGGTTCGGGCAGTACAGGTAGATAGCATTGCCATGTTCGCCGCCAACCTCGCCCTTGGCCACGTTGACCCCGTACTCCACCAGCAGGTTGAGGATGTCCCGCAGGATGCCGATGCGGTTCTGGCAATGCACTTTGATACGCATGTAAAGGCTCGGTTTGTTGTAGGAGGGCTGATCGGGCTGCGTCTTTTTGTCACCGGGCGCAGATAGTCGTCAAGATTATGTGACAGCCAGCGCCCTTTTCAAACCAGCAAAACGCAATGCAGCGTGCTCGACGGCACAATCGTAACGAATACTTTACGAAAGACGCCGACTTTTCCTACAGGCTTCCCTTAACAGCGGGTGGAATCCACGGCCAGGCGGAGTATCAATAAGCCCATAGCAGGACATAACAAGAACGAATGCCTAGCAGGAGAGCCGTATGAAACAGACGCACTACGTGGCCCGCGAGCCCGATGCGCAAGGTTTTATCCACTACCCGCCCGAAGAACATGCGGTGTGGAACACCCTAATCACCCGTCAACTGAAAGTGATCGAGGGCCGCGCCTGCCAGGAATACCTGGACGGCATCGACAAGCTCGGCCTGCCCCATGACCGTATTCCGCAACTCGCCGAAATCAACAAAGTGCTGGCCGAAACCACCGGCTGGCAAGTGGCGCGGGTGCCGGCGCTGATCCCCTTCCAGACCTTCTTTGAATTGCTCGCCAACAAGCAGTTTCCGGTGGCGACCTTTATTCGTACCCGCGAAGAGCTGGATTACCTGCAAGAGCCGGATATTTTCCACGAGATTTTCGGCCACTGCCCACTGCTGACCAACCCCTGGTTCGCCGAATTCACCCACACCTACGGCAAGCTCGGCCTGGCGGCCACCAAGGAGCAGCGCGTGTACCTGGCGCGCCTGTACTGGATGACCATCGAGTTTGGCCTGGTGGACACCCCCCAAGGCCGGCGCATCTACGGTGGCGGTATTTTGTCGTCACCGAAAGAGACGGTGTACTGCCTGTCGGATGAGCCCGAGCATCAGGCCTTCGACCCGCTGGAAGCCATGCGCACGCCGTATCGCATCGACATCCTGCAGCCGCTGTATTTCGCCCTGCCCAACCTCAAGCGCCTGTTCGAAGTGGCGCAGGAAGACATCATGGGCATGGTCGAACGCGGCATGCAGCTGGGGTTGCATGCACCAAAGTTTCCCCCCAAGCCCAAGGCGGCTTGAACTGATGCTTTAAAGGCCAGGTGAGTCTGTTCCCTGGCCGCGCGTTGCTTTAGGGTGACGCGACTGGCAACCGAATTCCACATACTCGATTTCAGGAACACCGTTATGACCACCTTGAACCAAGCCCATTGCGAAGCCTGCCGCGCCGATGCCCCACAAGTCAGCGACGCAGAACTGCCGGCGCTGATCAAGCAGATCCCCGACTGGAACATCGAAGTGCGCGACGGCGTGATGCAACTGGAAAAAGTATTCCTGTTCAAGAACTTCAAATTCGCCCTGGCCTTTACCAACGCCATGGGCGAAATCTCCGAGGCTGAAGGTCATCACCCTGGCCTGCTGACCGAATGGGGCAAAGTCACCGTGACCTGGTGGAGCCACTCCATCAAGGGCCTGCACCGCAACGACTTCATCATGGCCGCTCGCACTGACGAAGTGGCCAAGGACGCCGAGGGCCGCAAGTAATGCATTTCGCCGCGATTGGCCGGGTGCCCGGTGATCCGATCCTGGGGCTGATGGAGTCCTATGCCAAGGACACCAACCCGCAAAAGTTCGACCTGGGCGTGGGCGTCTATAAAGATGCCCAGGGCTTGACCCCGATCCTGCAGGCGGTCAAACGCGCCGAGCAGCGCCTGGTCGACCAGCAAACCACCAAGACTTACATCGGCGGGCATGGCGACCCGACTTTCGGCCGCCTGATCAGTGAATTGGTGCTGGGCGCCGATTCCGCGCTGCTCAAGGCACAACGCGCCGGCGCCACGCAAACCCCAGGTGGCACCGGCGCCCTGCGCCTGAGCGCCGATTTTATCGCCCACTGCCTGCCAGGCCGTGGCGTGTGGCTGAGCAACCCGACGTGGCCGATCCACGAAACCATCTTCGCCAAGGCCGGGCTCAAGGTCAGCCACTACCCCTATGTGGGCAGTGACAACCGCCTCGACGTACCAGCCATGCTCGCCACCCTGGCCACGGTGCCCGAGGGCGACGTGGTGCTGCTGCACGCCTGCTGCCACAACCCCACCGGTTTCGACCTGTCCCAGGACGACTGGCGCCAGGTCCTGCAGATCGTGCGCGAGCGCCAACTGCTGCCGCTGATCGACTTCGCCTATCAGGGTTTTGGCGATGGCCTGGAACAGGACGCGTGGGCGGTGCGCTTGTTTGCCGATGAACTGCCTGAGGTGCTGATCACCAGCTCCTGCTCGAAGAATTTCGGCTTGTACAGCGACCGCGTCGGCGCGCTGATTGTGTGTGCCAACGATGCCGAGAAACTGCTGGATGTGCGCAGCCAGCTGGCGTTTATCGCGCGCAACCTGTGGTCGACACCGCCGGATCATGGCGCTGCCGTAGTCGCGACCATCCTCGGTGATAGGGAGCTCAAACAGCTGTGGAGCAGCGAAGTCGAAGGCATGCGCTCGCGTATCGCGCAATTGCGTTCAGGCCTGGTCGAAGCGCTGGCGCCCCATGGGCTGTCTGAGCGTTTTGCCCATGTCGGCGTGCAGCGCGGGATGTTTTCCTATACCGGCCTGAGCGCCGAACAGGTGAAACAGCTGCGGGAAAAACACAGCGTGTACATGGTCAGTTCCGGGCGGGCCAACGTGGCCGGGATTGATGAGACGCGCCTGGGGTTGCTTGCCGATGCCATTGCGCACGTATGTAAACCCTAAGACAAAACGCTATCCAAATGTGGGAGCAAGCCCGCTCCCACATTTTTTGACCGAGGCGATCTTCAGCCAGCAACCATCTCGGCCTTGACCTGCGCCTCCTTGGCCTGGGCATCCGCCAACCGATACAACTCGATATGCCCATCCCAGTGCTCGATCAATGCCGTGCACGACTCCACCCAATCCCCGCAATTGAGGTAGTCCACCTCTCCCACCTTGCGAATCTCCGCATGGTGGATATGCCCGCACACCACGCCGTGCAGCTCGCGTTTGGTCACTTCATGGGCGATGGCTTCCTCGAAATCGCTGATAAAGCTCACCGCTGTCTTCACCTTATGCTTGAGGTACGCCGACAGCGACCAGTAGCCATAGCCATAACGCGCCCGCCAGTGGTTCAGCCAGCGGTTGAGGGTCAGGGTGAACTCGTAGGCCGAATCGCCAAGAAACGCCAGCCAACGGTGGTAACGGGTGATCACGTCGAACTGGTCGCCGTGGATCACCAGCAGATGCCGGCCATCGGCAGTCACATGCACCGCTTCGTCCACCAGTTGGATATTGCCCAGGATCAGCTTGGAATAGCGGCGCAGGAACTCGTCGTGGTTGCCGGTGACGTAGATCACCTCGGTGCCACGCTTGCTCATGGTCAGCAGGCGGCGGATCACGTTGGTGTGGGCCTGGGGCCAGTACATGCCGCTGCGCAGTTTCCAGCCGTCGATGATATCGCCCACCAGGTACACCTTGTCGGCGTGGTAGCCCTTGAGGAACTGCGACAGATGTTCGGCCTGGCAGTCCCGGGTGCCCAGGTGCACGTCGGAGATCCACAGGGTACGAACCCGTTGCTTGCGGCTGGGTTTGGCGAGCTCGGCGCTGGTCATGGGCATACCTCAGGGGTGTTTTCGCCAGCTTGCGCCCGGGCAATTAATAGCCCATGACAGTCTTGCGTCAGTCAGATGACAGCGCCCGCCGCCCGTCGGGCGGTGTAAACTGCCGGCCTGCCCGGGAGATTGCGATGAGACCGACCCTCACGCTGCGCCATTACACCCACGACCTGATTGCCCATAGCCATGACCATGCGCAACTGGTGTTCGGCCTGGCCGGCCGCCTGGATTTCGAGGTGGAAGGCATCGGCGGCGAAGTTTGCCCGCAAGGGGTGATGGTCCTGCCCTTCTCCACCCATCACGCCTGCGGCAGCCCCCAGGGCAGCCACTGCCTGGTACTGGATGTGCCCGACGAACAGTGGATGGTGCAATCCTTGGGCGAGCACGCGGATGCCAGTCGCCGCCTGCTGGATCGGCCGGCGCGGGTGAGCCTGGATAGCCGCCAGGGCCAGTTGGTCAACTGGCTGGCGAGCGGCGCACTGGATGACCCCTTGATCGCCCAACAAGGTGCGGTGCTGCTACTGGCCACGCTCAATGGCCAGCCACCTGCGCACACCGGCGCACGACGCCTGCCCTATGGCGCCTTCAATGCCCATATCGACCAGCATGCGGCCTACCCGCTGCAGGTCGCGGATCTGGCACGGCTGGCGGATATGTCCGTCGCCCGCCTGCACGCACGCTTTGTCGCCGAATGCGGGCTGACCCCCATGGACTACATCCGCAACCGTCGCCTGCACATGGCCCGCGGCTTGCTGCGCGACAGCCACCTGCCGATTGGTGAGATCGCCGCGCGGGTTGGCTATGCCTCGCAAAGTGCGTTTGCCGCCGCCGTGTTGCGCGAGTTCGGCAGCTCGCCCGGAGCCTTGCGCCGACTCGACAGCCGGCGCTAGTCCTGCGATAAAACCGGCGATTCCCACGACAGACACCCAGGCGCCAGGCGCTCTAGACTGGATGCCTGCCCGCACACTGTTTTAAGGATTGTCATGACCCCGCGCACTGCCCTCGGCGCCCTGCACATCGGTGCATTAATGTTTGGCCTCACCGGCGTCTTCGGCAAACTCGCCGCCGCCTCGCCGAGCATTATCGTGTTTGGCCGCGCCGCCTTCGCCGTGCTAGCCCTGACATTATTCGCCCGCTTCGCCAGCAACACACCCTGGCACAAGCTGTACAGCGCCGACCTGCGGCGCCTGCTGCTCAGCGGCTTGCTGCTGGCCGGGCACTGGGTGAGTTTCTTTATTGCGGTGAAAGTGGCCGGCGTGGCGATTGCGACGCTGGGTTTCACCACGTTCCCGGCGTTTACGGTGATCCTCGAAGGGCTGATCTTTCGCGAGCGGATCCGCGCCAATGAAATGGTGCTGGTGGTGCTGGTCAGCGTCGGCCTGGTGCTGGTCACCCCGGACTTCGACCTCGCCAGCCAGGCCACCAGCGGCCTGGTCTGGGCCGTGGTCTCGGGCCTGCTGTTCTCGCTGCTGTCATTGAACAACCGGGCCAGCGCCAGCATCCCGCCCGTGCAGGCGGCCTTGTGCCAGAACGTGGTAGTCGCCCTGTGCCTGCTGCCCGTCGCGGCCCCAGGCCTCGCAGAAGTACG
The DNA here is from genome assembly GCF_012985645.1 of Pseudomonas sp. WS 5410. NCBI lineage: Bacteria > Pseudomonadati > Pseudomonadota > Gammaproteobacteria > Pseudomonadales > Pseudomonadaceae > Pseudomonas > Pseudomonas sp. WS 5410. Next base: position 50,915 of record NZ_JAAQWS010000023.1, on the reverse strand, counting down.
CGCCCTGGACTGGTTGTGGATCGGCCTGTTGGGGGTGTTCTGTACCGGCCTGGCCCACAGTTTGTTTGTCGCCAGCCTCAAGGTGCTCAAGGCGCGCACCGCTGCTGTGGTATTCGCCATGGAGCCGGTGTATGGCATCACCGTGGCCTGGCTGCTGTTCAGCGAAACCCCGACCCTGCGCATGCTGCTGGGCGGTGTGCTGATTATTGCCGCCATAGTCGTCTCAGGCTTGATGAGCCGCCCTGTCAAGGCCAGACAACCGGCGGCCGCGGCCTGATCTATACTTTTTGTATCCGCAACAGTCAGCTGTCGTTCAACGGATACAGACTCCTCGACGACAGCCGTGGTCCTTGAAGTTGCTGCATGCGAGTGGTCACTCCCCTAACGCTCTGCAGGAGTTTCACCATGGACATGTTTATCACCCTGATCATTCAGATCATCAGCGGCGCAGTCGGCGGCAATATCGCCGGCCTGAGCAAGCAAGGCCTGGGCTCCGGGCTCAACACCCTGGTCGGCGGCGTCGGCGGCCTGGTGCTGGGGCAGATCGTCTCGGCCATCAGCGGCATGCCGGCGGGCGGAGCCCTGGATGTTGCGGCGGTGGGCAGCAATATCGTTGCCGGTGGTGTGGGCGGCTTGGTGCTGACGTTTGTCGTCGGCTGGATCAAGAATAAAATGGCCGCCAAATAAACCACTCGACACTGCCGGCCAAGCGCCGGCAGCGCCGTTTACGAGGCGCGGTCGTTGTGCCCCAGGTCACGCTGCGGATCAATCTGGTCGCGCACCCGCTGCTTGAGCACCTTGGCCTCCGGGAACCCGCCATCGGCCTTGCGCTCCCAGATCTGTACACCGTCGCACGTAATGCGAAACGCCCCGCCGGTCGCCGGCTCCAGCGCCACTTTGCCGAGGTCATCGGCAAAGGTGCTCAACAGTTCCTGGGCCAGCCACGCAGCGCGCAGCAGCCACTGGCATTGGGTGCAATAGGTGATGACAATCTCAGGCTTGGCAGTGGACATGAAATGACAGACTCCTGCATGACGGGACAGGTGAATCGGATGGCTATAATACCGGCCTTTATCGTCCAGCCCCGAGATTGATGATGCGCCGCCTGTTGTCCTGCCTGTTGCTGTGCCTACTCCCTGTCTTTGTCCACGCCGTGGAAGCCCCGCGCCCGAAAATCGGCCTGGTGCTCTCCGGCGGCGCTGCCCGCGGCCTGGCCCACATCGGCGTGCTCAAGGCCCTGGAAGAGCAAGGCATCCACATCGACGCGATTGCCGGCACCAGCATGGGCGCGGTGATTGGCGGGCTGTACGCATCAGGCTACAAGATCGATGAACTGGAAAAGCTCGCCCTGAGCATCGACTGGCAGTTGGCGCTGTCCGATGCCCCGCCCAGGGAAGACGTGCCGTTCCGGCGCAAACAGGATGACCGGGACTTCCTGATCAAGCAGAAACTGAGTTTTCGCGATGACGGCAGCCTGGGCCTGCCCCTGGGCGTGATCCAGGGCCAGAACCTGGCGCTGCTGCTGGAGAGCATGTTCGCCCACAGCAGCAACACCCGCGACTTCGACAAGCTGCCGATTCCATTCCGCGCCGTGGCCACTGACATCACCAGCGGCGAAAAAGTGGTGTTTCGCAAGGGCCATCTGCCCCAGGTGATTCGCGCCAGCATGTCGATCCCCGCAGTGTTCGCCCCGGTGGAGCTGGACGGCCGGCTGCTGGTGGATGGCGGCATGACCGACAACATCCCCCTGGATGTGGCGCGTGAGATGGGGGTCGATATCGCCATTGTGGTGGATATCGGCACGCCCTTGCGCAGCCGCAAGCAATTGACGACGGTGGTGGATGTGCTCAACCAGTCCATCACCCTGATGACCCGCCGAAATTCCGAAGAACAACTCAAGGCCCTGCACGCAGGCGATGTGCTGATCCAGCCACCATTGGCCGCGTATGGCGTGACCGATTTTGGCCGCGCCAAGGACATGATCGACGCCGGCTACCGCGCCACCCGCGCGCTGGATACCCGCCTGGCACGCCTGCGCCCAACCGGGTCCGTGGACGCCGAACTGACCGCCGCCCGCACGCCGGGCCAGCGCAACCCGACGATTACCGCAATCAAGGTGGAGAACGACTCGAAAGTCGGCGACGACGTGATCCGCTACTACATCCGCCAACCCATTGGCGAGCCCCTGAACCTGGCGCGCCTGCAATCGGATATGGGCACCCTGTACGGCCTGGATTACTTCGAACAGGTGCAATACCGCGTGGTGAAAAAAGGCCCGGACAACACCCTGGTCATCAGCGCGCGCGGCAAACGCAGCGGCACCGACTACCTGCGCCTGGGGCTCAACCTGTCCGATGACATGCGCGGCGACAGTGCCTTCAACCTCGGCGCCAGCTACCGCATCAACGGCATCAACCGCCTCGGCGCCGAATGGCTGACCCGGGTGCAGATCGGTGATCGCCAGGAGCTGTACAGCGAGTTCTACCAGCCGATGGATACCGGCTCCCGCTATTTCGTCGCCCCCTATATCAGCGCCCAGGCGCAGAACGTCGAACTGATCCTGGATAACGATCCGATCTCCGAGTACCGCCTGGAGCGCTATGGTTTTGGCTTGAACGTCGGTAGGCAGATCGGCAACAGCGGCGAAATCCGCTTCGGTGTCGGCGAGGCCTGGGGCAAGGCCGATGTGCGCATTGGCGACCGCGACCTGCCAAGCGTGAGCTTCAGCGAGGGCTTCTACGAACTGAAGTACTCGTTCGACTCCCTGGATAACGTGTACTTCCCCCATACCGGCGAAGACATTGGCCTGGCCTACCGCGAATTCGAACCCGGCCTGGGCTCCGACCAGCGCTACCGGCAATGGGAGTTCAAGCTGGACAAGGCCATGAGCCACGGCCCGGACACTCTGGTATTGGGCGGTCGCTACGGGCGCACCCTGGATAATTCAGACGTGGTGATTTCCAGCTTCCTGCTGGGCGGTGCGCGGCAGCTGTCAGGGTTCCGCCAGGATGCGATTTCCGGGCAGAACATCAGCCTGATGCGCGCCGTCTACTACCGCCGCCTGACCCCACGCTCGTACCTGCCGCTGGACTTCCCACTGTACCTGGGCGCCTCCCTGGAACGGGGGCGGGCGTGGAACAACGACAATGAATTCGACAGTGGCTATATCAATGCCGCGAGCATCTTCCTCGGGTTTGATACACCGCTGGGGCCGTTGAATTTCAGTTATGGGTTCAATGATGACAATCAGAAGGCGGTGTATCTGAATCTTGGGCAGACGTTCTAAGAAAAACACTTAGCCGAGGTGGAGCAGGCTTGTGTGGGAGCGGGCTTGCCCGCGATGACGGAGTGTCAGCCAAATATCCAGTAACTGACCCGACGCCATCGCGAGCAAGCCCGCCCCCACATTTTGATCAGCGGCGTAATCGGATCAGGTCTTTTCCAGGTTCGCCAGGATATGCCCATGCACCCGCATGCACACCCGCATATCCTCCTCATCGACCCCCACAAAAAGCTCCTGGCGCAAAGCCGTGGCAATGGTCTCGATCTGATCAATCAGCGGCCTTGCCGGATCACACAACACAATGCGCTTGGCGCGCCGGTCTTCTAGCACAGCCTGGCGTTGCACCAGACCCTGGCTTTCCAGGCTGTCGAGCAGACGCGCCAATGTGGGCCCTTCCACCCCGACGCTCTGGGCCAGCTCACGCTGGGTCGGCGCTTCTTCAAAGCGGGCCAGATGCAGCAGCACCAGCCAACGGGCCTGGGACAGCCCAAGCCCTGCCAGACGGCGATCCAACTCGGCGCGCCAGCCACGGGACATTTGCGCCAACTGCATGCCAAAACGGTGTTGATCGGTTAACGGCATAAAAAACTCATGGGTTAGACTGAAAATAAAGTGTGGCTAATTATTAGTCAGCTAAGCATGACCTATGACAGTAGGCAAGGCTTGCAATGTACTGATTCGTTACATTGTCGTAATTGACGCATCAAATCTCGAATTCCGACTGCAAAGCGGCCCGTACACAGTACAAAACACCCTCAGGCACCCGCCCGGTGAACAGCGGTGCTATATCGGAAACAGGTGGCAACTCGCCTTCACCATCGAGAAACGCATCCTGGATTTCACCCAGCAAGTCTTCCGGCAGATCAAGGGCCTGTTCCAGTGACAGCTGTTGCTTGCCAATGGACTCGGCCAGCAAGGTGTAGACGTTCTTTTCCGAGCACTGCAACTGCCCGGCGATCTGGATCGGGGTCATGCCGGCGCGGGCCAGGCTGATCAGTTCGTGGCGGATATCGGCGACTTCCTTCGGCGCCTCGGCCTGGCCGCCCAGTACTTCCAGGAAGGCCTGGCCATAACGCTCCAGCTTGCGCGCGCCGACGCCACTGACCCGGGCCATTTCGGCCATGGTGGTGGGCTGCTCGCGCAACATTTCCAGCAAGGTGGAGTCGGGGAAGATGACGTAGGGCGGCACGCTGTGCTCTTGTGCCAGCTTGCGGCGCAAGGCACGCAGGGCTTCCCACTGCTCGCGCTCTTCGCCACGCACCAGTTGGCTGGCCTGGCTGGTGCTGCTGGATTTGGCAGTGGTCTGCGGCTTGAGGTCGCGGCGCAGCTCCAGGCTGACCTCGCCTTTGAGCAGTGGCCGGCAACTGTCGTTCAAGCGCAGGCCGCCGTAGCCTTCCAGGTCGATATCCACCAGGCCACGGGCTACCATCTGGCGGAACAGCGAGCGCCATTCGCCTTCAGCCCGCGCCTTGCCCACGCCATACACCGACAGGTGCTGGTGGCCAAAGCTGCGGATTTTTTCGTTGTCCTTGCCCAGCAGCACATCCACCAGATGGCCGACGCCATAACGCTGGCCGGTACGGAAGATCGCCGACAGGCCCTGACGTGCTGGCTCAGTGGCATCCCAGGTCTGCACGCCATCCACACAGTTGTCGCAATGCCCGCAGGGCTGGGGCATGTCTTCGTCGAAATAGGCGAGCAAGGTCTGGCGACGGCAGCGGGTTTCTTCGCACAGCGACAGCATGGCGTCGAGCTTGTGCTGCTCCAGGCGCTTGTGGCGCTCATCGCCCTCGGAGTTCTGCAGCATCTGCTTGAGCATCACCACATCCTGCAGGCCGTAGACCATCCAGGCATCCGCCGGCAGGCCATCACGCCCGGCCCGCCCGGTTTCCTGGTAGTACGCTTCCAGGGATTTGGGCAAGTCCATATGGGCCACGAAGCGCACGTTGGACTTGTCGATGCCCATGCCAAACGCAATGGTCGCGACCATGATCAGGCCTTCCTCGTTGAGGAAGCGCTTCTGGTGGTAGGCCCGCAGTTCGTTGGGCAGGCCAGCGTGGTAAGGCAGCGCGGGGTAGCCCTGCTCGCACAGGAACGCCGCCACTTCATCGACCTTCTTGCGCGACAGGCAGTAGACAATCCCGGCATCGCTGCGCCGCTCCGAGAGGAACGCCAGCAACTGCTTGCGCGGCTGTTCCTTGGGCACGATGCGGTAAAAGATATTCGGGCGGTCGAAGCTGGAGAGAAAACGCTCGGCGTTCTGCAGGTGCAGGCGCTCGACGATCTCTTCGCGGGTGCGCTTGTCGGCCGTGGCGGTCAGGGCGATGCGCGGCACGTTGGGGAACAGTTCGGCCAGTTGCCCCAATTGCAGGTATTCACGGCGGAAATCGTGGCCCCACTGGGATACACAGTGGGCCTCGTCGATAGCGAACAGGGAGATTTCCAGGCTCTGCAGGAACGCCAGCATCCGCGGCTGGACCAGACGCTCGGGCGCCAGGTAGAGCATTTTCACTTCGCCGCGGCGGATCCGCGCCGCCAGGTCGCGCTGCTGCTCGGCGCTCAGGGTAGAGTTCAACGCGGCGGCGGCGACGCCCAGTTCTTCCAGGGTGGCCACTTGATCGTCCATCAGCGCGATCAACGGCGAGACCACCACCGCCAGCCCTTCGCGCAACAATGCCGGCACTTGGAAGCACAACGACTTACCGCCGCCGGTAGGCATCAGGACCAGGGCATCACCGCCGCTGGCCACGCGCTCAATGATCGCACCCTGGCGGCCACGAAAGCTGTCGTAGCCGAAGATGTCCTTGAGGACGCGTTGAGCCTGTTCAAGCATGAAAAACTCCAAATTCCACCGAAATCCCTCTGTACAGGCTGGCTGAAAAAGCACGCCTGGCCGGAAAATAATCCGTAAGCGAACTTTTCCCGCAACCGCATCCGGCCTGCAGGGGCATCACAAAACGCGGCAGTATACCCGAGCACTCCCCGGCAAAGGGCGCCGCTGACGAATAGCGGCCCATCTGAAAACCTTGCAAATATGCCGTGCGGCTGGCCTGCACGCTCAAGAAAGCCTAGAATTCAGCATCGTATATTCCCAAGGTAGTCTTTCAATGTCCTTCGCTGAGCAACTAAACCGCCTGCAAGCCTTCCTCGATGCCGATGAGCTGCATGACGAGGCGCTGGACTACGTGGCCGCCCATGGCTACCTGACTGCGCTGTCGATCTGCTCCGAACCGGTTCCTGATCGTGAATGGATCGACGCCCTGTTCGCCGAAGAGCCGCACTACAAGGATGAGGCCCAGCGCAGCGAGATCGAAGAAACCCTGATCCAGCTCAAGGCCCACATCTCCCGCCAACTGGCCTCCGATGAAGAGTTCGAGCTGCCCTGCGAGCTCGACCTCGGCGAAGAGCCGGACGACTCCGACCTGCGCGGCTGGTGCATTGGTTTCATGGAAGGTGTGTTCCTGCGTGAAGCCGCCTGGTTCGAAACCGCCGAGGAAGAAGTCAGCGAAATGCTGCTGCCGATCATGGTCGGTTCCGGCCTGTTCGACGACCAGCCTGAGTTCGCCGACATCGCCAGCGATGCCAACCTGATGGACGACATGATCGTACAGATCCCGGAAGCACTGACCGCCCTGTACCTGCTGTGCAACGCCCCCGACGAAAAACCGGCGATCCTCAAGCCTCGCCATCACTGAGTCCCCCGCCCGTGGCGCCCATGGGCAACCGCTCCCCGATTGTGCGCTACGTGCTGCTGGCCATTGGCTGGTTGAGCGTAGTGCTCGGGGTGATCGGAATCTTCCTGCCGGTCTTGCCGACCACCCCCTTCCTGCTATTGGCTGCCGGCTGCTTTGCCCGTAGTTCACCGCGCTTCTACGACTGGCTGGTCAACCATCCGCGCCTGGGCCCTTGGATTCGGGATTACCTCGATGGCAACGGCATCCCACTCAAGGGCAAAGTCTATGCAATCGGCCTGATGTGGCTGAGCATTGGCATCTCTTGCTACCTGGTGCCATTGCCCTGGGCACGCGGGTTCATGCTGACCAGCGCGGTGCTGGTGACGATCTACATCCTGCGCCAGAAGACCCTGCCGCCACGATCGTAGGAACTGCCCCCTACCCGACCTTCGTCGGCACTGACTAACCCCGGCCATCATGCGAGACTGTCGTCCCGGGCCTGGAATGCCTGGGCGTTTTTATGTCCGGAGTATTCATGACGCTGTCCAGCGGGCTGATCGCCGCCGTTGCCCTGGCCTATATGGCCATTATGTTTGCCATCGCCTTCTACGGTGACCGCCGCCGTGCGCCCCTGCCGCCACGGGTGCGTGCGTGGGTGTATAGCCTGTCGCTGGCGGTGTACTGCACCAGTTGGACCTTCTTCGGCGCTGTAGGTCAGGCCGCCGAACAGTTGTGGGCATTTTTACCGATCTACCTGGGCCCCGTCCTGCTGCTGGTGCTGGCGCCCTGGGTCCTGCAAAAGATGATTCTGATCAGCAAGCAGGAAAACATCACCTCCATCGCCGACTTTATCGCCGCGCGCTATGGCAAATCCCAGTCCCTGGCCGTGGTCGTGGCGCTGATCTGCCTGGTGGGCGTGCTGCCTTATATTGCCCTGCAACTCAAAGGCATCGTGCTGGGGGTCAACCTGCTGATTGGCGCCGGCGCCGATGCCACCGGCACGCGGGCCCAGGACACCGCCCTGATCGTGTCCCTGGTGCTGGCGCTGTTCACCATCGTATTTGGTACCCGCAACCTCGACGCCACGGAGCACCACCGTGGCATGGTACTGGCGATTGCCTTCGAGTCTCTGGTCAAGCTGTTCGCGTTTCTCGCCGTGGGTGCGTTTGTGACCTACGGCCTGTACGACGGTTTCAACGATCTGTTCAGCCAGGCGATGCTTGCGCCGAGATTGGAGGAGTACTGGAAAGAGACCGTCAACTGGCCCTCGATGGTGGTGCAGACCGGCGTGGCGATGATGGCGATCATCTGTCTACCCCGCCAGTTCCACGTCACTGTCGTGGAGAACATCGAGCCCCAGGACCTGCGCCTGGCCAAGTGGGTGTTCCCGGCGTATCTGGTGCTGGCCGCACTGTTTGTAGTGCCGATTGCCCTGGGCGGCAAGATGCTGCTGCCCAGCTCGGTACTGCCGGACTCCTACGTGATCAGCCTGCCTCTGGCCGAAGCCCATCCGGCCCTGGCACTGCTGGCGTTTATCGGCGGTGCTTCGGCGGCGACCGGCATGGTCATTGTGGCGAGTGTGGCGCTGTCGACTATGGTCTCCAACGATATGTTGCTGCCGTGGCTGCTGCGCCGGACCAACGCCGAGCGCCCGTTCGAAGTCTTCCGTCACTGGATGCTCTCGGTACGCCGGGTCAGTATCGTGATCATTCTGCTGCTGGCCTATGTCAGCTACCGCCTGCTCGGCTCCACCGCCAGCCTGGCGACCATCGGGCAGATTGCGTTTGCCGCCGTGACCCAGCTGGCACCGGCGATGCTCGGCGCGCTGTACTGGAAGCAAGCCAACCGGCGCGGCGTGTTTGCCGGCCTGGCGGCGGGCACTTTCCTGTGGTTCTACACCCTGGTGTTGCCAATTGCCGCCCATAGCCTGGGCTGGTCGCTGAATATCTTCCCGGGCCTGGCCTGGTTGCATGGCAACCCACTGGGGCTGCCGATCACCCCACTAACCCAGGGCGTGGTGCTGTCTTTGGCGGGTAACTTCACCCTGTTCGCCTGGGTCTCGGTGCTGTCGCGCACACGGGTCTCGGAGCATTGGCAGGCCGGGCGGTTCATCGGCCAGGAAACCAGCCAGCGCGCCAGCGCCCGCTCCATGCTCTCGGTGCAGATCAATGACCTGTTGAGCCTGGCCGCGCGTTTTGTCGGCGAAGAACGGGCGCAACAGAGCTTCATCCGCTTCGCCTACCGCCAAGGCAAGGGCTTTAACCCCAACCAGAATGCCGACAACGACTGGATCGCCCACACTGAACGGCTGCTGGCTGGCGTACTGGGTGCATCATCGACGCGGGCGGTGGTGAAAGCAGCGATTGAAGGCCGCGAAATGCAGCTGGAGGACGTAGTCCGTATCGCTGACGAAGCCTCCGAAGTGCTGCAGTTCAACCGGGCGCTGTTGCAGGGCGCGATCGAGAACATCACCCAGGGCATCAGCGTGGTGGATCAGTCCCTCAAGCTGGTGGCCTGGAACCGTCGTTACCTGGAGCTGTTCAACTATCCCGAGGGCCTGATCAGCGTCGGCCGGCCGATTGCCGACATTATTCGCTACAACGCCGAGCGCGGGCTGTGCGGCCCGGGCGAGGCCGAAGTCCACGTGGCACGGCGCCTGCACTGGATGCGCCAGGGCCGGGCCCATACTTCGGAACGACTGTTTCCCAATGGCCGGGTGATCGAGCTGATCGGCAACCCGATGCCGGGTGGCGGGTTCGTCATGAGTTTTACTGACATTACTGCCTTCCGCGAGGCCGAGCAGGCCCTGACCGAGGCCAACGAGGGTCTGGAGCAGCGGGTCACCGAGCGTACCCATGAACTGTCGCAACTGAACGTGGCCCTGACCGATGCCAAAGGTGTGGCCGAGTCGGCCAACCAGTCGAAAACCCGCTTCCTCGCCGCGGTCAGTCATGACCTGATGCAACCGCTGAACGCTGCGCGACTGTTCTCGGCCGCCCTCTCCCACCAGAGCGAAGGTTTGTCCGGCGAAGCCCGGCAACTGGTGCAGCACCTGGACAGTTCGTTGCGCTCGGCCGAAGACCTGATCAGCGACTTGCTGGATATCTCCCGCCTGGAAAACGGCAAGATCAACCCTCAGCGTCAGCCATTTGCCTTGAGTGAACTGTTCGACGCCCTGGGCGCGGAGTTCAAGGTGCTGGCCCAGGAGCAAGGCTTGCGTTTCCGCCTGCGCGGCAGTCGCTTGCGCGTCGACAGTGATATCAAACTGCTGCGGCGGATCCTGCAGAACTTCCTGACCAACGCCTTCCGCTATGCCCACGGCCCGGTGCTGCTGGGTGTACGACGGCGGCGTGGCGAACTGCGCCTGGAAGTGTGGGACCGTGGCCCGGGCATCCCGCTGGATAAACAGAAAGTCATCTTCGAAGAGTTCAAGCGCCTGGACAGCCACCAGACCCGTGCCGAGAAGGGCCTGGGCCTTGGCCTGGCCATTGCTGACGGCCTGTGCCGAGTGCTCGGCCACCGCTTGCGCGTGCGCTCATGGCCAGGCAAAGGCAGCGTGTTCAGCGTCAGCGTGCCGCTGGCCAAGGCGCAGACCAGCGTGCAGGTACAAGCCACACCGGAAAAGGGCCTGCCGTTGAGCGGCGCCCAGGTGCTGTGCGTGGACAACGAAGACAGCATCCTGATTGGCATGCGCAGCCTGTTGAGCCGCTGGGGCTGCCAGGTCTGGACCGCACGCGACCAGGCGCAATGCGCCGTGTTGCTGGCAGAAGGCATGCGCCCGCAATTGGCCCTGGTGGATTACCACCTGGACCACGGCGAGACGGGTACCGAATTGATGGGTTGGCTGCGCGCACAACTGGCGGAACCGATTCCGGGGGTGGTGATCAGCGCCGATGGCCGGCCGGAAATGGTGGCCGAGGTGCATGCGGCGGGGTTGGATTACCTGGCCAAACCGGTGAAACCGGCGGCGTTGCGGGCGCTGCTGAATCGGCATTTGCCGTTGTAACGTGTGGGAGTTGGTTTGCCTGCGATGGTCAACGGTATCTACACGACTCTTTCGTGGTTCTTGGGGTTGTGTACAGATCCATTGCTACGGTCACGGCGGCTATTGGTTCCGCCCTTACGGCGGGTCACTTTTGGAAAAGAGCCCCAAAAGTAACCAAAAGGGCTCCTGCCCCACCACTCGGCACCTCGCCTAGGCTCGGTGTGCCCGTCATCCGACATTGATTTGGGGGGCCGCCGCGATGGGCCATCCATGGCCCAGCGCGGCTAACCCGGCGTCCTGCCGGGTTACCCCCCAAATCAATATCGGATGACGGCCAGCGTGGTTTAACGGGGCGCCTGAGATCAAAATCACAAGCAAAGCGAGGCGGCCTTAGAGCCGACCTGATCATTGAAGCGTGCGCGTCCTCCGGCTCCCACAAAAGCCCACTCCCGCATTTCGGTTCTGCGTCTAGTCAGGTAGCTGGGCGACGCCATCTTCGTCGGTCATCGCTTTTTCCAACAGATCCGCAGGCAGACCTTTACTGGCGCGCGCGCCGAGCAGCTTCAATTGTTCCACCCGGCTGACCAGATTGCCGCGACCATCTGTGAGCTTGTTGCGCGCTGCACTGTAAGCCTTATCCAGCTGTTGTAGGCGATTACCCACTTCATCCAGGTCCTGGATAAACAATACGAACTTGTCGTACAGCCAGCCGGCGCGTTCGGCAATTTCCCGGGCGTTCTGGCTTTGCCGCTCCTGCTTCCACAGGCTGTCGATCACCCGCAGGGTCGCCAGCAAGGTGGTCGGGCTGACGATTACGATATGGCGGTCGAAGGCCTCCTGGAACAGGTTCGGCTCGGCCTGCAACGCAGCCGAAAACGCGGCCTCGATGGGCACGAACAACAACACGAAATCCAGGCTGTGCAAGCCTTCAAGACGCTTGTAGTCCTTGCCGGCCAAGCCTTTGACATGATTGCGCAGCGACAGCACGTGCTGCTTGAGGGCGGCTTGGCCGATCACCTCGTCATCGGCCGCCACGTACTGCTGATACGCAGTGAGGCTGACCTTGGAGTCCACCACTACCTGCTTGTCGCCCGGCAACATGATCAGCACGTCGGGCTGGAAACGCTCGCCATCGGGGCCCTTGAGGCTGACCTGGGTCTGGTACTCGCGGCCCTTCTCCAGGCCGGCATGTTCCAGCACCCGCTCCAGAATCAACTCACCCCAGTTGCCTTGGGTCTTCTGCCCCTTGAGGGCGCGGGTGAGGTTGGTGGCTTCGTCCGACAGACGCAGGTTCAATTGCTGTAGGCGCTCCAGCTCCTTGCCCAGGGAAAATCGCTCCCGCGCCTCGTTCTGATAGCTTTCTTCCACGCGTTTTTCGAACGACTGGATGCGCTCCTTCAGCGGGTCAAGCAATTGCCCGAGGCGTTGCTGGCTGGTTTCGGCAAATCGCTGCTCGCGCTCGTCGAAGATCTTCCCGGCCAACTCGGCGAACTGCGCGCGCAGCTCATCCCGCGAGCCTTGCAGGTCGTTAAGGCGTTGTTGATGGCTGTCCTGCTGCTCGCGCAGTTCGGCACGCAGGGAGGCCGACAAGGCGTCCAGGCGGCGCAGCTCGCCTTCCTTGGCGGAGCGCTCGAGGTTCCAGGCGTGGGCCGCATCGCGGGCGTTGTCGCGGTCGATCTGCAGCAGCTCGACTTCCCGGCGTACCGCCGCCAGGTCGGCCTGTTTGGCCGCATTGGCCTGGCTCAGGTCGCTGATCTCATCACGGCTGGCGTCCAGTTGTGCGGCCAGCCCTTCCTGGGCCATCTGCGCGGTAGCCAGGCGCTCCTCCAACAGCTCCCAACCGGCGCTGCGAGCGTTCAGGCGACGCTGGATCTGCCAGCACAGGACCATCAGAGGCAACGCCGCAGCGGCGAGGCCCAGTGCCACACTGGTCCAGTCAAAAGCCATAGCCATTCCTGCCATTACGGTAAAAGAGGAAGGTTAACCAAGCAGGCGCTTCGTGGACAGCTCAGTCTTTGATCTGACCCAGTTCACGCTGAGCGCCAGGGTCGCCGGCACGGGCGGCCTGGCGCAGCAGGTCGTGGCCGATGCGGCGGTCCCGGGCATTGCCGCACTCACGGCACATCAACAGGCCCAGGCGACTCTGCGCCACGACCACCCCTTCACGGGCGGGCTGCTTGAGCAAACGCCCGGCGAAGTGCTTGATATTGGGGTTATCGCCAATGCGCGGGTTATCCAGCAGCCACAGCGCGACTTTCAAAGAGAAACGCTTGGGCGGGGTAACACTCGGAGGGTTGTCGGTAACAGCGGGTGATACTGAGCGAAACTTCATAAAGCACTGTAGGGCAGAACGGAAGGCGCGCCACTCTACTCCTTTTTTCGTACGGGTAAAGCTGAAAAAACCCGGCACGCCCGTTCTAGAGCAAGCGCTTGGGACAATCCACAGAAGCTGTGGATAACTCAGTGGACAACCGTGCTTTAACTCGCGCAAAGGCCCATGGAACGGGGGCCGCGCTTAAACTGACGATTTTTTCACCAATAAAAAAAAGCCAGATTTTTCATTGACTTAAATTTTCGATGCAGGCATTCGTGGGCTAATCCGACCATGCGCCTTCCGGGTGACACACTGCGCAACCAATGTGCACAACTACCTGCCTGGTGGTTATATCGCCGCCGCTTTGTGGCCCAAAACGTTACAGGGGTGACACACAAGCGTGGGCTGTACCAGGGGCCCAAGTAAGGTATTTTTGCTAACACACTTGCTTTACCGGTTTCAAGCCATTACTATCCGCAGCGTTAGTACCAAGCTGAAAGTCAATTCTGGTCGAATAAATCCCCGCGACGTAGCTTCCCTAAAGAGAAGTTTTGTCAATCTTGATGGGATCGACCACCTCGATGGTTTCCAGGTATCACTTGCGACGACACTGCCTTTGAACAATGCAAAGGGTGTCGCGAAGTTTCCATACTCTGACCGAACCAACCTGCAAATTGATCAGGATCTTCGCCCTGGGCCCAGAACCTTTGCCCCTGTTGTGTTGCCTGCCCTCCTAAGTACCTACCTGCCAGCCCAAGCGCGCCAAATTATTCAGCGCTTCAAACTGGCTGCTTTGTTCCAGTCGGGTTCTTCGCATGATCAATGGTGATCAGCGTCACTGGAACGTTTTAACGTTGCACGGTTCTTAACCGTGTCATTTGTAGGAACACCAATAATATGTCCACTCAAATCCATACTCAGGATGCCATTCGCACCCTCACCAATGCTTTTGCTCCAATGAACTGCCTGATCATGGCCGCTCGCAAAGGCTGCTTCAGCTTCACCCTGGTCAACGAACACGGCATCGCTCGTCACAGCGAACGCCTGTACCCCGATCAATACTCCAGCGCAGAGCCGCTGCAGGCCGTGATCGAGCGTACCCGTCAGGCCCTGGTTGCCTGATTGACCCGACGCTGAACATCGAAAACCCTGCCCGCAAAGCAGGGTTTTTTATTGCCTGGAATTCGGTTTTTTGTCGGTTGGCTTTAGGTCAAACAGATATAACGCTTATAACCCCCCACCGGAAATATTTTAAAAACAGACCTTTACGTCGTGAATCTGACACTACACTTCAACTCAGGCGGCATGATCCGCCTCCGGCGAGCCTGAGATCCGATCCACCGCTGCCAAGCCCCCCCTTCTCAGGCATCGCCGACCATTTTCAAGGGTTCCGAGGGTTCTATGGGCATTGCCGCCAGCGAATTGTGTCGTTATGTGATCAGACCCACGCTGATTTACCTGGGTCGCCACAGCCAAACCGCAGAATCCCTGCTGCTGGGGGTTGCCGCCAGCCAATCGGAACTGGGCTCGGCCCTGCATGACCGGCGCGGCCACGGCCTGTATCGCATTACCGAATCGCGCCACAGAGCCTTATGGGACAGCTACCTGGCCCTCGACCCGGAACGTGCCAGCCTGGTGCGCGGCCTCGCCAGCCAGCATGCCTTCCTCAGCGGGCCGCAGTTGGAGCTGACGGTCAACCTGCGCTACGCCACCGCCATTGCCTGGTTGCTGGTGGAACAACATCGCCCCGAACTGCCCCAACCCGACGATCTGCTGGCAATGGCGCGTATCTGGAAAGAAATATTTCACCCTCAGGGTCGGCTACGGGATTACACCCAGGCCTGGCAAACCTGTGTAAACCCAATGAATCAGGTCGCGTGCTGATCGGGCACTTTGCAAGATTCGGCAAAAAGCGGCAATTTTGGTCGGATTGTCCTACAAAACCGCTCTATCTCCAGCATTACAGCCTATAGCGCTAAGTTAATTTTATTGATACTTTCCGCAGCGGTGATCACCCCGGAGTTCTAATAATGAAAAAAGTAATGCTCAAGACCACACTTAGCCTCGCCGTTGCCATGGCCTCTTCCCAACTGTTCGCAAGCGGCTTTGCCCTCAACGAACAAAGCGTCAGCGGGATGGGTACCGGGTTCGCGGGCCGTTCTTCTTCTGCCGATGATGCAAGCACTGTTTTTGGCAACCCTGCCGGTATGGCTCGCCTTGAAGGCCAGCAAGTCACGGGCGGTGTTGCGGCGATTGATGCCACGACCAATATCAGCCAGGTCAGCGGCAACACCAACACTTCCGGTAGCAACAAAGGCGATATGGTGCCTTTCACTGCCGTACCGTTCGGTTTCTACACCAACAAACTCAATGATCAATGGGCAGTCGGTTTCGGCGTCTATGCGCCGTTCGGCCTGGTCACTGACTACGAACGTGGCTTCCAGGGCCGTGGCTTTGGCAGCAAGAGCGAAGTGAAGGTCATTACCTTCCAGCCAACTGTCAGCTATGCCTTCAACGACCGCGTGTCCGTAGGTTTTGGTCCGACCTTCAACCGCATCGCCGGTACGCTGGAGTCGGATGTTTCGTTGCCGCAAGCACCTAACGCCGTCAACAACATCAAGATCAAGGGTGACGATACCGCCCTGGGCTTTAACGTTGGCGTGCTGGTACAAGCCACCGACACCACCCGTGTGGGCCTGACCTACCACTCGAAAGTGAAGTACAAACTCGAAGGCCACACCGAAGTGTCCCCGGGCGCTGGCGTTCCACCGCAGCTGCTGCGCGGCAACCGCTACGACGCTTCGCTGAAGATCGACACCCCTGAATCCTGGGACCTGTCGGTGACCCAGGACATGAACGATGCCTGGAAGCTGTATGCCGGCGCGACGTGGACACGCTGGAGCCGCCTGAAAGACATCACCGTCAACAACGAAGGTGTAACTACGGGCAACGGCGGCGGTGCAGGGCCACAGCTGGTGGGCACCATCAAGGAAGACCAGAACTGGCACGACACCTGGGCTTACGCAGTCGGTACCTCGTACCAGCTGACCAAGCAAGTGGTCCTGCGCACTGGCCTGACCTTCGACCAGTCGCCTACCAACAACACTAATCGTTCGCCACGTATCCCTACCGGCGACCGGACCATCTTCAGTGTTGGCCTGGGCTACGCGGTCATGGATAACATGACCATCGACCTGGCCTACTCGTACCTGCAGGAAGAAGACATCAAGGTCAACAGCCACAACAAGCTGGGCCAGACTTACAACGCCAAGTATGAAAACAGCGCCAACGGTTTCGGCCTGGGCATGACGTACAAGTTCTGATCCAACGCTGCATAAAAAAGCCCCGCTCTCCTGCAAAGGAGGCGGGGCTTTTTAGTAGCCGATAATCAGGGTTTGGAAGCCAATGCCTGCTCCACGGCCTCGATCAGATCCGGGCTGTCCGGTTTGGTCAGGCTGGAGAAGCTGGCGATCACCTTGCCCTGGCGATCCACCACATACTTGTAGAAATTCCATTTCGGCGCGTTGCTCTGCTCGGCCAGGACCTTGAACAGGTGCGCCGCATCGGGGCCCCTGACCTTCTGTGGCTCGGTCATGGTGAACGTCACGCCGTAGTTCACATAGCAGACCTTGGCCGTTTCCTCGCCTGTCTTGGCTTCTTGCTTGAAGTCATCGGAGGGCACACCAATCACTTCCAGGCCGTCACCTTTGTAGCGCTGATACAACGCCTCCAGTCCCTTGAACTGCGGGGCGAACCCACAAAAACTGGCGGTATTGACGATCACCAGGGGCTTGCCGGCAAAGCGCTGGCACAGGTCGATGGACTCCTTGGCGCGCAATTTGGGCAACTGGCCCTCAAGCAACGTTGGGCAATCGGCGGCCATGGCGACACCACCAAGGCCCATCATCAGGGCGGGTACTGCAAGCCAACGCATTAACATGTCGGGTGTCCTTGGACAAAGTCAGGCAAACAACTTAACAGATCGACATACCCAGTTGCATCAACGCCAGCCCGCTGCGCTGCCAGCCCCACCAGGCCAGCAGCAATAGCGTCAGCAGGCCGGCTGCGCCAACCCAGTACCCGATCGAGTTCATGCTACCCCCATCTGCGCTTGCAACCTGGCCACAGGCCGCTCACGCACGGGCCAATTAAGGGCGGCCGCGACCAGGCTCAAGACGATCGCCACCTGCCAGATCAAATCGTAGTTACCGGTTCGATCATAGACCACGCCCCCCAGCCAGCCGCCGAGGAACGAGCCCAACTGATGGAACAGGAACACGATCCCACCCAGCATCGACAGGTTTCTCACACCAAATAAGGTCGCCACCGTACCGTTGGTCAGCGGCACGGTCGACAGCCATAAAAAGCCCATGGCCATGCCGAACAGGTAGGCACTCATTTGCGTCACCGGCGCCCACAGGAACAACACGATCACCACCGCCCGCAGCAGGTACAGCGCGGTGAGCAAACGCGGTTTGGACATCCGCCCGCCGAGCCAGCCCGCCGTGTAGGTGCCGAAGATATTGAACAGGCCGATCAGCGCCAACACCGTGGTGCCGACGGTCGCCGGCAGGTGCTGATCCACCAGGTAGGCCGGCAAGTGCACGCCGATAAACACCACTTGGAATCCGCAGACAAAAAAACCAAAGGCCAACAACCAGAAACCGGAATGGGAACAGGCTTCATGCAAAGCCTCGCGCAGGGTTTGCTGACCAGCCATGACCGGCAGCGGGCGGTCCTTGATCATCGTCACCAGCGGCACGATCAGCACCACCAGCAGACCCAGCACCAACAAGGCGGCGGACCAGCCCAGCCAACCAATCAGGCCGAGGGTGCCCGGCAACATGGCGAACTGGCCAAAGGAACCGGCGGCGCTGGCAATACCCATGGCCATGCTGCGCTTTTCCGGGGCCACGGCACGTCCGACCACGCCGAGGATCACCGAGAATGAGGTGCCGGACAGGCCGATACCGATCAACAAGCCGGCACTCAAGGACAGCGACCACGCCGAATCGGACAAGCCCATGAACACCAGGCCCAAGGCATACAGCACGCCACCGATCATCACCACTTTGGCCGCGCCAAAGCGGTCGGCCAGGGCTCCGGTAAACGGCTGCGCCAGGCCCCAGATCAGGTTTTGCAAGGCGATGGCAAAGGCAAAGGTTTCACGACCCCAGCCGAACTCGGCGCTCATGGGCGCCAGAAACAAACCAAAGCCATGCCGCACGCCCAGGGAAAGGGCCAGGATCAGCGCACTCCCGACAAGAATCCAGCCACTGGTACGCCACATTGAGGTCATTATTATTCTCCGCTACGGGTATATACCCGCTTGTATTCGAACAAGCCCGCGTTTAAGCGAGTTCATCCAGCAAGGCCAACAGGGTTTCGCGTTTTTGCACGCCCAATTTATCGATCAGTTTCTGCTGCGCCGCTTCCCAGGCCGGCAATGCGGCCGCCAGGCGCTGTTTGCCTTGCTCCGTGAGCACCACCAGACGGTTGCGCAGGTCATCGCCTTCGACCAACCGCACCAGGCCTTCGCCCTCCAGCACCCGCAGGTTACGCCCCAGGGTGCTGCGGTCCAGGCCCATGGCATCGGCCAGGCTGGAAATACTCGGTTGATTCAGACGCTGCAGGTTACACAGCAAAGAATACTGGGCGACGTTGATTCCGAAGCCATCGAGGGCGCCGTCGTAGTGCCTGCTGACGCCACGGGCGGCACGACGCAGGTTGGTGCATAAACATTGGGAGGCAAGCATGGAACGTGTATATACCCGCGATTAAGGAAATGCAAGAAAGTGTTACAGAGCCAGACCGATCAACACCGCCACTTCGAGCAGTTCCAGCAAGGCGCCGGCCGTGTCACCGGTGGTGCCGCCCAGTCGATTGATCATCACCTGCCGCAAGCCCACAAAGCAGATGGCCGCCAGCAACACCGCAATCCCGCCGCTGAAACCGCCGATCAACACACACGCCAGGCCACTGAGGATCAGCACCTGCTGCCCGACAATCCGTGGCAAATGGTCAGCCAGCGCCTGGCCCAGGCCCCCGGCACGCACATAGCGGGTGGTGAGAAACAGTGCCAGCAACGAGCTGCGACCGATCAATGGGGCGAGGATCAAGGCGGCGCCATTGTGTTGCTCGATCAGCGCCACCAGCGCGGTGAATTTAAGCAGCAGCACCAAGCCCAGGGTCACGACAGCAATCGGGCCGCTGCGCGGGTCTTTCATGATAGTCAGGGTGCGTTCGCGGTCGCCAAAGCCACCCAGCCAGGCGTCGGCGCTGTCCGCCAGGCCATCCAGGTGCAGGCCGCCACTGAGCAACACCCACGCCGTCAGCAGCAGGGCCCCGTGCAACAGCAAGGGCGCGCCCATCAACAGCGTGTTCAAGCCCCACAGCAGCAACCCGAACAACAGCCCCACCAGCGGATAAAACAGCAGCGAGCGCCCCAGTTCCTGGGGTTGCGGCATGCCCGGCAGGCGAATCGGCAGGCTGCTGAGAAACTGCAAGGCAATCCAGAATGGCAACATTCAGGCGCCCTCGCTCAACACACCGTCGGCCTCGACCCGCAGGCTGAACAGGCCGCCGTGGCCCACCTCGACATTCAGCAACTGCTCACGGGGCAAGCCGCGGGCCTGGGCCAGCAGTAAACGCATGACGCCACCATGGCTGATCAGCAGCACCCGTTGGCCGGCATACAGCTGATGCAGACGTAGGACAGCGTCCCGTACACGCTGGGAAAACGCCTCGACAGGCTCGCCATCCGGCGGCGTAAAGCTATATGGATCAGCCCAGAAAAGCCCCAATGCCTCGGCATCGGTTTCCATCAATTGCACCGCGCTCTGCCCTTCCCAGGCGCCGAAGTGCAGTTCCTGCAGATCCTGTTCCAGGCTCACCGGCAGGTTCAGGCGTGCGCCCAACTCCTCAGCAAAACGCGCGCAGCGCTGCAGCGGCGAGCTGACCAGACGATCCCACGGCCCGCGCGCCAGCACCGCCTCGCGCATCTGCGCCCAGCCCTTGGCGGTCAGGGCATCATCCAGGCTGCCGCGCAAACCGCCGCCCAGTTCGGTCTCACCATGGCGTAGCAGGTCCAGGTGCAAGGTCATGCCGGGCGGTCCGCCACGGCCGCTTCTGCGAATGTCGCCATCTGCCCGTGTAACGCACAGGCCAGACGCAACAGCGGCACCGCCAGCGCCGCGCCGCTGCCCTCGCCCAGGCGCAGGCCCAGTTCCAGCAGTGGCTGGGCTTCAAGGCTTTGCAACACATGGCGATGGCCCGGCTCGGCGCCCCGATGGCCGAACAACAGCCATGGCCGGCACGACGGGTTGAGGCGCGTGGCGACCAGCGCCGCGACGCTGCAGATAAACCCGTCGACCAGCACCACCACCCCCGCCTGGGCGCAGGCCAGATAGGCCCCCACCAACCCGGCGATCTCCAGGCCACCGAGATTGAACAAGGTCTGCAACGGGTCGCCCCGCTGCCCGGCATGCAATGCCAGGGCCCGCTCGATCACCGCCACTTTATGGCTCACGCCCTGGGCATTCAGGCCGGTGCCGGGACCGGTCAGGTCGCTGACCTGGCAATCGAGCAAGGCACAGGCCAGCGCACTCGCGGCAGTGGTGTTGCCGATGCCCATCTCACCGCCAATAAACAGCTGCGCACCGGCGCTGATCGCGCGCTGCACGCTGTCACGCCCCGCCGCCAGGGCCAACTGTCCCTGGGCCTCGGTCATGGCCGCGCCCAGCACAAAATTGGCCGTGCCCGGGGCGATATTCAGGTGGCGCACGCCCGGCAGGTCGAGCGACGGCGTCACGGTACCCAGATCCACCACTTCCAGCTGTGCATCCAGTTGGCGGGCCAGCACACTGATCGCCGCGCCACCGCTGACAAAGTTATGCAGCATCTGCCCGGTGACTTCCTGGGGATAGGCCGAGACCCCTTCCGCGACCACTCCGTGATCGCCGGCAAAGATGGCGATCCACACCTGCTCGACCGTCGGTTTGACCCGGCCCTGCAAACCGGCCAGTTGCACCGCCAACGCTTCCAGTTGCCCCAGGGACCCGGCGGGCTTGGTCAGTTGTTGCTGGCGGGCCAGGGCTTGTTCATAAGCCGCAGCGTCCAGCGCCTTGCACGGGTCCAGCCACCAGGATGGGCTCATAACGCAGTACCTTTCAAAGTCAGGGGCAGGCCGGCAACGGTCAGCACTACACGCTGACACCGCTCGGCCAAGGCTTGATGCAGCCATCCGGCTTCATCCACATAGCGGCGAGTCAATTCGCCCAGCGGTACGACACCCAGACCGGTCTCGTTGCTGACAAAAATGATTTCGCCCGGCAGTGACGCCAGGCAGTCCAGCAGGGAGTCACGCTCGACGCCCAGGCGCTGTGGGTCGTCCAGCAGCAACAGGTTGGTGAGCCACAGGGTCAGGCAATCGACCAGCAGGCAATGCCCAGGGGCCGCGTTTTCACGCAGTACCCGCGCCAGTTCCAGCGGTTCCTCGATCAACCCCCACTGGCTGGGACGGCGCTGGCGATGCAGGGCGACGCGCGCGTTCATTTCACCGTCCAGGGGTTGGCTGGTGGCGATATAGGTGACGGGCAAGGCGCTGTCGCTGGCGAGTTTTTCCGCCAGGCGGCTTTTACCGGAGCGGGCGCCGCCGAGGATCAGTTGCAACATGGTCAAGCCCTCAAATCCCACATAACTGGCGCAGCAATCGGGTATCCAGATGCTGCTCCACCAGGTCTGCCAAGCGCTCGATATCGCGCTCGCGCAAGCCGTGGTAATCCACTTCCTGCACGTCCTGCAAACCGGCCCAGCGCAACACGGCGCTGCAGGCCGCCGGGGTTTCGAACAGGCCATGCAGATACGTGCCGAGGATTTGCCCGTCATCGCTGCAGGCACCGTCACTGCGGCCGTCATCCAGGCGTACCGCTGGCTGCGCCAGGGCGGCACCTCGGGTCACGCCTGCATGGATCTCATACCCGCTGACCGGCGCCTCTTCCAGCACCAGCCGGCCGCGCACATTGCGCAATTGTTTCTCGGCTTCCAGGGTGGTGCTGAACGCCAGGAGGCCCAGGCCATCACTGGAGCCCTCAGGCCCTTCCAGGCCCAGTGGGTCGTGGACCTGCTCGCCCAGCATCTGCAGGCCACCGCAGATGCCCAGCACCTTGCCGCCGTAACGCAAGTGCCGGGCAATGGCCGTGTCCCAGCCATTGGCGCGCAGATAGGCCAGGTCGCTGCGCACGCTTTTCGAGCCGGGCAGGATGATCAGGTCGGCGGCGGGGATTGCCTGGCCCGGCCCGACAAACTGCAAATCCACCTGGGGATGCAGGCGCAGCGGGTCAAAGTCGGTGTGGTTGCTGATGCGTGGCAGCACCGGCACCACCACCTTGAGCACCTGCGCCGCCTTGTCGATCTGGCGCTGGTCGATGCCATCCTCGGCTTCCAGGTGCAGATCCATCACATACGGCAGCACCCCCACCACCGGCTTGCCGGTGCGCGCCTCAAGCCAATCGAGGCCCGGTTGCAGCAGGGCGATATCGCCGCGAAAGCGGTTGATGATAAAGCCCTTGACCCGCGCCTGTTCCGACGGCGACAACAGCTCCAGGGTGCCCACCAGATGGGCGAATACCCCGCCGCGATTGATATCGGCAATCAGTAACACCGGGCAATCCACCGCTTCGGCGAAGCCCATATTGGCAATGTCATTGGCCCGCAGGTTGATCTCGGCTGGCGAGCCTGCGCCTTCGACCATCACCACCGGGTAGGCCGCACTCAAACGCGCGTGGGAGGCCAGCACCGCCTGCATGGCGATGGCCTTGTAGTCGTGATAGGCCACGGCATTCATGCTGGTCACGGCGCGGCCATGGATGATGACCTGGGAGCCGGTGTCGCTATTGGGCTTGAGCAGCACCGGGTTCATATCGGTGTGCGGCGCCAGGTTGGCAGCCTGGGCCTGCACAGCCTGGGCGCGGCCGATCTCGCCACCTTCTGCCGTCACCGCGCTGTTGAGCGCCATGTTCTGCGGCTTGAAGGGCACCACCGGCACGCCCTGGCGCACGACCCAACGGCACAGTGCGGTCACCAGGGTGCTTTTGCCCGCGTCGGAGGTGGTGCCTTGCACCATCAGGGTGGTCATGAGGTTTGCTTCCAGGCAGTCAGGGCCTGTTCAAGGCGCAGCCAATCGGCATCAGTCCCGGGCAGGCCAAAACGCAGGCTGCTGTCGTGGACAAACAGGCGCAGCAGGATGCCGCGCTGGGCCATGAATTCATGCAACTGCTCGGCGTGATCGGTGATCAGCCACTGGAACAGCGCGCAGCCACCTTGCGGGCGCAGGCCATACTGCTCCAGCAGGCGGAACAGGCGCTGGCTGGCGTCTTCACAGCGCTGGCGCTGGTAGGTATGGCCGGCGCTGTCGCGCAGGCAGACCTGGCCCAACTCCCGGGTCGGCCCGCTTACAGCCCAAGGCCCGACCTGTTCGGCCAGCAGCTTGAGCAGTTTGCGTTCGGCCAGCACAAAACCCAGGCGCACCCCGGCCAGGCCGAAAAACTTGCCGAACGAGCGCAACACAATCAGCCCGACTTGATTGGCCTGGCTCGCCAGGCTCAAGTGCGGGGTGTTGTCCATAAAGGCCTCATCCACCACCAGCCAGCCACCGCGCTCGGCCAGGCGCGCATGCCAATCCAGCAGGCGCTGGGGCGTGAGGCTCAGGCCGGTGGGGTTGTTGGGATTGACCACCACCAACACGTCGAGGCTGTCGAGGAAGAAGTCGACTTCCTGCTCCAGCACCTCGCGCACGATGTAACCGGCGCGGCGCCAGGCTTCGGCATGCTCGGCATAGCACGGCGACAACACGCCGACCTTGCCCGCCCGGCGCAGGCGCGGCAGCAACTGGATGGCCGCCTGGGAGCCCGGCACCGGTAATACCTGGGCCGCGCCGTAGTAATCACAGGCTGCTTGTTCAAGGCCATCATCGGTCTCTGGCAAGCGGGCCCAGGCCCGCAGCGGGATAGGCGGGATGGGCCAGGGCCAGGGCGCGAGGCCACTGGACAGGTCCAGCCAGTCTTCCTGGGCAATGCCGTACTGCAGCGCCGCCTTGCGCAGCCGTCCACCGTGTTCAAGCATAGAAATGCGCCCCCGCACACAGGATCAACACCCACAGCCACACGCCGCGCTGCACCAACTGCCAGCCACGCTCGATGGAATCGGCATCGGCCGGCGGCCCTTCGCCGAGGATCGGACGCTGGTGCAACTCACCGTGATAAATCGCTGCCCCGCCCAACTCGACGCCCAGGGCACCAGCGCCCGCAGCCATCACCGGCCCGGCATTCGGGCTGTCCCAGGTCGGCCCCTGGCGACGCCAGCATGTGAGCGCCAGGCGCGTCTTGCCGAGCACGGCGTAGGTCAACGCGACCAGCCGCGCAGGAATGTAATTCAGCAGGTCATCAATCTTCGCCGCCGCCCAGCCAAAACGTTCAAAACGTTCATTGTGATAGCCCCACATGGCATCCAGGGTATTGCTCAGGCGGTACAGCACCACGCCGGGCACGCCGGCCA
Organism: Pseudomonas sp. WS 5410; assembly: GCF_012985645.1. Taxonomy (NCBI): domain Bacteria; kingdom Pseudomonadati; phylum Pseudomonadota; class Gammaproteobacteria; order Pseudomonadales; family Pseudomonadaceae; genus Pseudomonas; species Pseudomonas sp. WS 5410. The sequence goes on along the minus strand of NZ_JAAQWS010000023.1, from coordinate 26,106 downwards.
CGACAAACCAGAACAGCGCGGCAAACACCGCGTCACTGCCGTTTTCCAGCACCGACTCGGTGGCTGCGCGGGCCACTTCGGTGCTGTCCAGCTCACTGGTCTGGCGGCTGACCAGGTAACTCACGCGCGTGCGTGCTTCGTCCAGGTCGCCGCTGCGCAGGGCCTGGGCCACCGGCAACACGTGCTCACCCAGGCTGCGCATGCCCAGGGCCAGGTACAACGCGAGGATCTCGATCACCCAGCCGAAGTAAGGCGCCCAGGACAAGGCCGTGGCCAGCAAGGTCAGCGGTATCACCGTAATAAACCACGCGCTCACGCCATGGCTGCGCCAGCCACGCCCCGCGGAGTTGAAACGTTGCTCGATGCGCCCGGCAAAATTGCCGAACGCCACCAGCGGATGCCAGCGCCTGGGCTCGCCCAGCAGCGCATCCAGCGCCACTGCAGCGACACTCAGCAAGGCCACACTCATTGACTCACTCCCCAATAATTCTCATACAGCATGTCACTCAGCGGACGCGGTTCGGTCCAGCCTTCGAGTTGCAACATCGGTGCCGGGTAGAACTCCGTCACCGGGCCCAGGCACAGCACGGCCAGGGGCTTGGCACCGGGTGGCAGGCCCAGCAGGTCGGCCAGGTCCCGGGGTTCGAACAGTGACACCCAGCCCATGCCCAGGCCTTCGGCGCGGGACGCCAGCCATAGATTCTGGATCGCACAGGACAGTGAGGCCAGGTCCATTTCCGGCAAGGTCCGACGCCCGAAAATATGCCGTTCACGGTCATCCATCAATGCCGCCACCAGCACCTCGGCGCAGTCGTGGATGCCTTCGACCTTGAGCCTCATAAAGTCGTCCGAGCGCTCGCCCAGGGCTTGCGCGGTGCGGATGCGTTCGGCTTCCACCAACTGCTGGATCTGCCCGCGCAGGTTGCGGTCGCTGATGCGGATAAAGCGCCAGGGCTGCATCAAGCCGACGCTGGGCGCCTGGTGCGCGGCGTGCAGCAGGCGGTGCAACAACTCGGGGGCGACGGTGCCGCCACTGAAGTGGCGCATGTCGCGGCGTTCGGCAATGGCGCGGTAGATGGCGTCGCGCTCGGCCTGGGGGAAGGCGTTGTCGGTCATGACACTATCGCGGGCAAGCCCGTGCCTACCGTTGCAATACAATCGCCTGCGTTGGCGGCGTCTCGATCCGGCGCAAACAGCGCGGCCACTGCAACCGGGTTCGACGGGAAATAAAAGTGCACATAGGAGGCCGTCATCCGCCCCTGGCGATACACCGCCTCGGCGCCGCGCCCGCCATTGGGGCTCAGGCCACGGGCAATCGGCTGCCACGGCGTGCTGGTCAGGGAATGATGGTAGGTGTGGCCGCGCAATTCGCCTTCCGGCAATTCGACCGTTTGCAGGGCCAGGGCCGCCAGGCGTTTCTGCATGACCGCATCGCCTTGCAGCAGCCCCAGCAGTTCGGCACGCGTGCCCTCGACATCGGTCAGGGAGTCGAGCAGGTAGAGCATGCCGCCGCATTCGGCCAGCAATGGTTTGCCGGCGCTGTGGTGGGCGCGGATCGCCTGCAGCATCGCGGTGTTTTGCGACAGCGCCTGATGATGCAATTCCGGGTAGCCACCGGGCAGATAGAGGCTGTCGGCGTCGGGCAGCACGCGGTCATGGATCGGCGAGAAGAAGTGCAACTGCGCGCCCATCGCCCGCAGTAAGTCGAGGCTGGCGCCATAGGTGAAGGCAAAGGCTTCGTCACGGGCCACGGCAATCCGCACCCCGGCCAGCAACGGCTGGGCCTCGATCACCTCGGGCGCAGCGAATTCCACCGGCGGTGGCAGCGCTACCTCGCAACTGCTGGCCAGGGCGGCGGCGGCGGCATCCAGGCGCAGGTCGAGGTCATTCAACTCGCTGGCCTGCACCAGGCCCAGGTGGCGGCTGGGCAGCTCGATCCCGGTTTCCCGGGACAGCGCGCCGTACCAGCGCAGGCCTTCGGTCAGGCTGCCTTCCAGCAACTGCGCATGGCGCACGGTGCCGACGCGGTTGGCCAGGACCCCGGCGAACGGCAGGTCCGCCTGGTAACGCGCCAACCCCAGCGCCAGGGCGCCAAAGGTTTGGGCCATGGCGGTGCCGTCGATCACTGCCAGCACCGGCACGCCAAAGTGGCGCGCCAGGTCGGCGCTGGACGGTGTGCCGTCGAACAGGCCCATCACGCCCTCGATCAGGATCAGGTCCGCCTCCCCCGCAGCTTCCCACAACAGGCGACGACTTTCCTGCTCGCCGACCATCCACATGTCCAATTGATAGACCGGCGCACCACTGGCGCGCTCATGGATCATCGGGTCGAGAAAGTCCGGGCCGCACTTGAACACCCGGACCTTGCGCCCCAGGTTGCGATGCAAACGGGCCAGCGCGGCGGTGACAGTGGTCTTGCCCTGGCCTGACGCCGGCGCGGCGATCAGCACTGCTGGGCAATGGCGCGGCTGGTTCAAAGTTCGATGCCTTTCTGTGCCTTGATACCCGCCTGGAACGCGTGCTTGAGCATGCCCATTTCGGTGACGGTATCGGCCATTTCAATCAGTTCCGGTTTGGCCCCGCGGCCGGTGACCAGCACGTGCTGCATCGGTGGCCGGGCTTGCAGGTCGCTCAACACTTGGTCCAGGTCCAGATAGCCGTGCTTGAGCGCGATGTTCAGCTCATCCAGCACCACCAGGCCGATGGATGGATCCTGCAACATTTCCCGGGAAACCTTCCAGGCCGCTTCGGCGGCAGCGAGATCGCGCTGGCGGTCCTGGGTCTCCCAGGTAAAGCCCTCGCCCATCACATGGAAGCGCACCTGCTCGGGGAAGCGGCGGAAGAACAGCTCTTCACCGGTGCTGTTACGGCCCTTGATGAACTGCACCACACCGCATTGCATACCGTGCCCCATGGCCCGGGCGAGCATGCCAAACGCCGAGCTGCTCTTGCCTTTGCCGTTGCCGGTCAACACCAGCAGCAAACCGCATTCATTCGGTGAATTGGCAATGCGCTCGTCAATCACCGCTTTTTTGCGCAGCATGCGCGCCAGGTGGCGTTCGTCACGATCAGGGGTATCAGTCATGGCAGCTCTCCGTTGGGGCTGGACAAAAACGGCGGGCAGGAAAAGACAACTTAAATGAAGCCAAGCATCGCCCACCGTGATGCTGTTGGATGAATCAGGCCGGTCTCCGGGCTCATGAGTGGCGCCCGATTGACCAGGGCAAGCCGACGATGCGCCTTCCCATATCGCAGGCGATACAGTGGCAAAAGCAGCGTCTTGACTCATTTACCGTTGCGGGGGCAGCGCCGGGATCGTGGCCACACTGTAGAAAAGTGCGCGCACTCACCGGCTTCCCTGTTTCACTCGGTCGGCGCGTACGCCACAGAGCACCTGAAACAAGCGGCGAAGGTTAGTGGGTTGGGGGTACAGCGTCAATTAAAGCCGGCCACGTACTTGAACCATCGCCGCGCGCCATACCTCTATGACTACAGGCATTGAGGAGAAAAACATGCACAAGACCCGACTCGCCCTACTGATCATGGCCGCAGGCGCACTCGCTGCCTGTGGCGAAAGCTCAACCTTGCAGGTATCCGATGGCACCGGGCCGTCGCCCAAGCTGCCGGAACCGAATAAAACCCTGATCCCCACCGTCAACATCGCTCCGGCGATTGGCTGGCCCGCCGGGGCCAAGCCCAAGGCCGCCGCCGGCACCCAGGTTGGCGCCTTCGCCGAAGGCCTGGATCACCCGCGCTGGCTGTATGTATTGCCCAATGGCGACGTGCTGGTGGCCGAGACCAATGCGCCGCCCAAGCCGGATGACTCCAAGGGCATTCGCGGCTGGGTCATGGAAAAGGTCATGGGCCGTGCCGGTGCCGGCGTACCCAGCCCGAACCGTATCACCCTGCTACGCGATGCCAACCATGATGGCGTGGCGGAGACCCGCACGGTGTTCCTGGAAAACCTCAACTCGCCGTTTGGCATGACCCTGGTGGGCAACGACCTGTATGTGGCCGACTCGGACAAGCTGCTGCGCTTCCCCTATCAACCGGGAGAAACCGCGATCAAGGCCCAGGGCACCAAGGTCATCGACCTGCCGGGCGGCCCGCTCAACCACCACTGGACGAAAAACGTGGTGGCCAGCAAGGACGGCAGCACGTTGTATGTGAGCGTGGGTTCCAACAGCAACGTCGGTGAAAACGGCCTGGAAGCCGAACAGGGGCGTGCGGCGATCTGGGAAGTCGACCGGGCCAGCGGCAAGCAGCGGATTTTTGCCTCCGGGCTGCGCAACCCCAATGGCATGGCCTGGGAGCCGCAAAGCGGCAAGCTGTGGACGGCAGTCAACGAGCGCGATGAAATCGGCAGCGACCTGGTGCCGGACTACATCACCTCGGTCAAGGATGGCGGCTTTTACGGCTGGCCGTTCAGCTACTACGGCCAACACGTGGATGTACGGGTCACGCCGCAGGACCCGGACCTGGTGGCCAAGGCCATTGCGCCGGACTATGCCGTCGGCCCCCACACCGCGTCGCTGGGCCTGACCTTTGCCGAGGGCAACACCCTACCGGCGCAATTTGCCCATGGCGCTTTTATCGGCCAGCACGGCTCGTGGAATCGCAAGCCGCACAGTGGGTACAAGGTGATCTTTGTGCCATTTGCGGGGGGCAAGCCCAACGGCGCGCCGGTGGATGTGCTGACCGGCTTTCTCAACAGTGATGAGAAAGCCATGGGCCGGCCGGTGGGCGTGGTGATCGACCAGCAAGGCGGGTTGCTGGTGGCGGACGATGTGGGGAATAAGGTGTGGCGGGTGTCTTCAGCCAAATAAATGATTTGTAAACACCCCAAAACAACTGTGGGAGCGGGCTTGCCCGCGATGGCTGTGGATCAGTCAGGAATCTATCCACTGACACACCGCCATCGCGGGCAAGCCCGCTCCCACATTGGGTTTTATATTTGACTTAGGGATTACGCGCCAATTGCCCCGCCGGCAACACGCGCTTGGCGCTCAAATAGGCATTCTGCCAGTAGGCCTTGGACAAGGTATCAAGCTTCACCGTACCGCCGGTTTGCGGCGCATGCACGAAACGCCCTTCACCCACGTAGATACCGGCATGGCTGACCTGCGAGCCGCCGCCCGTGGCGAAGAACAGCAGGTCGCCGGTCTGCAGCGCGTCTTCGCGCACGTCCTGGGCCCGCATCACAATCAGCTCGCGAGTGGTGCGCGGCAGCGAGATGCCCGCGGCGTCGCGGTAGACAAAACCAATCAAACCACTGCAATCAAACCCCGAATCCGGGGTGTTGCCGCCCCAGCGGTAAGGCGTGCCCACCAGGCCCAGGGCGCGAAACAGCACATCTTCGGCCACTGGCGAAAAGTTCTGGGTGGAATAGTTGAATACCGGCTTGGGCTTGACGGCCACAGGCGCAGGTGGAGGACGGCTGGCGCAGGCACTGAGCAGTGCGGCGCAAACAACAAGAATTAGGCGGGCCGAGGTCGACATGGGCAGAACAATCCTGATCTGGATGCGGCTTTCGCTGCCGAACGCTGAAAACTAGACCGCGCAAGCAAGCTTGCGCGGTCTGGTTCGCAACAATATCTCAGGATTCTAGCGCTTACGCGTCAAACTTCAAGTATCACTTTAACTTTACTTGCGAGCGGTAACGGTAGTCGGGGCCATCGCCAAAGCGCGCTTGGCTTCGATGAAGGTTTTGCTCCAGTAGCTGTCACCCAGCTTATCGACCCGCACCCCACCGCTACGGCGGCTGCTGGAGTGGATGAACTGGTCATCGCCCAGGTAGATACCGGCGTGGCTGACGCGACCACGGCCGTTGGTACTGAAGAAAAGCAGATCGCCGGGCTTGAGGTTGTTTCGTGCGACCAACGGTGCATCCACGTTGATCATTTCGCGGGTGGAGCGCGGCAGGTTCATGCCGGCTTCTTCACGAAACAGGTAGCCGATAAAGCCACTGCAGTCGAAACCGGCTTCAGAGGTACCACCGAAACGGTAACGGGTACCGATCAGCGACATGCCGCGTTCGAGGATACTGTCGGCCAGCAGTGGCAGCTGATAAGGCTTGCTGTCGGCAAACTGGGCCAGTTCTTTTTCGGTCGCCACCTCTTCTTCATAAACAGAAGAAGACTGTGCTGCGACGAATTTGGCTTGATGCTGTTGTTGTGGCTTTTGCTGCTCGACCACCTGCTGGGGGTGGGTGGCGCAACCAAACAACAGGGTAACGAGTGCGAGAGGCACGAGGGGTGCGAAGCGATTTAGCATGGGCACGACCGTGGCTGATATGTAAAGAAGCCGAGACTATGCCTTCTATGACATCGATTTGCAAATTCAATCGTGATCTATGTGACTTCTTGTTTGACCTATGTCATCTAAGCCCTTAAACCCCATTTAGACCCTTTTGCGTGGCCAGAGCGGCCCAAACGCAGGTTTTCTGACGCCTGTAATTTGCCAAGAACCCCGGTTTTAAAGGGCTGGCTACCAGCCGAGGGTTTCTTTGAGGAAGGGAATGGTGAGCTTGCGCTGGGCCTGCAAGGAGGCCTGGTCGAGTTGTTCGAGCAAGTCGAACAGCGCGCTCATGCTGCGGGTGCCACGGGTGAGGATGAAATGCCCGACTTCATCGGTCAGGTGCAGGCCACGACGCGAAGCGCGCAGTTGCAGGGCACGCAGCTTGTCTTCGTCGGACAGTGGGCGCATCTGGAAGATCAGCGCCAGGGTCAGCCGCGACTTGAGGTCTGCCAGCTTGACCGGCAATTCCCGTGGCGAGGTAGAGGCGGCAATCAACAGACGCCGGCCGCTGTCGCGCAGGCGGTTGAACAGATGGAACAGCGCTTCTTCCCAGTCCGCCCGGCCGGCAACGGCTTGCAGGTCATCCAGGCACACCAGTTCGTATTGCTCGAGGTTATCGAGGATGCCGATGCCACGGTCCAGCAGCTCGGCCAACGGCAAATACACCGCCGGCTCCCCCATCTGCTCAAAGCGCAGGCAGGCGGCCTGCAACAGGTGGGTACGCCCCACGCCGTCCTTGCCCCAGAGGTAGATCAGGCTTTCCGTCCACCCGGCGTCGGCTTCGCAGAGCCGCTCGACATAGCCGAGTGCAGCGGCATTGGCGCCTGGGTAGTAATTGATGAAGGTAGCGTCGTCACGCAGACGCACACCTAGGGGCAGCTGAATCGGTTTCATGCTGACTGAACGGTTCCAATCGAACCGTTAGTGGCCTCTGTGAAAAGTTTGCAAAGTTTATACCCGTGACGCCGGGCGCACAATGCAACAGACCATAAGCAAAATCAAAGGTTTGCGTTAACTGATTGGATTTTTTGGAGATTGTTTGGCGCGATGGCTAAATGCCAAGCCGCGCAGACAACAAACCCGGCCTTGAGCCGGGTTTGTGATCAGTCTTACAACTGAGGGTCATCGGCGCCCGTATAGACGTCCGAATCCTTGTACACATCGTGCACATGGCGCACCAGCACCATGATCACCGCCGCTACCGGCAGCGCCAGGAGGATGCCGGTAAAGCCGAACAACTCGCCGCCCGCCAGGATCGCAAAGATCACCGCCACCGGATGCAGGCCGATGCGGTCGCCCACCAGCAGCGGCGTCAGCACCATGCCTTCCAGAGCCTGGCCGACCATGAACACCGCGACAATCCCCAGCATCGGGTACAAGTCGCCGCCAAACTGGAACAGGCCAGCCACCAGCGCCGCACCAATCCCGATGACAAAGCCCATGTACGGCACAATCGCCGCGAGGCCGGCAATCATGCCGATCAACAGGCCCAGTTCCAGGCCGATCGCCATTAGCCCGCCAGCGTAGATAATCCCCAGCGCCACCATCACCAGCAATTGCCCACGGACAAAGGCGCCCAGCACCTCATGGCACTCCCCGGCCAGGGACACGATGCGCTCCTCGCGATCACGGGGCAGCAGGCTGCGGATCTTGGCCATCATGATGTCCCAGTCACGCAGCAGGTAGAACGCCACCACCGGGATCAATACCAGGTTGGTCAGCCAGCCAATCAATGCCAGGCTGGATGCCGTGGCCTGACTGAGGATCACCCCGACGATATCGGTGGTCTGGCCCATATGCTCGCTGATCGCGGCCTTGACCTTGTCGAACTTCCAGAAGCCATCGGCCAGGCCGAGTTTGGACTGCACCCAGGGCATGGCCGTGTGCTGCAGCCAATCGAGCATTTGCGGCGCCAGTTCGTACAGGCGCAACAGTTGCTTGGCCAGCATCGGCACCAGCACCAGCAACAGCGCCATGACGATCAGGGTAAACAGCGCAAACACCGCCACCACGCCCCAGGTGCGCGACAGCCCGGCCTTTTCCAGGCGATCCACCACCGGATCGAACAGATAGGCCAGCAGCAACGCGACCAGGAACGGCGTCAGGATCGAATGCAGCAAGAACACCAAGACGCACAGCAGGACAATCCCGCCAAGCCACACCCAACGACGCGTATCCGCCATAAACTACTCCATCTGTTATTTGCTTCTATATAAGGAAGAACATTTACCAACGGAAACGCAGTTGCGGCTCAGGCTCGGCTTGCGGCACCGGCACCGGCTGCGCGCCTTCGGCCACGGGCGACGGCACAGGTTGTGGCGCGAGCGCCTCACCAGCCGGCACTTCCTGCAACTTGGCCAGGCTCAATTGGCTGCGCAACTGCTCGCTGCTGCCGTTGACGCGATAGACGATCCGGTCACCCTCCACCCGCTGCAACTGCGCACCAAACGGCTCCAGCAGATGACCGAGGGCGGCGTAGCGCTCCAGGGTCATGCCCTGCACTTGCAGCAACTGCTCGCTGGACACCCCGGTCTTTACCGCAAAACGGGGCGCCAGGCGCTCGCTGACTGCCAGCAGCACGGCATCGGCCAACGCCGCGGGATCGGCGCCCTGCACCGTGCCCTGCTCGGCTTTATCACCCAGCCACAGGCGCCACTTGGCTTGCCATTGGCCCGCGTCTTCACGGGCATGCACCGCCAGCAAGGCGTCGGCGCCATAACGTTCGGAGGCCGCACGCAGAGGGGCCGGATCGGCACTTTCAAGAGTGGGTGCGGTGGCGACGATCTGCTCATCGAGATCGCCCAGCGGCAGGCGCAAAGGCAGGCCGCGATGCTGCGCCGCACGGCGCAGCGGCTCGGCAGCCGACTGGCCATCACCGACCAGGCTGCTGCCTTCAGTGGAATCGCTCAGCCACCAGCCGAGGATCGACGGCCGATTGTTGCCCCACAACGCCAGGCCGGCATCGCGCAGGGCGCGGTCGGTGCTGACCGGATCGAAATCCACTTGCAGGCTTTCCGGCGGGCCGGCGTCGTAACCGTACTGGCTGATGATCTGTTGCGGATCCTTGCGGATCGCCGCCAGGCCAGGGCCCTGGGCGGCCTTGGCGTCGCCGGTGAGGCGGGCTACCAGGGTCTGCAGGGCGCGCTGGGTAGCTTGTTCACGCTCCTCCGGCGCCTGGCTGCTGACCGGCTCCAGCACTTGATAAAGACCATTAACGGTTTCGGCATGACTGGCCAGGCTGACCAACGACAAACAGCCAACAAAAAAGTATCTACTCAGACCCATGAAAAAAGATTCCCGAACGACAAAAAAGCGGCTGGAACAGGCCGCGTGAAGAAGGTTAAGCAAGGCTGTGACCACAGCGACCGGCAAAACATTCACAAGGCCCCGGTAAGTTTTCGTACTGTCATAACGATAGCGGGTTAAAGGCTATACCTTAATACAGGCGATCGCGGCGCCTATTAAGGTTTTTTTAGCACCATATGCCCCTGCCCGTCGGCCCGAGGATGGCCGCTGCCCCTCAAGCCTGATAAAATCGCGCGCCTTCGCAGACCGTCAACGGCTGGGCGTCCTGAAGTGTTCAGCTTCTGTGCCCACCGCATCGGTCGTTACCCCTGAATCCCCCCTAAAGGCCTGGATCATGAGCAAGCAACCCTCCCTGAGCTACAAGGACGCCGGTGTAGACATCGACGCCGGTGAAGCATTGGTCGAACGCATCAAGAGCGTCGCCAAGCGCACTGCGCGCCCCGAAGTCATGGGCGGCCTGGGCGGTTTCGGCGCCCTCTGCGAGATCCCGGCCGGCTACAAGCAGCCAGTGCTGGTCTCCGGCACCGACGGCGTGGGCACCAAGCTGCGCCTGGCCCTGAACCTGAACAAGCACGACACCATCGGCATCGACCTGGTGGCCATGTGCGTCAACGACCTGGTGGTATGCGGCGCCGAGCCGTTGTTCTTCCTCGACTACTACGCCACCGGCAAGCTCAACGTGGAGACCGCTGCACAAGTGGTCACCGGTATCGGCGCTGGCTGCGAACTGTCGGGTTGCTCCCTGGTCGGCGGCGAAACCGCTGAAATGCCAGGCATGTACGAAGGCGAAGACTACGACCTGGCCGGCTTCTGCGTCGGCGTCGTGGAAAAAGCCGAGATCATCGACGGCTCCAAGGTGGCGGCCGGTGACGCCCTGCTGGCCCTGCCATCGTCCGGCCCGCACTCCAACGGCTACTCGCTGATCCGCAAGATCATCGAAGTGTCCGGCGCCGACATCGAGAACACCCAGCTCGACGGCAAGCCTCTGACCGACCTGCTGATGGCCCCGACCCGCATCTACGTCAAGCCATTGCTCAAGCTGATCAAGGACACCGGCGCGGTCAAGGCCATGGCCCACATCACCGGTGGCGGCCTGCTGGACAACATCCCGCGCGTACTGCCAAAAGGCGCCCAGGCCATCGTCGACGTGGCCAGCTGGCAGCGCCCGGCGGTCTTCGACTGGCTGCAAGAGAAAGGCAACGTCAACGAGACCGAAATGCACCGCGTGCTGAACTGCGGCGTGGGCATGGTCATCTGCGTGGCTCAAGAGCACGTGGAAACCGCGCTGAACGTTCTGCGTGAAGCCGGCGAGCAGCCATGGGTGATCGGCCAGATCGCCACGGCTGCCGAAGGTGCTGCCCAGGTTGAACTGAAGAACCTCAAGGCTCACTGATGCCAGCAACCTGTGATGTCGTGGTGCTGCTCTCCGGCACCGGCAGTAACTTGCAGGCCCTGATCGACAGCACGCGCGCCGGCGACAGCCCGGTGCGCATCGCTGCGGTGATTTCCAACCGCAGCGACGCCTACGGCCTGCAACGCGCCCAGGACGCGGGTATCGACACCCGCGCCCTGGATCACAAGGCGTTCGACGGTCGCGAGGCCTTCGATGCAGCCTTGATCGAACTGATCGACGCCTTCAACCCCAAGCTCGTGGTCCTCGCCGGTTTCATGCGCATTCTCAGCGCTGATTTCGTGCGCCATTACCAGGGGCGCCTGCTGAATATCCACCCTTCCCTGCTGCCTAAATACAAAGGTTTACACACTCACCAACGGGCCCTTGAGGCCGGCGATACGGAGCACGGCTGCAGCGTGCACTTTGTCACCGAGGAACTCGATGGCGGGCCTCTGGTCGTACAGGCAGTAGTTCCGGTAGAGTCTGCGGACTCAGCGCAGAGCCTTGCGCAACGGGTTCACACCCAGGAACACAGGATTTACCCGCTGGCGGTTCGCTGGTTTGCCGAAGGCCGCTTGGTTCTCGGTGAACAGGGTGCATTGTTGGATGGCCAGTTACTTGCGGCCAGCGGCCACTTGATTCGTACCTAGGAGATTTTATGCGTCGCGCCCTGCTCTTCGCTTTTGCTCTGTTTGCACTGCCTGCCGTGCACGCGGCAGACCTTCAGCCTTTCTCCGCCAGCTATACCGCCGACTGGAAGCAGTTGCCCATGAGCGGCACTGCGGAACGCAGCCTGGAAAAAAACGCCGACGGTACCTGGAAGCTCAGCTTCAAGGCCTCGATGATGATCGCCAGCCTGACCGAAACCAGCACCTTGACCCTGGACAAGGATACTTTGCTGCCACAGTCCTACCACTTTGAACGGGGTGGGCTGGGTAAAGCCAAGAAAGCCGACCTGGACTTCGATTGGACCGCCAAGATGGTCACCGGCACCGATCGCGGTGATGCGGTGAAGATCCCGCTGAACCGTGGCATGGTCGACAAATCCACTTACCAGTTGGCCCTGCAGCATGACGTGGCCGCCGGCAAGAAAACCATGAGCTACCAGGTGGTGGATGACGGCGAAGTCGACACCTATGACTTCCGCGTGCTGGGTGCCGAGAAAGTCGAGACCAAGGCCGGCAAGATCGACGCCATCAAGGTTGAGCGCGTGCGCGACCCGACGCAAAGCAAGCGCATTACTGTGATGTGGTTTGCCAAGGATTGGGATTACCTGCTGGTTCGCCTGCAACAAGTCGAAACCGACGGCAAGGAATACAACATCATGCTGTTGGACGGCACGGTCAACGGCAAGGCTGTGAAAGGCAGCTGATCGTTGAGTGTTTAAAAGAGCCTCGCTAAATGCGGGGCTTTTTTTCGCCTGGCGTTTGGAGTGAGGCGACTGACGTTATCGCAGGCAAGCCAGCTCCCACAGGTGGTGCATTCCAAGGTGGGAGCTGGCTCGCCTGGGATAGCGGTGGAAGGCCTGGCACCCGGCCAAAGCCTGACTCGAACATGAAGCTTTTGTCATAAAACTCCAGGCCCTGCGACGCAATGTCGCGGTTTACGTGGCCTGGAGCATTGTTGCGTTTGCTGCAATGAATTGTTGCGTGCAAAGTCAGTTTACTTAGCAAGCTAACAAAATATATAACAAAGGCCTGCGACGCCTTGCCGCAGATCAACCAGAGACTGGAGCAAGCAGATGACAGTAAAAGTAACGGAACGCGACGATGCCCATATGTCCCACGAGGCCCTGGCCCACGGGATTCATATCTGGGATGTGCATCAACAAGACCTGCTGGTCGGTATGTTTCACAACGAGTGCGACGCCCATAACTATAAAAACGAGCTCGAAACCCTCGAAATGAGACGCCAGGCATCAAGCGCCTGAAGCGCTGAAATCCCATAGCCACCCGGCCCACGCAGCCGCAGTGTCTATAAACACAAACCCCGCCTTTTGAGCGGGGTTTGTTGTTTTTAACGCCTTACCACATCAGGTCGTCAGGGATCTGATAGGCGGCGTACGGATCATCCTCATCCGGCACCTGGGTCTCGGTGAGGATGTTCATCTGGACGATACGCTCAGGTGCGCGCTCCTGGATTTTCAGCGCGGCCTCCCGTGGAATCACTTCGTAACCGCCACCGTGATGGACAATCGCCAACGAGCCGTTGCTCAGCTTGTTGCGCATCAAGGTGTTGACCGACAGGCGCTTGACCTTCTTGTCGTCCACGAAGTTGTAATAGTCCTCGGTGGTCAACTTGGGCAGGCGCGAGGTCTCGATCAATTGCTTGACCTGCGCGGCACGGGCCTTGGCCTCGACCTTTTCCTGCTGCTGGCGGTTGAGCTCCTGGTCGCGCTTGACCTTCTCGGCCTGCGCTTCCAGGGCCAGGCGCTGCTGGGTGTCATCGGCCTGGGCCTGGCCTTTGTGAACCAGGCGCTGCTGCTTCTGCTTGTCTTTGCCGACCTGCTTGGCCTGCTTCTGATTGACCAGGCCTGCTTTGAGCAACTGGTCGCGAAGGGAAATGCTCATGGTGCTTACTCACTTAGGCAACTGCTCAACCGCAGTTGGACACATTCTTTTCCTGGCGTTTGGCTTCGCCCCAGAGGGCGTCCAACTCTTCGAGGGTGCAATCTTCCATGGGACGGTGGGTGTCGCGCAATGCCTGTTCGATAAATCGGAATCGCCTTTCGAATTTGGCATTGGCACCGCGCAGGGCGGTTTCCGGGTCCACCTTGAGGTGCCGGGCCAGGTTGACCGCTGCAAACAGCAGGTCACCGACTTCATCGGCAATCGCTGCCGGGTCGTTGTCGGCCATGGCTTCGAGCACCTCATCGAGCTCTTCACGCACGTTATCCACCACCGGCAGCGCCGCTGGCCAGTCGAAGCCGACCTGGCTCGCGCGCTTTTGCAATTTGGCGGCGCGGGACAGGGACGGCAAGGCGTGGGGTACATCATCAAGCAGGGACAGTTGCTGTGGGGCGTCGGATTTTTCTGCGCGCTCCTCGGCCTTGATTTGCTCCCAGCGCGCCTTGACCTGCTCTTCGCTTAACTGAGGGATATCCAGCGGCGCATACAGGTCGCCGGTGGGGAACACATGGGGATGCCGGCGAATCAGCTTGCGGGTGATGCTGTCGACCACGCCGGCGAACTCGAAGCGCCCTTCTTCCCGGGCCAGTTGGCTGTAATAGACCACCTGGAACAACAGGTCGCCCAGCTCGCCTTGCAGATGATCAAAATCCCCACGCTCGATGGCGTCGGCGACTTCGTAGGCTTCTTCCAGGGTGTGAGGCACGATACTGGCGTAGGTTTGCCTGATGTCCCACGGGCAACCGTATTGCGGGTCGCGCAGACGGTTCATCAGGTGTAGCAGGTCTTCAAGTGAATACATCGTTCTCTATCCGATCAAGTGGGAAAACCACCGAGCAAATGTGGGCGTCGGGCTTGCCCGCGATGCAGGCACCTCGGTATCGGGTAGACCGAGGCGCCTGTATCGCAGGCAAGCCCGCTCCCACATTTCAGGCCGCACTCATCCAGCGATTCATGGCGTGCGGTTACGCCGGGTCTCGATGATGTTCGGCAGTTGGGAGATACGCCCCAGCAGCCGCCCCAACGCGTCCAGACCCGGAATCTCGATGGTCAGGGACATCAACGCGGTGTTGTCCTCCTTGTTCGAGCGGGTGTTGACCGCCAGTACGTTGATCCGCTCGTTGAGCAGCACTTGCGAGACGTCACGCAGCAACCCCGAACGGTCGTAGGCGCGGATGATGATGTCCACCGGGTAGGTGAGCACCGGCACCGGGCCCCAGCTGACCTGGATGATCCGCTCCGGCTCGCGCCCGCCCAGTTGCAACACCGAGGCACAATCCTGGCGGTGAATGCTCACCCCACGGCCCTGGGTGATGTAGCCGACGATCGCGTCGCCCGGCAACGGCTGGCAGCAGCCGGCCATCTGGGTCATCAGGTTGCCCACGCCCTGGATCTGGATATCGCCGCGCTTGCCCGGCTTGTAGCCGGTGGCCTTGCGGGGAATCAGCTCCAGTTGTTCGCTGCCGCGCTCCGGCTCCACCAACTGCTGGGCCAGGTTGACCAGTTGCGCCAGGCGCAGGTCGCCGGCGCCGAGGGCGGCGAACATGTCTTCGGCAATCTTCATGTTGGCTTTTTCGGCCAACTTGTCGAAATCCACCTGGGGCAGGCCCAGGCGCCCCAGCTCGCGCTCGAGCAGGGTCTTGCCGGCGGCGACGTTCTGGTCCCGCGCCTGCAGCTTGAACCAGTGGACAATCTTCGCCCGCGCCCGCGACGTGGTGATGTAGCCCAGGTTCGGGTTCAGCCAGTCGCGGCTCGGGGTGCCGTGCTTGCTGGTGATGATCTCGACCTGCTCACCGGTCTGCAGGCTGTAGTTGAGCGGCACGATACGCCCGTTGATCTTGGCGCCACGGCAGTTGTGGCCGATCTCGGTGTGCACCCGGTAGGCGAAGTCCAGCGGTGTCGCGCCCTTGGGCAGGTCGATGGCGTGGCCGTCGGGGGTGAAGATATAGACCCGGTCTGGCTCGATATCCACCCGCAACTGTTCGGCCAGGCCGCCGATATCGCCGAGTTCTTCGTGCCACTCCAGCACTTGGCGTAGCCAGGAGATTTTCTCTTCGTACTGGTTGGAGCCCGCCTTGACGTCGGTACCCTTGTAGCGCCAGTGCGCGCAAACCCCCAGCTCGGCTTCTTCGTGCATGGCGTGGGTGCGGATCTGCACTTCCAGCACCTTGCCCTCGGGGCCGATCACCGCCGTGTGCAGCGAGCGGTAGCCGTTTTCCTTGGGGTTGGCGATGTAGTCGTCGAATTCCTTGGGAATATGCCGCCACAGGGTGTGGACGATGCCCAGCGCGGTGTAGCAATCGCGCATTTCCGGCACCAGCACGCGTACGGCGCGCACGTCGTAGATCTGGCTGAAGGCCAGGCCCTTGCGCTGCATTTTGCGCCAGATCGAATAGATGTGTTTGGCGCGCCCGCTGATATCGGCTTCGACGCCGGTCGCCTGCAACTCCGAGCGCAACTGGCCCATCACATCGCTGATAAAGCGCTCACGATCCAGCCGCCGCTCATGCAGCAGGGTGGCGATCTGTTTGTATTGATCGGGTTCGAGGTAGCGGAAGGACAGGTCCTCCAGCTCCCACTTGATATGGCCGATCCCCAGGCGGTGGGCCAGGGGCGCGTAGATATCGAAGACCTCGCGGGCGACACGGTTGCGCTTTTCGTCATCGGCGGTTTTCACCGCACGGATCGCGCAGGTACGTTCGGCCAGCTTGATCAGCGCCACGCGTACGTCGTCGACCATCGCCACCAGCATCTTGCGCAGGTTTTCCACCTGCCCCTGGGTGCCCAGCACCATCGACTGGCGCGGGCTGAGGCTGGCGCTGATCGCAGCCATGCGCAGCACGCCGTCGATCAGCTTGGCCACCACCGCGCCGAAACGCTGGCTGACCAAGGGCAACGCAATATGCCCTTCGCGCACGCCGCGATAGAGCACCGCGGCGATCAGCGAGTCCTGATCCAGCTTGAGGTCGGCGAGGATCTCGGCGATTTCAAGCCCGGTACGGAAACTGGAGGTTCCTTCGGCCCACAGATTCTTGGCCGCATTGTCTTGCTGTTCGGCCTCGCGAGCGAACTCGCAGGCGGCTTTCAAGGCTTCACGGTCCAGTGCCGGATCGACACTGACGGCATGATCCAGCCATGCCTCGAGATTGATACTGCCGTCGGTGTTGATCGGCTGGTGTGCTCTCACCTGTACCATCTTGCTTACCTTCCCTACGACGCGCCTGTAGCGCGTCAAAATCGCTGACCCTTGTAACGCGAACTCCCTGGCAGGTCACAGGCCCAGGAGAACGCAGGCCAGTCGGACTAAGCGAGCATCCTAGCTCGCTTCAAATAACGCCATCGCCTCGACATGCGCGGTTTGCGGAAACATATCGAGGATCCCGGCACGTTTTAGCCGGTAGCCTTGCTTGACCAACTCGACAGTGTCCCGCGCCAGCGTGGCTGGATTGCAGGACACATACACCAGGCGATCAGCCCCCAGAGTGGCGAGCTTGCGCACAACCTCCAGGGCACCATCACGGGGTGGGTCCAAGAGTACCGCACAAAAGCCTGCTTTGGCCCATTGCGCGTCACTCAAAGGCTGGGACAAATCGGCCTGAAAAAACTGCACATTATGCAAATTATTGCTGCCTGCGTTGAGGGCCGCGCGGTCCACCATGGCCTGCACGCCCTCTACCGCCACCACTTCACGCACCTGGCGGGCCAGGGGCAAGGCAAAGTTGCCCAGGCCACAAAACAGGTCCAGCACCCGTTCGTCGGAGCGCGGTGCCAGCCAGTCCAGCGCCTGGGCCACCATCGCTTCGTTGACCCCGGCGTTGACCTGGACAAAATCCCCCGGCCGGTACGCCAGCTTCAGGTCCCACTGCTCCAGACGATAGCCCAGGGCCTGCCCGGCCGCGAACGGCTGCGGCTCGCCCTCTCCATGCAGCCACAACTGGGCATCATGGAACGCGCAAAATTCCTGCAGCACCAGCAGGTCAGCGTCGGACAGCGGCGCCATATGCCGCAGCAACACGGCAATCGACGAGCCGCTGAACAACTCGACATGCCCCAGGGCCTGAGGTTTGCTCAGGCGCCGCAACATATTGGGCAGACGCTGCATGATCGGTTGCAAGGCCTGTACCAGCACCGGGCAATCGTCGATGGCCACGATGTCCTGGCTGGCCACGGCGCGAAAACCCACGTCCAGGCGCTTGGCCTTGGCGTCCCAGCGCACCGCGACACGGGCGCGGCGGCGATAGCCGAACTCGGGCCCGCTCAACGGCGCGGCCCACTCCTGGGGCTCGACCCCGGCGACACGGGACAATTGCTCGGCGAGCATGCGCTGTTTCAGGGCAAGCTGTTCGCCATGGGGCAAATGTTGCAGGCTGCAACCGCCGCAGCGACCGGCATGGACGCACGGCGCCGGGCGGCGCAGTTCGCTGGCCTTGAACACCCGCTCGGTGCGGGCCTCGACCACTTTGCCATGGGCACCCAGCACCCGCGCCTCGACTTCCTCGCCGGCCAGGGCACCCACCACAAACCAGGTGCGGCCTTCGAAAAACACGATTCCCCGGCCATCATTGGCCAGGCGCTCAATGGTCAGGCGCTGCTTTTTGCCGACCGGTACTTGGGGCGCCCGGCTGCCACCCGTGGGCTGGAAGCGCAGGCCTCGCTCTTGCTTGGCCATCAGTTGGGCGCGTCGAAAATGCCGGTCGACAGGTAGCGGTCGCCTCGGTCACAGATGATCGCGACGATCACCGCGTTTTCCAGTTCTGCAGACAAACGCAACATCCCTGCCACCGCACCGCCGGAGGACACGCCGCAGAAGATGCCTTCTTCACGGGCCAGGCGACGGGTGGTGTCTTCGGCTTCACGCTGGGCCATGTCGATGATGCGATCGACGCGGGCGGCGTTGTAGATCTTGGGCAGGTACTCTTCGGGCCAACGGCGGATCCCCGGGATCGCCGCGCCTTCCATCGGTTGCAGGCCAACGATCTGGATCGCCGGGTTCTGCTCCTTGAGGTAGCGCGAGTTGCCCATGATGGTGCCGGTGGTGCCCATGGAGCTGACGAAATGGGTGATGGTGCCCTGGGTCTGGCGCCAGATCTCCGGGCCGGTGCTGGTGTAGTGCGCCTCGGGGTTGTCACCGTTGGCGAACTGGTCCAACACCTGGCCACGGCCTTCGGCGGCCATGCGCTCGGCGAGATCACGCGCGCCTTCCATGCCCTCTTCCTGGGTCACCAGGACCAGCTCGGCGCCATAGGCGGTCATTGCGGCCTTGCGCTCGGCGCTGCCGTTGTCGGGCATGATCAGGATCATTTTGTAGCCCTTGATCGCTGCGGCCATGGCCAGGGCAATCCCGGTATTACCGGAGGTGGCTTCGATCAGGGTGTCGCCGGGCTTGATCTGCCCGCGCTGCTCGGCACGGGCGATCATCGACAGCGCCGGACGGTCCTTGACCGAGCCCGCCGGGTTATTCCCCTCGAGCTTGAGCAGCAAGGTATTGCTGGTGTTACCCGCCATGCGCTGCAAGCGGACCAAAGGTGTGTTGCCGACGCAATCGGCGATGGTTGGGTATTGCAGGGTCATGGCGTATTCGCAATCCAGACTGCGGGGGCGCCTATCATACCGGCAAACGCTGGCGGGCCATATCACGCAAAGTATGGTGCTTATAACTCAATGAGCTAAAGCCACAGGCCAGTACCTGTCTGTGGCGAGAGACGTGGCGAGGGAGCTTGCTCCCGTCGGGGCGCGAAGCGGCCCTGAATGGGGCTGCTACGCAGTCCAACGGGAGCAAGCTCCCTCGCCACAGGGGATTACACGGTATCCACCTTCAACGAATGGTCATTCAACATCCCATTGATGATCGTCGCCGTATCCGCCCCGCCCGCAATCAACCCGCCCGCGCCCGGCGTGACGCCGTATTGGGTCGCCAGGTTGACCCCGGCCAGGTCGATGGTCTGGTTCGGCGTGGCACCTGCAACGGCGCTGATGTCGATGGTGGTCGTACCGCCCACCACCTTGAAGTGCAGGTAGTCATCCAGGGACGCCGTCGTCGCATTCTCGCCTTGCAGCAATTGCGACAGGTCGAGCTTGTCGGTGCCCACCGCAAAGTCGGTGATGACATCGTGCCCGCTACCGCCGGTCAGGTACTGGAAGGTATCGGCGCCAGGGCCACCGGTCAGGGTGTTGTTACCCAGGCCGCCGATCAGGATGTCATCGCCCCCCTCGCCCTTGAGGGTGTCATTGCCCAGCCCGCCGGAGATCAGGTTGTTGTTGCCGTTGCCCGTGAGGAAGTCATTGAAGTTGGAGCCCACCAGGTTCTCCAGGGCCATCAATGTATCGGTTCCGGCGCCGCCAGTGATTTGCCCCGTCGCCAGGCCAAGGTTGACGGTCACGCCTGCCGTGGCATGGGCATAGCTGACGGTGTCGAGGCCCGCCCCGCCATCGAGCAGGTCATTGCCGATGCCGCTGAACAGCAGGTCATTGCCATTGCCGCCGTGCATCTGATTGTTGCCGGTGCCGGCGGTGAGCACGTCGTTGCCATCGCCGCCATTGAGGATGTTGTTGCCGGGCCCGGCCATGATGATGTCATCACCGTTGGTACCGGTGAGGGTCGTACCGGCCTGGTAGCTGATGTCTACCGCGGCGCTGTCGCTGCCGCCGTGGTTATCGCTGACCGAGTAGTTGCCGTGGTACTGCGGTGTGTAGTCCTGGGCGCCGGCGTAGTTGATCTTCATGTCCAACTGGTAGCTTTCTGTGCCATTGGGGTTGCCGCCTGTTGGATTGGAGGTGTTGGTAATGTGAATCTGATAGCTACCGTCCGCTAACGCAGTCAGCGTCGTGCCATCCGCAAGAGGGAGCTCGCTGCCACCGTTGATCGAATAGGCCATGACGATGTTACCGACCGGCCGGTTGTGATCCAGGCTGAGGGTCTCACCCGCCTTGAGCGTGACCGTTAAACGATCGTCGGCCGTAGCGCCACCGACATTGCCGAGACTGCCGGTGATCAAAAGTGCTGCAGTGAGGTTCGCCGCATCACCGGCAAACGAGGTACGTACATCCCCCACAGTTGTACCGGTGAGCGTTCTGGTCCCCGTCCCGGTAAAGGCCGCGCCTTTGGCCACCCAGCCGGTTGGAAAACTGGTGGGGATAGCCGTCAGGTTGTCATGGTTGGCATCGCTGTCATTGGCCAGCAGCAACTCGGCAGGCACCACAATATTGCTCAACAGGATATTGGTGATCACATGGTCATCACCCGCCACCGGCGCCACGTTCGGGTTGACCTTGACTACCAGGCTGGACGTCGCGAGATCGCCGTCGTTGTCGCTGACGGTCACGCCAAAGGTTTCGGTGACCAGCGAGTCGGTCAGCTTCGGCGGCGTGTAGCGGAACTCGCCGTTGTCCATGTCCACCACCAGCGTGCCGCCCTGGTTGGTGGTGATGGTGACACTGTTGCTGACGGTGTCGAACGTACCGTGGCCGCCTGGCAGGTTGGCACTCATCGAGCCCCCCGCCGCCGGGTTGTAGGTGTAGGTGATGCCATCCACCGTGAGGGCTTTGACGAAGCCACCGTCAGCGCCGAACGAGCCGTCCGTCAGCAGGCTGCCGGTGACCGGCGCGCCCTGTACCGTGCCGGCCAGCACCGCATCCAGGCCCGCCAGGTTGGCCACCACCACCGCGTTGGTGTTGGTGTGGGTGCTGCCGTCGTAGGCCACCGGGTCCAGGTAAATACTGTTGACCCCCGCCCCCAGGCCTATGGCATAGGCCTTGATGCCGTTGGCATCGAGGAAGGCCCGCCATACGCCCTCTTCAGTGGCGTCGATCCCGTCGCCGTATTCCGGGTTGACCACGTTGCCGGGGTTGTTCGGATTATTGGTGTTAGACGTGGTGGGGTTACCGTCCGAGAAGAAATACGCCACGTTCTGCGCGCCTTCCAGCTTGCCGGCGGTGCCATAGGCGGTCTGCGCGGTGCCGAGGGCCGAGTCGTAGTTGGTGCCGTTGAACGCCGTGAGGTTGTTGACCAGGGTCTTGGCCGTGGCGACGCTGACCCATTGGCTGCTCAATTGCTGGGAGCTGTCGTTGAAGGTCACGATCTGCACCTTCACATCACCCATCTCGTCGTAGCGGTTAAGCAACTCGGTGATGGACGCCTTGGCCAGGTCAAGCCGCGTGCCGCCGGCCCCCGAGGCGTCGTTCATGCTGCCGGAAATATCAATGATCAGCAGCAGGTTGGAGTCCACCTCCGTCGCCGTGACTTCACGCGCGCTGGACACCACTTTGGGCACATCATCGACAATGCTCACCACAATGCTGCTGGTGGTGGTGTTGCCCAATTGGTCGGTGGCCTTATAAGTGAAAGTCTCGGTCAATACATTCGGCCCGTCGTTGCTGTTGGGCAAGGTCTTGGGTGCCGAGGTCAGGGTGTAGGTGTAGGTGCCGTTGGGGTTGAGCAGGATCTGCCCATAAGTGCCGGTAGCGCTGCCGACCAGGCTGAAACTCAGCGGACCACTGCCGCCGGTTACCGAATCTGCGAGGTTGCCGCTGGCGGTTTCCGTGGTGGCCGTCGGGTCGCTGCCGACCACGGTGCCAGGCGCTAGGTCCTGGCCGTCGAGGTTCAGGTCCAGGGCTTTCTCGTAGACCGTGACGTCGCCGTCAACCACCGCCTTGAGGCCGCTGTCGGTCACTGTAATCGTCAGGGTGGTGGTGCTTAGGTCACCGTCGGCATCCCGCACGGTATAGACGAAGGTGTCCACCGCCCCCGGAGGGCTCACCGCGTTGGGGTTGCTGTGGTACACGGCGTTGCCGTTGGCATCCAGAGTCAGGTAACCATAGGTGCCGTTGATGTTAGCGCCCAGGCCGCCAGAGGCCGGGGTGCCGATGTTGCTGCCCGCCCGCCCCCCGACTACCGCGCCAGCCAATGTGGGGCTATCGGCGCCGCCGACATCATTGCCCAGCACATTGGCGCTGACCACACCGCCTTCTATCACCGAGCGCGCGTCGGGGTTGGCAGTGGGCAGGTCATCAATGATGTTGATGTCGATCGTACCCGTCGCAGTATTGGTGTCGTTATCGCTGGCCGTGACCGTGATCTGCTCCGACAGACTGTTATCGCCGCTGGCATTGGGGTGCGCTTCATTGTCGAGCAAGGTGTAGCGGTAGCTGACCACCCCGGTGCTGGCGTTGTAGCCAGTGATGGTCAGGGTGTTGCCGAAGCCGGTAGGTTCCGATTGTGGGAAGGTCGCGGCGACGCCGTTAGTGACGACGCTGATGCCGCCCACAGTCAGGTTCTTCAGGCCGTCCAAGGCGGTCACCGTGAAGGTACCGGTCTGGGTCAACAACGGGATGTTCGGGCTGGAACCATCAACCAGGTTTTTCTCATAGACGGTCAACTCGCCGCCAGTGACGTCCAGGCCGGTGAGCACGACCGGGTCGTTGTTGTTATGCACCTGTAGCACCAGGTTGGCGGTGCTGGTGTCGCCGTCGAGATCGTTAAGCTGATAGGTGAAGGTTTCGGTGCCGTTGCCGCCGCCATTCAGGGCGATAAATTGCGGGTCAGTTTTGTCAAGGGTGTAGGTGTAGCTGCCATCCGCGAACAGCTGCAATGTGCCGTAGGTACCGACGATAGTGTTGGGCGTAACCGGGCCGGTGGCGATGCGGTCGGCGCCTTGTACGTCGTTGCCCAGCACGCTACCGCTCAGGGTCAGCAGGCTCTCGGAGGCGATACCTGCGGGATTGTCGTCGACGGCTTTTGGCACGTCGTCGACCACATTGACGTCCAATGAACCATTGTCGCTGCTGTTGTTGGTGTCAGTGGCAACCACCGTGAACGACTCGCTAATGCTATTGGCACCCGCGCCGGTTGGGTGGCTATCGGTGCCGTTGAGGGTGTAGCTGTAGCTGATCACCCCGGTGCTGGCGTTGTAACCGGTGATGGTCAGGGTGTTGCCGAAGCCGGTGGGTTCCGATTGTGGGAAGGTCGCAGCGACGCCGTTGGTGACGACGCTGATGCCGCCCACAGTCAGGTTTTTCAGGCCGTCCAAGGCCGTCACCGTGAAAGTGCCGGATTGGGTCAGCGCAGGCCCATCGTTAGCGCTACCCAACGGCAGGTTTTTCTCGTAGACGGTGACTTCGCCACCATTGACGTTCAGGCCAGTCAGCACCACTGGGTCGTCGTTGTTATGCACCTGCAAGACCAGGTTGGCGGTGCTGGTGTCGCCGTCGAGATCGTTAAGCTGATAGGTGAAGGTTTCGGTGCCGTTGCCGCCGCCATTCAGGGCGATAAATTGCGGGTCAGTTTTGTCCAGGGTGTAGGTGTAGCTGCCATCCGCGAACAGCTGCAATGTGCCGTAGGTACCGACGATAGTGTTGGGCGTAACCGGGCCGGTGGCGATGCGGTCGGCTCCTTGTACGTCGTTGCCCAGCACGCTACCGCTCAGGGTCAGCAGGCTCTCGGAGGCGATGCCTGCGGGGTTGTCGTCGACGGCTTTTGGCACATCGTCGACCACATTGACGTCCAGTAAACCATTGTCGCTGCTGTTGTTGGTGTCAGTGGCAACCACCGTGAACGACTCGCTAATGCTATTGGTACCCGCGCCGGTTGGGTGGCTATCGGTGCCGTTGAGGGTGTAGCTGTAGCTGATCACCCCGGTGCTGGCGTTGTAGCCAGTGATGGTCAGGGTGTTGCCGAGGCCGGTGGGTTCCGATTGTGGAAAGGTCGCGGCGACGCCGTTGGTGACGACGCTGATGCCGCCCACAGTCAGGTTTTTCAGGCCGTCCAAGGCCGTCACCGTGAAGGTGCCGGATTGAGTCAGCGCAGGCCCATCGTTAGCGCTGCCCAACGGCAGGTTTTTCTCGTAGACGGTGACTTCGCCACCATTGACGTTCAGGCCAGTCAGCACCACTGGGTCATCGTTGTTATGCACCTGCAAGACCAGGTTGGCGGTGCTGGTATCGCCGTCGAGATCGTTAAGCTGATAGGTGAAGGTTTCGGTGCCGTTGCCGCCGCCATTCAGGGCGATAAATTGTGGGTCAGTTTTGTCCAGGGTGTAGACATAGCTGCCATCGGCGAACAACTGCAATGTGCCGTAGGTACCGACGATGGTGTTGGGCGTAACCGGGCCGGTGGCGATGCGGTCGGCGCCTTGTACGTCGTTACCCAGCACGCTACCGCTCAGGATGAGCTGGCTCTCGGAGGCGATACCTGCGGGATTGTCGTCGACGGCTTTTGGCACATCGTCGACCACATTGACGTCCAGTAAACCATTGTCGCTGCTGTTGTTGGTGTCAGTGGCAACCACCGTGAACGACTCGCTAATGCTATTGGCACCCGCGCCGGTTGGGTGGCTATCGGTGCCGTTGAGGGTGTAGCTGTAGCTGATCACACCGGTGCTGGCGTTGTAGCCAGTGATGGTCAGGGTGTTGCCAAAGCCGGTAGGTTCCGATTGTGGGAAGGTCGCGGCGACGCCGTTGGTGACGACGCTAATCCCGCCCACAGTCAGGTTTTTCAGGCCGTCCAAGGCGGTCACCGTGAAGGTGCCGGATTGGGTCAGCGCAGGCCCATCGTTAGCGCTACCCAACGGCAGGTTTTTCTCGTAGACGGTGACTTCACCACCATTGACGTTCAGGCCAGTCAGCACCACTGGGTCGTCGTTGTTATGCACCTGCAACACCAGGTTGGCGGTGCTGGTGTCGCCGTCGAGATCGTTAAGCTGATAGGTGAAGGTTTCGGTGCCGTTGCCGCCGCCATTCAGGGCCATGAACTGCGGGTCAGTCTTGTCGAGGGTGTAGACATAACTGCCATCGGCAAACAGTTGCAGGGTGCCGTAGGTACCCACGATGGTAGTTGGCGTAACAGGCCCGGTCGTTATGCGGTCAGCACCTTGTACATCATTGCCCAGCACGCTGCCGCTCAGAATGAGCTGGCTCTCAGAAGCAATACCAGCGGGGTTGTCGTCGACGGCTTTTGGCACGTCGTCGACCACATTGACGTCCAGTAAACCATTGTCGCTGCTGTTGTTGCTGTCGGTGGCGACCACCGCGAACGACTCACTGATGCTATTGGTGCCCGCGCCGTTTGGGTGGCTGTCGATACCGTTGAGGGTGTAGCTGTAGCTGATCACCCCGGTGCTGGCGTTGTAGCCAGTGATGGTCAGGGTGTTGCCGAGGCCGGTGGGTTCCGATTGTGGGAAGGTCGCGGCTACGCCGTTGGTGACGACGCTGATGCCGCCCACAGTCAGGTTTTTCAGGCCATCCAATGCCGTCACCGTGAAGGTGCCGGATTGGGTCAGAGCAGACCCATCGTTAGCACTGCCTAACGGCAGGTTTTTCTCGTAGACGGTGACTTCTCCACCATTGACGTTCAGGCCGGTCAACACCACTGGGTCGTCGTTGTTATGCACCTGCAACACCAGGTTGGCGGTGCTGGTGTCGCCGTCGAGATCGTTAAGCTGATAGGTGAAGGTTTCGGTGCCGTTGCCGCCGCCATTCAGGGCCATGAAC
>NZ_JAAQWS010000022.1:0-90240 GCF_012985645.1 Pseudomonas sp. WS 5410 | reverse complement strand
TAACACCATTTTCGTCATAGACCTTGCCACCTCGGTTATTAATCACCTGCCTGGCCTGCCCACCGAATGCGCCATTAATCTCAAACGTCCCATCGAAGAACAGCTTCCAGCCACTGGTACCAGCGACGTAGTTGTTCGATTGGATATAGTTGCCGATCTTGGCATTGGTGATGGTGCCATCTTGGATAAACGCGGCTTTAATGAACGTCTGACCGTCCGTTACAGCAAACGGAATTGTGCCGCCCTGCCCAATGGCGAACATGTCCGCGTCGATAATGAACTTGGACTGTAAGCCGCCAGGGCCGTTTTCCAGGCCGAGTCCCACGCCAGCATATTTATATTCACCTGTAGCCGAGGTGTACTGCAGGCGTACCGACCAGCCTAACGAGACTTTGCCGTCGATTGTTTGGATAGCCTGGGTGTTTTGCGCAATCGAAGCATTGGCTCCGCTGAGATTGGTTTCTACGGTCGTAATTTGCTGACCCATTACCCCTTCAGCATTAACTCGCGCAATGGTCTCAGCAGCAATGGCAACCGCGTTACCGTTGACCTTTGCCTCAACCAAGTCAGTGCGCTTGCTTTGAGCGTAATCACCCTCGGCAATCGCAGACCATACGGACCACACGCCCGCGCTGACAGTGTTGTCGCCGGCGTTGGTGGTCGTGTCGCCTGCATAGGTTGGATTGACCTGAGCGTAAACCCCATCAACCTTTTCAGATGTTGCAACCAGCTTGCCATCCACCTCGGCGATATCCAGGGTGTTCTGGTGAACCTCGCCCGCAAGCGCATTGGCCTCTTCGAGAGCTGAACCGATGTCCTTCCACGGGGCTGCCGGAGGAGCGATCCCCACAGCTACCGGCCCTTCTGCCTGATAAATCCGCTGCCCTTGGCGGACCATATCGCCTTTAACGTAGGGTTTCTCAGGGTCGTATGCCAGAGCGTCGGCGAAGTCTTGAACAGCCTGATCGATCCTCGCGTTGACGGATCCGGGGCCACTACCGTCGATCAAGTCGATTCGGTCGTTGAGCTCTTTGCTGATCGCGCTCTCGTCAACTTTCCCTTTGATCTGCTCAAGAATCGGCCCGGCATCGGAGCTGGCCTGGCCCATCACGCCATTACCGATCGGATAGAACGGCCCCACGTTGCCGGTGCGATCCACCAAGCGCGCCCAGAAGAACAGGGTTGCACCCGCCAACAGCGATTGCATGCGGTAGTCAGCCTGCGGGTATGCCAGGTCGGCCAACTTGGTCGACGCCCCCAGGTCGTTCGCAGGGCCATACCAAATCTCGGTACGCTGGGTGTCTTCTGCACCTGGTGGGAAACCCCACTTGATGCTGATCCCGAACAGCTCGCTGGCTGTGGTCAGGAACGCCACTGCCGGCGGCAGGCCAACCTTGCCTTCCAGGTTGGTCAGGTTTGAGCTTTTCCAGATCGACGAGATTTCGAAGGCGCTCACCGAGCGCACGCGGGCGATGTACGCGCCCGAATAAATTCCGGTGATATCGACGCTGGTCGAACCGGTGCGCTGCACTTTGATCCAGTTGCCGCTGTCCTTGCGCCACTCCACGTCATACGCGACCGCGCCAGAAACGGCGGGCCAGGAGATGTTCATGGTGCTGATGGCAAGGCCCTGGTCGATCGCGACGTTTGACGTGATGTCGACGCTCGCTGGCGCCGGTACCACTGTTATCGGCACAACACTGATTGGGCGTTCTTCAAGTCGTGCGCCAGTGTCGATACTTGGAAACTTGCTCGGCTCGTACTGCAGCGCACTGATGTCGTAGTCTCCCTCTGGGGTACGGGCAGTCCTCATAACCCTATACAGAGGAATAGCCAGATCATCGGCGTCGATTGCCCACTGAAGCTGCGCGGCCGGCGCCTCGCTGTAGGCGACAGTTACAGTTACCTTGCGGCCGTTCACGCTTTCCACTGTGCGCCCTTCCGCCCGCCCGCCGGGAAGGTTAATCACCAGTCGGTCACCGGCCTTGGCCAGGGTATCGCGGTCCAAGGTGACGACCTTCCCCCCCGCGGCTGCAATGCGCCCGCCTATCTCCCGGCCCGCCAACAGCGAGTCGGCCACGGGGATAATGAACCCAGGCAGCGGGATACGGCCTTCCATGCCGGTCCTGAAGCTGATGGTGCGGTCCTGGTTGTTGCTCAGCACCAGCCACTTAGCGCGGCGCTGGGCCTCAGATGCTCGAGTGCAGCCGATGGCACTGATCTCCGTCGGCTTGTCGCCCAGGCGGCGCTGCAGCGGTAAATCGGAATAGACCGTGACATCGGTGTCGTAGTTGTTCAGCGGGTTGTCGTAGCTGACAAGGCAACGCGTAAAGCGAGTCTTCGCCGATGCGCTGCCATAGGAGATCTTGCCTTCGATGACATTCGACCGGGTGAAGACGTAGTCCATGTCCTGTGCCCGAGGCATGTCAGCCTGCATCACCAGTTGGCCCTGAGCCCAGTACGTCATGCCGCGATAAATACCGGCGATATCGCGCAGCAACGACCAAGCATCGGCCTTGCCCTGGAGGTTCATGTCACACAGAAAGCGCGGCTCAACGCCGTCGGCACCATTGGGCACCATCTGGTCGCAGTACTGCGCGATTCGGTAAAGCTCCCACTTGTCCACCATCCATGGCTTGATGCGGCGGCCCAGGCCAAAACGTTCCTGAGTGCAGATGCCGTAAGTGATCCAGGCCGGGTTGTTGGTCCAGGCCTCTTTCATGGTGCCGTCCCAGGCGCCAGAGTACGTGCGGGCCACGGGGTCGTAGTTGCTCGGCACCTGCCAGCGGCGGGCTTTGCACTTCACGGTCACGGCCGGGATATTGGTGAATTGCTCAGCGTCGAATTCAACGAACAGCAATGCAGTGTTCGGATAGCGCAGCTTTGCGTCGATAACCTGGGTGTAGCCGGCGATGAATAGGCTGTCCGCGACTTTGTCGGTGTTCTGAGAGTTTGGCGTGAGGCGGCGAACGCGGATCAGCCAGCCGCTGACAGCCGGTGGCAGATCAATGCGCAGGGACCGCTCGTAGCGGGTGGTGGTCTTGCCGTCCATGGCACCCAGCAGAACCTGCTGATATGCACCGCCATCGGTGGCCACGTCGACCGCATACTCGATACGGTAACCGTTGATGTTATTTTCGGCGTCCTGGCTAGCCAGTCGCGGCGTGGCCAGGCGGATACGTGCTGCCGACAGCTGCAAGTTGGTCAGCGACTGAACCCACGGCGTGCCGCTGCGCAGCTCAATGTTCAGCGACGTCTCGTTGTCGACAGACGGGATGCCTGGGATGTAGGTCTGTTCTACGGAGCCTGGCCGCCAGTCCCACTTCACATTGCTGAAGTTATAGTTTCCGCTGGCGTCCTGGATCGGGGTGTTATCGAGGAAAATGTCGCGCGCGGTGGGCACACCATCGAACTCACCCTCGCCCACCGCAATGAGGATCTTGGCCACGTTGGTGGAGCGCAGGCTATCGGGCGCCTCTACCGGCGCCTTTGGCTTGCTCTCGCCACCTTTGGCACCGTGAATATCCAGACTCTGTGCTGCGCCCATGCTTTCCTCCAGGCAATAAAAAACCGCCTCTTGGGCGGCCTGCTCGACATGTCGAGGTTATGTCTTGTCTTCGGCGTAGATCGATGCCGAGATAATCGCCCCGCCCCACCGGCGCTCGCCGATGCAGATAGGGACGGGGTTGCCGCTGGCCGTGGTGTTCTTTGCGCTGCCGAATGCATAGCTGGGCATGTTTTCCGGTGAGGCGCTCTGCTTGAGGCCTGATGCTTGCGGGCTCAGCATCTGAATAACACCACCAGCGGTCAATGCAATGCCAGGAGCCAGCGTGGCGCCGTTGGTGAAGGGGCTCAACACGATCAGAATGACGCCAAGGACCGTCTGCAAGAGTCCAGCGCGCTTGCTACCTTCAACTACCGGGACAATCCTTATTTCTTTCGCACCACCGCGGCCGAACTCATCCAGCCCAACGTTTTTCCGGTTGCGGAAAATGGCGAATCGCAACCCGAGCCGGTCAAGGTGCTTGATCTCATCTTCGAAGCCTTCAATTGTTACGTTAAGTGCGCGGAACACCTCCCAGGTATCACCAGATCCCACCTGGCGGCGGTGGATTCTGCCGAATTTTTGGGCCAGCGAGCCCGACAGCTTGATTACGGTCATCGGCGAATAAACGATGGCGCTCATCGGGCCTCCTTGTGTCGAAGAATTAAGCGGGTGCGCTGCAGCCATGGGCCGCCGTAGACGATCACCTCAGAGGGGCGCCCATATAAGTGATGCAGAACGAACGGGCCGGGGCCAAACACGCCCGAGTCTTCGCCGGGTAGCGATGCGTCAGCGCCGAGGTAAATTCCCGCATGATTCGGGTGTGCGGTGCGGCCAACTTCCATCACGATCATGTCGCCGCGCTGTGGGCTGTCGACTTGCTCAAAGCCAGCGGCGGCGTAGTTCGCTTCATACAGGCTGGGGCTGTCTGCACTCTCCCACCAGCCATCGGTGCGATTGAAGGCTTCGAACTCAAGGCCCCACTCACGCTGGTACCACTGGGCGCATACTGACCAACAGTCCCACACTCCATGTACAAACGGGCGCTTCAGCAGCGGCGTGTTGCCGCTCGGGGTGACAGTGCGCAGGTCGCCCTCGGGCCAACTTAAGATATGCCAGGGCAAGGCCGTGGCCTCGCACATGGCCAGGTCGCGCGATGACGGGCGGCTGGTGGCGTCCGGGTGAGAATGGACGATGCCGATCACCTGGCCCTGGTCTTCCGCCGCGGCGTAGTCCTCTGGATCAAGCCGAAACTCTTCGTTCGGCTCCGTGGCGATGTTCCGGCACGGGAAATACTTCTGCGCCCGGCCCACGGCCAGTACCAGCCCGCAGCACTCTTTCGGGTGCTCGGCCGCTGCATGCGACTGGATGGCCGCAATGATGTGTTTGCGCATTTTTCAGCTCCGGGCAATGAGTGACACAGCGGGAAATCCACCGAATGGGTAGGGGTTTCCCTCGCCGAAGCGGGGAATGCAGCAGCGGCCCAGCGTTCCGTCAGGTATGTCGTTCTCAGGGTTATCTGTCAGATTCCCATCCTTGTCCCGGTACGGCCCTGTGTAGCCGCAGTCGGGACCTCTGTACCCGCCGGTTAGCGCCCAGTGGCACAGGGTTGTCATCTGTCTACCGATAGTTTCTCCGCCCACATCGCCCGGGCTGGCCAAGTCCCAGCTGACCGTCTCGCCGTCCTCGTTGGTTTTCTGGTCGACATACCAGACCTCGATCGATTCCTGGGTGGGGTCCGCCGTGGGGTTGCCGCCTTCGAAGTTCACGGCGTCGAGAAACTCGGCCAGCGTATTGCGAATGGTCAGCTTGAACTCGAGCAGATCCTCGAAGGCCAGGCATAGAGCGGTGATCCGCCCATTGACGTTGCCAACCGATAGCTTTGGCCGTACTGCAGTGCCGTCGCCGTTCGCCTCGCTGCCCTCGTACTGCATTGGCCAGGCGCCATACTCTTCGCCCTTCCACCAGATCGACTTGGCCGGCAGCTGGTCAGCGTTGCTGCCGGCGGCCAGCAGTTCGGCAGGCGTATGCGGTATCGCATGGCCGTGGAAGCGCAGTACATCGGCGCCGTAATCGCTGCCATCCAGTTCAAACAGCAGGATTTCGTTCCCAGGCTCAAGGGTCTGGATAGCATTGATCAGCGACATGGATTGACCTTTACGGGTGGAAGGCGCGCTCAAATGTCGCCGTCACTTTGAATACGCCCCCACCCATAGGGGTCGGGGTTGGGTTCTTGCATGTGAATAAGCCCAACTCCCCCAGCGGTGTAGTCCAGAGAAAGGCCTTTGCGCCCTTGTGGCGGTCAAAGAAGGCCATCATGGCCTTTGCTGCCGAGGTGGTGCCGGTGTGGGTTATCGGGTATGCATCTTCTTTATTGTTTGGACCATCGCCGACAACTTGCTTATAGCCCCCGCCAAAGCGTGATTCCCTGGTCCTATATTCAAATGTCGGCGCCTCCCCGTGCTGGGTGTCCCAGGTGAAAGTTTCAATCGCCATGGTTACCTCCCATTGATCAGGCGCCAGATTGAGCCACCAGGCTGCAACCCCTTGGCAATTGCAGTTTCAGCCTCGGTTTTAGCCGCCTGCTGTATGCCCTTGCCCAGCTGAGTGGTGTCTTCCTGCGTTGCGTTTCCGCCGTCGCCTGCCGTTTGCACGGATACCGAGACGGGGAAGTTGTAGGTGTTGCCACCGCCTCCACCGCCACCGCCACCTCCGAGCGCGCGCACACCCAGCTCGCCACCGGCCGTCCTGGTCAGCGGCATGATTGCCTCCGGCCCGGCTTCAGCGAAGATGCCCGCTCCCTTGGCGAACGCGAACATCTGGGGTTTGTCGTGCACCTGGTTGCTGAAGCTGGACAAGCTCGGCGATTCGTACACGCCGCCCTTGGCGTTTGCCGTGATAGCACCACCAATGTCAGACCCGAAGCTGGTGGAGCCAGCAGCCGCTCCGCCACCGAAGTACGCGCCCAGCGCACTACCGGCCAGGCTCGACAGCAATCCGGACGCCGCCTGCCGAGTAGCGATCCGCGCCATATCGGCGATGATCGACTTGGTAAAGTCAGCAAACGAGAACTTACCGTTTGTGGCGAAGCTGGCCACCGCGTCTTCCATGGAACTGAAGGCGTTGGTGAACAGGCTGCGGGTTTGTCCTGCTACGTCGCGAGCCGAGTCCAGATAGTTGCTGAAGGCCGAAGTGGCCCCA
Organism: Pseudomonas sp. WS 5410; assembly: GCF_012985645.1. Classification (NCBI taxonomy): domain Bacteria; kingdom Pseudomonadati; phylum Pseudomonadota; class Gammaproteobacteria; order Pseudomonadales; family Pseudomonadaceae; genus Pseudomonas; species Pseudomonas sp. WS 5410. The sequence goes on along the minus strand of NZ_JAAQWS010000022.1, from coordinate 83,495 downwards.
TTGCGCCAGTCACTTTGAGCCACGGACATCTGCTCATAGTTGCTGAGCGTGGTCTGAGTCAGGTCCCGCTCGCTGCGGTTGATCGCCTCAAGCTTTGACTGGTATTCCTCGGCGCTCATGTTGCGAGACGCGTCGGCCTTATCACGTGCCAGATCCAGGCGCTGCTGGTTGGCACGGTCTGAAATACCGTTCAGGTCGCCGTTGATGGCGTTCTGACGGTCTCCCTGGCCCACGCCTTGTGCCGCCCTGCTCCCTGCCCGCTGTAATGCAGCGTTCTGCTGGTCCAGCGCATCGGTGTATGACTTGATGGCCAGTTCCTGCTTCTTGAGCCGTCCCTGCTCATTGGTCGCGATCACCGCCAGCTCGCTGTCCGACTCCTGCTGAGCCTTGACCATATTGGCCCGGGCATCGGCAACCTTCTGGTCAAGCTGGATGCGCTGGGCTGCCGAAGTGCCGGCCTTGCCCTTCGCAGCCTCAAGCGCCAATATCTCGGCCTCATACGAGGACTTGACCTCTGACGCCTGCTGCTGGAGCAGTGCCACGCGCTGGGCCGTGTAGCTCTCCTGAGAGATGATCCCGGCTTTCTGCGCTGCCTCCAGTTCCTTATCGGCGCTCTTGTAGTAGCTGAGCACCGCATTGAGCTGATTCTTCGAGTCTTTGAACGAGGTGAGGTCGACCGGGCTACTCGAACCCTTCGGATCCTTGAACTTTTCGTTTACGTCCTTGATTTGCTGGGCAACATACTTCGGGTCTGCCCTCTTATCATCGGGGTTTGCCGCACGGATCTTCGCCGTGTCCTCGTTGATCTTTTTGATTTCCAGCGCGCGTTTTTCTGCGTTGGACATGGTCGCAAGATGACGAGCATCGGCCCGTTCTGTCGCCGCGATACCGTCGTCTTGAATCTTCTGCCGGTCACCGACGTACTTGTTCTGCCTCTTTTCTATCTCGATGTAGATTTCTTTTAGGCGTATGGATTCCTGAAGCTGCTCTCGCTCTTTGGTAACCGCCGCACTGCTCGAAACAATGCTGTTGCCGCCGGATTTCTTTTCCAGGTCCGCTAACTTGGCGCGCTCATCCGCGAGCTGATCAGCAAGGCCTTTTTCTCGACCAATCGACAGCGGCACATCAAGCGCAGCCTTGGCGGCGTCACGAATAGAGTTCCAGCCACGCTCAATCAAGCCAAGGTTTTGGGTTATCTGCCCCGCCCTGGTTGCAATCGTGCTGGCATAGGTATCAGTCAGCAGGTTTGCCGCGCCTACCGTGTCACCCTGTTCCTTGAGCGCTACGATCTGGGCGTACACAGACGCTGTCAGAAAGTGGTATTGGTCGTTCAGCTCTTTGGCTGCGGCGACCGGGTCCTTCGCGATTTTGGCAAACTCTGCGATGGTTTCATCAATAGATCGGCCCGTTGCGCGCTCCATTTGCAGAGCGGCTTCCGTGATTTGCTCGAAACTGCCGCTGGCAATCTTCCCATTACCCGCCAGTTTTGCGAGCACCTCGGCAGCGGCCCCGGTCGTGCCGATTGTAGAGCTGACCTGCTGGGCCATTACTGCCAGTTGCGAGGCACTCGTCCCGGCAGCGTTTCCAGTGAAAATAAGCGCTTTGTTGTACGAGTCAGCCTCTTCGCTCCCCTTGTAATAGGCTAGCCCTAGAGCGGCCACAGCCGCGGCCGCAAGCGTGAAAGGGTTTATCAGGCCCAGAACGTAACCGCCCAACGCCTTCGCCGCCGGCGCAATCCCGCCGAACATATCTTTTAGCTGGCCGCCCTGCTGTAGCAGAACCGTCAAAGGCGCCTGCCCACCCTGGAGAGAGACTGCAATGTCAGTGAACTGCGCAGGCACGCCGCGCAGCGCTGCCGCCGTCTGCTTCGCTGTGTTTCCGGTACGAGTAAGGCTGTCGTCGAATCTGCCTAGGTTCGCCCGCGACTGGTCGATCTTGCCCTGGTACTCGCTGAATGTTGAGGCGTCCAGCGCTCCAAGTTTTTTTTGTTTGGACAGCTTACTTTCCAGCTCGTCTAAGCGACCGAGAGCCTTAACAGTTGGGTCAATCTCCCCAAGAAGATCGGAAAGCTCGTCCCGCTGCTTTTTAATCGATGCGGAAGCCTTGTCCGTGCCTTTCGACACACGCTCAGCTGCTTTTTCTGCTCTGCCGCCAGCGGCAACAAGCTTGTCGAGGTCAGAACTCGCCTGTGCAGCATCCGTCGAATCGACCCTTATGCCGAGTTCTGCAATCGACGTCATACTTTTCTCCAGGCAATAAAAAACCCGCCGGCGCGGGTCATTTGTGATTTTCTGATCAGGTAGCGGGAATTTCGCTACCGCAGTGTTTGCACTTAACTGCCGCTACCAGCACCTCTTCGGCGCAATAAGGGCAGGCTTTGGTTTCGCGCAAATCCTTCGGTGGAAAAACAGGAGCGTACGCCGGCTCGGCTTTCGCCAAAACCTGCGGTTCTGGCCTTTTAAAGGCCCACACAATGGCCGCCACCCAGCCTAAGAGCGTCCACCCAAGAAATAGGTTAAGCAACGCAATTGAAGTTAGGTTCGGGTGTTTACGCAGCCACGCCTCGAAAGTTGGAAGCATGTACAGAGCAGGGATGAAAACCACACCACTGTAAACGACCAAGTGTCCGAAGGAGTTAAGTGGTCCACGCTCCATACCCATTGAGTAGCTGTAGAAGGCGAGAAACGCCAAAACGATGAGCCTTAAAAAGAACATTTGAATTCCCTTCCTGTAGATAGCGGCAATCTACCACCATCCTCGGGCCGCACCAAAGCAGACTGTACGAATCCCCAGTAACGCCCGACCATCGGCCGGTAGTAGCCTCCTGCCACACGCAAGGATTCCCCAGTCCTACGCCTGCAAGCCAAAGGGCTGGGATAGCGCCAATATCGGCGCGTTTATGACCTGGAGGTCAATATGTCTCAACAACCAGTAACCCAAATTGATGACGCCGTGATGCAGCTCACCAACGGCCTGCTCGCGCTTACGAACGTACTTGCTCAAGTGAACCCTGATTTGACAAAGGGTTACTTGGGAATGGCCATGCACGGTTCGGCTGAAGCTGGGTATGGCGACAGCATTCTTAAGGCAATTTGGGAAAAAGCATTCCCCGGGGCTCCGCTACCTATTGCTTTGTCTCCAGAAGATTTCGCTAAGAGATTTGGCGGCTAAAACTCTTAACGCTAATTGAAATGGCGGCACCTTTAGCAGCCAATGCGCTGATAAAGATGCTGCCATCAGGCGCAATAACCCACAAAGACCTGCCTTCCAAATCTTTGGCCTCACTGCAAATTTTCTTGATCATTCCACTCTCCTGCGGCCATGCCGCGTCATGTTGGTTGTCTACGTCCTGCTCTCGCTCATCACCAGCAGCGCCTCAGCTTCCATCATGCGAAGGTCGGGGAAAGCCTGTGCCAGATCGGCACGCTTGAGTCCGATCATGCTGGCCACCGGCTTGATCGCGTTGTAGTCCAGGCCCACGGCGCCACCCATACCCACACGCCACTGCGTGGACATCGCCTCGAACAGCAGAAAGGCTGGCCAGTTATCTGGCCAGACCTCGTACTCTTCATCGGGGATGTCGGCCTTGGTCATGCCGAACGCCGCCAGGTCAGACTCTGACGGGCCCTGCTCGTACAGGATGCGGGCGACGCCGGTCAGTTTCCCAGGCGGGCCGGCTGATAGGCGGCCTGATAGGCGGCCAGCACTGCCTGGGGCGCACCCACGCAGGTGGTGACCAGCGCAGTCATGGCCTCGTCGGACAGCTTCTCATCGAAGCCCCAGCCGCTGACGATGTCCTTGAGCTGTTCGACCTGCAGCGCGATTTCCGAAGCCGTGGCGTCCTGCCAGGACATGCCCTCGTCTTGCACCTTGGTGGCGTGCGCATCGCGCGCAGTGTTCCAGCGGTCGAACAGCGCCGAGAGCGCAATTCGATCCAGGTACTTGAACTCGAAGTCCACGGCCACAGCATCACCACCCACGCGGGGGATCTGCACCTTGGCCTTGAACGTTGGGTTTGGGGCGATCTTGATCTTGGCCATGGGTTACACCACCACGGCCGAGTAACGGGTTGGGCGACCGGCCAGCGACAGAGTGATGACGCGGGTCATCAGATTGTTACGGGACAGCGCCGGGGTAGACGTGATGGTCACGTAGGCGTTGTACAGGATGCTGTCGCCGTTCGGCAGGTTCAGGCGCAGTACACGGGTTACTTTGTCCTCGTCGGCCGCTTCCACCACCGCGACATAAGCCAAAGCCGGATCATCAGCAACGGTGACCGACATGCTGATCGGGTTCTTGGTGGTCGGGATCTGGCGGTCGTCATCGTCAGCCAGGAAGCCGAAGGTGAGGAACTGCTGGTCGCCGCCGCTGGTTGCCACGTCGGTGATCTGGGAAATCTCTGCGAAACCAGTAACTTCGCGCACAGAACCCGCGCCCGAGCCGGCCGGGTATGGCTGGAGGTTGGTGGTGTTGATGTTTTCCAGGGCGAAAGTTCCGGTCAGGCTGGCAGAAACACGCGCAGCGCGGTCGTTGAGTCGAGTCCAGCCGGAGGTCACGGCAATAATGTCGCCGTCAGCCAGGCCGTGCGCTGCGGCGGTCGCTACTGCAGGGTTGGCGTTGCTCAGCGCGGTCACCGGGATAGCAGTGCCATAGGTTGCAGCGATTTGCAGGGTCGCGCCGTTGGGGAGTCGAAAGCCCATGTGTATTTTCCTCTTTGCAGAAATGACAAAACCCGCTCAATGGCGGGTTCTGGGTTTGCCCAGCGGGCGAATTAGTTGGTGTCGGCTCGATACTGGAACGAGGCCGGCACGGTGAAGGTGTTGCCGTCAGGGATGCCTGGGCCTGGGCCGACCGGCGTCAGCACAATGGCGACCAGGCCCGCACGCGGGATGCGCAGATTCACCGGGTACAGCGCGGCAAGTTCGTCGACAATTCCGCTTGCCTCGGTTCGGTACTTGCCGGATGGCGCAACGATATTGACCTGGAACACGCCGACGTACAGGTGGTGGTCGCCGCCGAGCGTGTTGCTGGCTGTCACCGCCGGCAAAGTGAAGGCTCGCAGGTACGTTTCGCCGGAAGCCGGGGTGTAGGTCTCGTTCTCGACCACCACCTTCAGGGGCTTGGTTCGAGCCTTGGCCCAGGCCAGCAGGCGCGACTCAAAAGCCGCTGAAATGATGTTGTGGCTCATACCTGGTTATTCCTGATGGCTTCTTCGACGATCTGCTGGAAGCGGGCAAGCGTGATTTGCACCATGCCGGCCGGCGCCTGATCGGAATGCCCGTACTCAAGTGGCACGCCGTACACCAGGTTGTTGACGATGTAGGCGACCTGCCCGGCCTCCAACTTGCTGACCTCGGCCACCAGGGTGGCAATGGTCTCGTGCCCGGCCTTGTCGAAGGTGTCGATGCTCTGATTCGAAGGGGCGCCCACGGTGAACTGCCAGTTGCCCTTAAATCGTCCGGTGTCCACCGGTGACAGGCGGATGACCGAAGTGCCGATCTCGATCACCACCTCGCGGAACACGTCATCGATGGCTTCCTTTGTCTGCTCAGCGAATGCCGCCAGGCTCTCGGCAAAACTGCCTTTCTGGCCGCCGTAGCGGCTGGTCATGTGATTGGCCATTACTTGCGCACCTGCAGCTCGAAGCCAACCGCCAGGCCGGCGTAGTTCCATGGGCCGACGGCAATCACGGTGTAGGTGGTCCCGTCGAACTTGATACGGTCGTTGCTCAGTGGGATCGGCATATCCGCCCCAGTAAGCTGCACCGGCGACACCAGCAACTTGACGTCGCCACGCACGATCAGTGTGCCGTCGATGTACTTGTTGTCGTATTCCTCTCGGAAGCCGGAGCCGTTCACGACCAGTTCGCTGGGTGCAGGTGGTGCATCCGGGTCGTATTCGCCCAGTGTCTCGCGGCGCAGGACCAGTTCCAGCCCCTTCCCGCCCTTGCTGCGCGGCGCAAGCATCCGAGTGGCCAGGGCCTTTGAGCGGTCATAGATATCTGGCATCACTTGCGCCTTATTTTGTAGATGGCCGAGCATCTGCAGTTGGCACGTTCACTCCAACCAGCCCCCAGACTGGTGTCGCCCGGGTAACGAAGCAGGGCTCCGGTAGGACTCTGGAACGGCTGATCCTTCTGCACCTCTTGCCCGCCCATAACCGAATGGGTGTGGCGGACCTTCTTGTCGCCTCGGTCGCGCCACGTCTTCGTCACTGAGTCACGATCCAAGCCCTGAGCAATCAGCTGCTCGTAAACCTGGTCACGGCCTGCGCCGAAGGACTCCAGCGCCTCGGCCTTGGAAAGCATCTCGGCATATGTCTTCATCAGACGATCAGCATACCGACCAGCGATCTTGTCCACGTCAGCCTGAGCAACGGGTGTACCTGCCTTGATGGCGCGGTTCACGATCCCGTCGAAACGGCGGTCCCGGCGCTTGCGCTGCAAGTACTTGCGCATCTCGTCGGGATTGCCGCCCAACAGCTGGGATCTGGCATTCAGCACGTACTGCGCATAGTTGCCAGGCAGTCCGATAACTCCGCCAGAACGAGCCCCGGTCTGGGCGCTCTTCCGGCCGACCAGATCAAGCGCTGCCTGTCTGGGGGTGCGCACCATTGGTGTGGCGCTTACCTCAACCTGTGCAGCAGCAGGCTGCGCACTGGGCCAACCCACAATGCGGCGTCGACTGCCCATGACTTCGCGAACAGCGGCACGCACATCAATAGCGGCGTTCGCCCGGATCTCTTCTGCCTTGGCCGATACCCACTTCTCAGCCGCAGGCTGTCGGGCGTCAAACTCGAACCGCCCGAGGTCGCGTGGAATGACGATCGCCTTTACCTCAAACTTGGCGCCGGCGATGAATACCGACCTGGCCAACTCAAGGAATGCGGACAGCGCACCAAGGCTGAGCAGCGCAACCAGGCCATCCTCATCCTCTTCAGAGATCAGGCGCTCGACTTCTGCAATTGTTGCTGCGCTGACCACCGTCTTGACCTGATCCAGATAGGCCCGCTGCATCGCAGGCTCCATTCCTTCGATGGCCTGGATGATCTGCGCCGGGGTCATACCACAAACACCGCAGGCAGCGTGTAGCGGGCTACCAGCACAGGGGCAATCATTTCGTCGATGATGCTGATCACCGGGCGGACAGAACCGGCGGCGTCCGCACCCACCGATACGGCGAACTCAGTTTCCAGCGGCCCGACCTTCTCACGCTTGACCATTGAGGCTGACACGAAGTCAGGGCTGAGGCTGCCAGGGCTGACCAGCTCACGAAGACCGGCTTCGTACGTTGCTTGCTCGACCTCGATCGGCACTTGGTCCGCTGGGATCGGGTGACCTTCATAGTCATAAGCGCCTGTGCGCGGCCACTCCCTGGCTTGCCCTCTGTCCTCAGTCTTCACGCCGGGGAACAATGACTGCCACACGCCAGAAGCCAACAGCTTCCGGTAGCGACCGTCGATGTAGACCGATGCCCGGATCAGTGCGGCTTGCTTCGCCACTTCATCGCCGGCCCAGGCGGTATTCGCGCGCGCAGCGTGATAGGCGTCGGCGGCTGCGACGGTTCCGTAAAAGTCAGGCATCGGATTGTCTCGAATAGGTGGAGCGGCGAACCGCTCCGGGGTTTTACTTCTTGTCGTTGTCAGCTTTCTTGGACTCGCCGACGGCAAGGAAGTCCAGGCGCTTGGCACCCTTCAACCCTGCCTCGGTGAATTCCACATCGACGGAATCGCCTGGCGCGATGTATTGAACGCCAGACTTCGTATGCACGCCCTGCAGCGCCTTCGAGTTGTTGGTCACTTTCATGTCGACCTCCTATCAGGATACTGGTGGGGTGATTTCGTCGAGGTACGCCACGGCGCCCGGCAGACGAATCTCGGTACCGCCGGTACGGGCGATGATCCCAGTTTCGAAGCCCATGATGGACTTCTGGCGCGGTGCCAGGACGCGGCGCGGCATTGGCAAGTGGAAGCGAACGACTTCCGGGTCCTTGCGGTACGCAACCAGACGACCACCACCATCCTGCGAAGCGTTGCGGGCCTCGCGCAGTGGCGCGATATCCAGCGGCAGGCCGGTCTCGGCGGTATAGATGTTGTTTTTGCGCACGTACTCCAGCACGGTGATCATGCCGTCGCCAACACCCAGGCGAGCCGTGGCGATGTATCGGAACGCATCAGGCGGCAGGCGCAGCGTATCGGCCCACTCGACCTCACCGGTGTTGGTGCGGATCGAACCCAGCACGCCATTGATGTCGGCCATGATCTGGTCGACAGTTTTGGCGGACCAGAAGGTGGAACTGCCGGTGCCAGTGGCCGCCGCATCCACGCGGGACACGTTGCCGTCGTTCAGCAGGCCGGTCCAGCGCTTCTCGGTGCTGCCGACGAAAGCGATGCTGTTCAGCAGGCGCTCAACCTTGTCGGCGGCGGAATCCGCCTTGGTGCCACTGAGGTTGATGCCGTACAGCTGGGCCTGGTTCACCTCTTCCAGGTTCCATTCCCAGCCGGAACCGATCATGGCGAAGTCGTGCGAGGCCTGGTCGTGGGTCGCCGAGTTGAACGGCATGTCAGTGCCAGAACCCGACAGGAACTTCGCCTCACCAGCGGTATCGACGGTGAAGAATGTGGTGCCGATGGCCCACGGGGCGCCCTCGGTCACAACCGGGATGCTTGCTCCGTAGTTGAACGCCGGGTAACGGCGCGTGTAGATGCGGGTTTCGATGTTCCGGCCTTGGGCCAGAACGAACGGGAACGCCGACTGAGCGTCTTCGAAAGCTTGAGGCATGTTAAGCGCTCCGATGTTTGATGGAGATTTCGACGATGTCGCCGTTCGCACCGGTGGTGTCGAAAATGGCGCCAGGGATCAACACTGCGCCTTCAGCGGCGGTCGTGACGTAGCGATTGGTCGCGGCGACGTAGTACACGTCATCACCAGGCACTACAGCTGCGCCGGCGGTTACGTACATCTGGCCATCGGTCATGAACGCGCCGGTGAAGTCTCGCGGGTAACCGTCGATCAGAGTGGAACCGGTCGCCACAGGCGGTACGGCTGCGCTCAGCACAGCCAGACCCAGGAACAGGGTGCCAGTGGCGGCGATCTTGTGATCGTTGCCAGCACCAGCCACACGGAAGCCAGGCGCGCCGAAGACAATGCCTTCGGCGTTCGAGACGGTGCGACTGATCTTGTTGCACTTCTCTTCGTTGGCGACCAGGCCGGGCACGCCCTTGGCTGGAGCGTTGGTGTACGTGGTTTGGTAAGTAGCCATGGTGTGCTCCTTATGCCTTCGGCAGGTGGGCGGTTTGCATGTCCAAAATCATCTTCAGCCGTGCTTTTTCCGAATCATCACCACCGGCAGCGCTGTCCTGGTGGATCATGTGCTGGCGGAATGGGTCATTGGCCGGGTTCTTGGCAGCGTCTTCCACCAGGATCTCGAAGCGGGCATCGATGTAGGCGTCAGCCTTGCCCGTTACGGCCGCATCACCCAGCTTGGCGATGACCACGGCCTTGCGGATCTCGGCGTCGGTCTTGCCGGTGTAGTCGGCGTCGGCGATGGCCTTGGCTTTGCTGAGCAGGTCGGCGCGGGCAGTTACGCGCTTGTCGATATCGGAGTCACTGATCACGGCCGCCTTCAGCTTGGTGATCTCGTCGTCTTTCTTGGCCAGTTCGCCATCCTTCAGCGCGATTGCAGTAGCGTGCGCATCGGTCATGGTCTTGGTGGCGGTGGCAGCATCAGCAAGCTTGGTGTTCAGCTTCTCGATGGCCTGGGCGCCTTGCTCGGTGACATCAATGGAGATGCCATCGACAAGGAGTTTTCGCAGTGCATCAGCCATGTCATGGCCTCCTTTGGGGGTGTCTGGTTTGTGGTCACCGATGCGCAGATCGATGCCGCCCCGAGCGCGATGCTCAAGGCTGAGGTGGTTCATTTTCATAGGGCCGAGGTAGCAGTCGTACTGCTCACCGTCGCCGGTTACGCCATCCTGAAACACAACTTCGGCGCCGTAGCCCATGGAGAGCTCGCGCTTGCCTGACTCGTAGTCAGCGATGGCCTTGGCGTCCATCAGCACCAGGGGCACCTTGACGAACTGCCCGTCGCGGACGACTTCTCCACCGGTTTGGCCGATAGCGACGTCTTTCCAGTTCTTGGAATTGACGCCGTCGCCGCCCGGGTGGCCATTGGTCATTGGTCGGTATGCGTACGAGTGCATCGCATCAGCGTGGAAAACCGCGCTTTCGGGCCGGTACACGCGAACGATTGGCTTATCCCGCAGGCCGTGTTCGTTGTCCGGGTCGATCTCGGTACCCAGGTAGTCCTGAATGCCGGTGCGCGCCACCCTTGCCTCGGCTACCAGGTAACCGTCCTCGGTGCGCCGTACGCCTGTGACTGGCACGGAATCGGTAAAGATCATGGGTCGATTTCCTCGATGTCAGGTTTGGCGTCGGATGGCGGGCCAGGCAGATCATCACCGCCCTCTTCGTCCGGAAGCTCTGCGCCGAACTGGTCGATGGCCGCTTCCAGCCCAGGCATCACGCTCAGTTCCACCAGCAGGTTCACCGAGGCAGCCGACAGCGCGTCTTCAGGGAACAGGGCCGAATCCTTCAGCGCCTTGATGGTGTCGGCGGTGGTCTTGCCGATGTCCGATCGTTCTTTGGCCGTGGCCTGCCACAGTGGAGCCCATGAGTAGTGGATCTCCTTGGGGCGGCTGCCCAGCGCTGAGCGGATCAGGCATTCATCCAGCACGCTCATGGCTGGCTTGATCTCCAGCTTCTGGCGCGACGCGACGTTGTCGTAGTAGTTGCGGGTGTTCTCTTCGCCGTTGGCGCCCAGGCCCGTGGAGGACTGGCCGAACATTCGGGTGCCCGGGATATCGAACGCGCCGGACACGCCCTGCTCTGTCTTGGCGATCACCTCAGGCAGATTGCCGAAGCTGGCCGACTTGGAGCTATGGGTCTCGGCGCCGTCGAGGATCAGTGTGCCGTTGATACCCTTGGCGGTAGCAGCCAGACGCAAGCGCTCCAGCAGCAAGCGCTCGTAATTCTTGTCCTGCATGCTCGCCATCAGGTTTGGGATATTGATGACGTCGATCTTGGCCTCGTAGACCAGGCTCACAACGTTGGCCACCGTCTCGTCGTAGTGACGCACGGCGGGCATCGCAGCCAGGAGCACTGAGTCACCCCAACCGAAGCCGCAACCGACCGCGAGCTCAGGGTCAGGGTGTGGCGTGCCGATGAAGATCACCAAGCGCGACGGGTGGATCTCAACCAAGCTGCCCGGTAACCGGTAAGCCTTGGGCTTGCCAAAGCGCGGGCTCTGCGGGTCTTGTTCAATCTCGGTCGCGCTGAGTTGTCGGCGAGTCATGACAGTGAGGTACTTCACGCCTCCCTGCTTGATTCGCTCAGGGTTCAGCTCGGATGCCGTATCACGCTCGCCGGTGCCGATGAACACGGCAGCACCACCGAACAGGCGGGCCTTCAATAGGGCCTCAAGAATCTTGCCCTTGACATTCAGCCGATCCTCTTCGGCCTCGATCAGCTCAATCTGGTCCTTTTCAGCCTGCCAGTTGCGCCAGTTACGGCACGCGTCCACCGCAGGGATGGTGACGCCCTTCTGCGCCGTCCACGATCCACGGAAGGCGTTCAGCAGCTGCTGGTCGTCCATCTCCGGCACGGCATAGTGCGAGTGGGAGGCCTTGTCGCGCGCAGTACCCAGTCCTGCGACCAGGTTCTGCAGGCTGTCTTTCAGGTAGCTGAATGCGCTCATGAGTTGCTCACGTTTGCGAGTGTGTAGCTGCCCGCAATCGGGAAGCGCTGGACAATGAAGTAGCCGAGTGCGTCGACCGGGTCTTCAGTGCCGTCCTTGTTGGGTTGGCCGTGCTCGTCATAGGCCTGCTGCTCCAGCACCTGGGTGGTGACCGGGCAGTTATCGGTGTTCACCAGGTAGCGGCGCTTATGGTCGATATTCAGGAACATGGCGTTCACTGCCAGCACCCGATCGCGCACCACGGGGTTAGATGGGTTCACCATCACCATGAAGCCGGCGGCGCGGAGCAGACTGTGGTCCGACTCGCTGCCGTTCACGCTCTTGCGGTTCTTACCGCTGGCGTCGGGATAGACCGTGATGCTGTGCCCAGGGAAGCGGCGCTTCAGTTCAACGATCATCGCCGGCGTGTCGAACAGGCTTGTGGCCTCTTCCAGCAGCATGGGCAGACCGTCGCGGATGACGTGGACCGTTGCGGCCATACGGTTGATGTTGAAGTCCATGCCGACGTGCAGCTGCTCGCCTGGGCGAATAGTCGCGTCGGTGTGGTTCTGCTTGCGGCAGAAACTCGGGTACACGCTGCCAGACGTCAGGTTGACGAACAGGCCATCGATATAGGCGTCCACCAGATTGGATGGGTAGGACTCGCGCAGCGACTTGATGTAATCCTTCGGCAGGTTCTTTGCGTTCTGCCGCGTCGAGGCGTGCACGATGCCGTACAGCGGGCGCTGGCTGGGATTCGATGCAAGCTCCTTGACGAACTTGCGATACACCCAGTTGAAGCCCTCCGGCGTCGTGGTGACGTCAATGGTGTTCATGTCGCGGCCAGGCCAAACCGTGGACATCCGCGCAATGATCTTCTTCCATGCGCTGTCGGCCTTCTTGATCGGCATGCAGTCGATCTCATCGACCAGCGCATGCGCGATGTTGAAGCCAACGATGCGGTGCGGGTGTTCCATGCTCTTGCAGACGATCGTGGACAGACACCGCCCGCGGTTGTCACGCAGGTACACGCGCTTCTTGCTCGGCACGATATCGGCGAACAGGCCAAACGCCTCAGCAACCACCGGCATGGTGTCGTAGAAGATGTCGGCGATCTGCGGGTAAGTCGGCGCGAAGTAGCCCTGGGGTATGCCAGGGTTCTCCAGCGCATTGATACAAAGCCGCACGCACCCCACGAAAGTCTTACCGCTACGGTAGCCGCCGACGAACGCTGAAAACTTCTTGGGGTGGCTGATGAACTCGAACTGGGGCCTATTCAGCTTCAGGGTCGCTTGCATCTTCTACCCCGATGATTACTTGCTTGGGCTCGGGCAGGCCCTTGTTCGGGTCTTCCAGTTCGCGGCGCAGCTTCTCGTTGGTGAGGCGCTTGCTGATCAATTCCTCCTTGGTCTTGGTCAGTGACTCGATGCGACCAAGGTATCTATCGGCCAACAGGTCATGACCCTCACCAGAGGCGAGTAACACGCGCCCCAGCAGGACCTTTGTCAGCCTGAGTTCGTCGTCGATCTGATCGAGTTGTGCGCCATTGAAGTCAGCCTGCTCTTCCTCTGTCAGGAATTGGCTATAAATCGATCCAGGCCTAGCAGCGTTCTTGTTACCTCGCTGATCCTTTGGCCCGGTACTCTTGCCGCCATGTAGCTTGCAGCGAGAGGAACCCGGTATCGCGTGACGCTTGCATGGTTCCCCGTTGCCGCGCTTGGATGCGCCGCATAGGGCCATAGTCAGCCTCATTCATGGGGTTGGTTTTCGCAGAACGATTCATTCAATGCATTCGAACGTCATTCAATGATCATTCGATTCTGTTTTACCTCACCAGCCGCCGACCATCTTGGCCCCTACCGCCATACCGGCGATGAACACCAGTACGACCATCAGCGAACCACGGCTCGGTGCCATCGATGCCACTGGTTGGCGCATGGGTGGCGGCTCTGGAGGCCTGACCGACTGGCATCCACCACACACTGGAATGCGCTGGTCCGTGATCAACGACACTCCGCACCCAGTGCACGCGGCGCACCTGGTGGGAGTCATGGCGCAACCTCATACTGGAATGCCCGATCAGCAGGCATGGCCGTCACAAACCGGCACCGGTGAGCGTCGAACTCTTCCCGCGTCGCAATGGTGCGCTCATACCGGGAGTTGGTCTTGCCGGTAAACCGCTCACGATGAACGACCACTCCCTTACGCAGGAACTCGACCTCAGCCGATCCCAAGAGCTTGGTTACGATTACTTTCATGTGACCTGTCTCGCGCCACGATTTGGCGCATTCGAAAACGTGGCGCGGATTACTCAGCCTTACGGCCTGGCAGCTTGAAGTCGGTAACTCGGTCAGCAATGGACCTGATCTTCTCCACACCTAAGAAGCCAACCCATCCACCGACGAAGGTTGCCATGCTCTGGGGAAGCTGGAAGAACTCAAGCCCGCTAATGATGGTAAGGGCCAATCCACCACAGATAGCGCCCTCCACGATCATCTGGCGCCGCGTGCCGCCGCCGTATGTGATTCGCAGAACAGCCATCGCACAGGACAACGCAGCCGCATAGAGGATTGGCGAATGCTGGCTCAACCACGCAAGCGCTATCGCCCAGGTGTCTGGTTTGTCTGGCATGTTGGACATCTCGGTTCCTCCCCGTCAGGGAGTTAGGAATACGACAGGCCATGACCTGCGGAATTGAATCGGCTCACACGGCACTCCCAGCTCGGAGCAATGGGTGTGGTGGAGCCGAAAACGAGAAGGTCCGCAACGTGGCGGGCCATTATTTTCAGATGATCTTGGGAGGATTCAGGGCTGCCCAAAGCAACGCCTTGCCCCTGACCAAGTCCACATGAGCGAGGCTCAGCAACTTGGAGTCAGCGAAAGAGTGACCCGCGACCAAGTTGTCGATCTCCTGGAAAATGCCTTCCAGCGCTTGGACTTTCTTCAGGATCAGTTCTTCGTGCTCGCCGCGGGCCTTCGCCACAGCGACGCGAACATCCTCAAGCGGAATGCCGACGCCCGATGGATGGGCCTTCTTACAAAGCAGCATGTGGTCGGTGTATACGGCACCGAATACGCGCCCATCGGCATGATAGAAGTCGCCGGAGCCCTGACCGCACAGCCCGATCACGAACGAGCTTACAGTCCTGGGCTGATCGGTATTCAGCAGCCCAATAGTGACGTTTAGGAACGCGGAAGGACTCACCAGTGCGAGTCGGACGAGCGCACTCGAAAGGCTGCTTAGGCTTCCACTGATCAATGAATCAACCACTGCCTGGGTAGCGCGTTCTACTTGTTCGGACATTTGCTGTGCCTCATAACGAGAAAAGCCCCAGCGAATGCTGAGGCCCTGAATAGGTGCGCGTGTCTTCCCACGCTGCCAGCCAAAGACCTTCCCGGCGTCGACGCCCCAATGCATCGATCTCGCTGATCCGGTCTCGCGCCGCTCTGGAAGTCAGGTGTGAACAGAGCGCGTGGGCTGCCGGTGTTCTTTCGTGACGCGTGACTACCGGCGATACCGCGTCCAGGGGTTCCCGAGGGCTGTCCTGGCTACAGGTGAAACTGGTGCTGCCTGATGGAATCGAACCACATAGCCTCGGCGCAGGATTTACAGTCCCGTGTGCGTCCCAGCGCACATTCAGTCAGCGTAATTTGGCGGAAGGTGAAAGAGTCGAACTCTTACCGTTTCCGATAGCTCCGGGTTCAAACCGGATTGCCCACCACTGGGCGCCACCTTCCAGAAACGAAAAACCCGGCGCGATGGCCGGGTTTCATTGGATCATTTAGTTAGTTGCCGTAGGCAAAACTCTAACAGTGGCGAAATAATGCCAAAACGCCGACTTGGCGTCAAGCAGCCTCTTTCATAATTTTTATTGCGCCGGAAAGCGGCACCAGTGCTTCCTTGTCCAGCCAGTTGCAGGCGTCGAAACAATGCTCCACGAATGGCGCCCAATCCCTTGCCCACTGATCACCTGGTAGCTCCACGCCGTAGGTGTCGTATATCCACACCCGCAACTTGAAAACCGTGGGCAGCGGATCGTCTCCCTCCCCTTGTCCACCCTGGTTGATACGCCGGTACCGATGCAGCGTTGAAGCGCAAACATACCTGGCGCGCATCATCTTCGCCGCCGTCATCACGCCTGTTCGAGATGCGTTCTGGTAGGCCGTGGCGAACAACAGGTCTTCCGCCTCGTCCTTCTCGTCATCAGTGGCGATGGGGCTGTACATGTGGTTGCCGAAGGCGCGCAGGTCGTCAGGCAGAGATGCAATGGCGTTTTGTATCCGCGCCGATATCGCCTGCTGCATGGCATGCCGGCTGTTCACGGACTTTTCGGTCTTCTGCACTGAGCATCCGAGCAAGCCGATCTGCTCGACGTGCGAGCCCTGGCTATCCCACGGCGTGTAGAGGGCGTCATGCCAAGCCAGACGTGCCGAGTTGAGTTTCATCATGCTGCAGCCCTCTTCAGTTCTCTGGTCTTTGCCCGGTACGCAGCCTTGATGGCCTTGATCTCATCCACGGTGTACTTGCGCACGCTCTGGTCGGATTCCAGGGCATCGACGGCCTCCTGGCCAATGCGAGCTATCAGGCCGATCCGGTAGTCCACGGCGTTGCCGGAGAGGAATCGGTTGTCCTGCTTGCTCTGGGCATGACAGTTACGCTCATCGAAGCGCAGGTGCGGCGCGGAGCCGACGCTGCGGTAATGCCCTGCATCTACTGCGTTTCCGCTCCAGTCCAAAGGCTTGCCGCTGGAGATGCAGAAGTGGCCGGCGGCCTGGTCACGGGTGCGGATGTATTCGTTGAACGCCTGCTGAGCCTCGCGCATGTGATCGCCGCGACTTTTCAGGGCCTCCTTGCGCACCTTGATATCCCGGCGACCGGCCTGGGCAAGCGACTTTTTCTCCTTGGCCTTCTGCACCTCTACGGTGGCCAGCGCACACTTAGGGCTGCACACCGCCTGACCGAGGCGCTGCGGGACGAAGGAGTCCCTGCATGCTGGGTTCTTGCAGGTCTTGGGCTTGGGCGCCTTCTTCTCGATGGCTACGCGCATGGCTCTGCCTCCTTGGCTTTCTGCTGCTCGGGCGCGAAATCGCCGCGAAGGGGCATCAGGCAGCGCTCAGGAACAGCTGCGTACTTGACCTTGAATGGTTCTGGCTTGAGCTTGTTTGTGGTTACAAGCCCGTCCGCCGCCACCACCCAGCAAACCTTCATCTCTGGATTGCCCACCCTTCCACCATCCGGGAGAGTGATTGTCGAATCACTGGTTTTCCGAATCAGCTCAACAACCATGCCGAGGTTTGATTCAATTGATGCGTCAATGACAAGCGCCAGGTCGCCCGGCTTGAAGTTATGGCTCATGCCGCCTCTCCCATGTTGCAACGCATCTTCATGTACTCGCTGTCCTCGGGATGCGGAAGGTAGATCCCGTGTTCAGCGGCCCAGGCGTCAATGCAGGTCATGAACGAGTGCATGGCACCCTTGTCCAGATCGCTGGTGTGCTTGAGTTCGTAGCGCTCAGTGACTTCGCCGGTCTTGAGGTTGATGTCGCGGATAACCTCTTCGCCCAGGAAGGTCAGCTTCAGGTTGCGCTTCATGTTCTCCATGTTCATCGGCGCACCGGTGGCGAACGTGGTCTTGCCCATGGACACGAAGAACTGGGCTGCGCACTCGCACCACTTGTGGAACAGGGCATTCTGGGGAAGGCTCCGACTGGCCCCGGTGATCGCCACATTGCAGGGGAACCCTTTCTTGCGGATGGCCGCCTGCAGGGTCGACAGTTCGGCTAGGGAGTTGATGCGCAGTTTCTCGGCCATCACTGATCACCCCGCAGGCGAGCCAACAGCTTCAGCTTCGCCACCTCTTCCCGCTCAGCGTTCAGCTCTGGAATGAGCCGTTTGAATGCACGGTGGTAGCCAAAGGCATAGCCAAGCTGAGTGCCAGTGGCCCAGGCTGTGAGGATTATGAAAATCAATCCGACTTCGCTCATGACTGCTCTCCCTGGCCCAGGACTGCAAGAGCATCGCGAGCATCTGCGGCCTCTCCATCCATATTCCCGTCGGCGTGCCACATGGCATCTTCTGCGGTTTTCAATGCCTTACGCAGCGCCTCGTTCTCGGCCTTCAGCTCAGCATTCACCCGCTCGTAGGCTTCGTAGCCGGTGCGTAGGCCGGCGATTTCGGCGCGTAGCTGGTCGCGCTCAGCGAGAATCTCCTGTGCTTTCCTAACGCTCTGCCAATCGCCATAAACACGCAGATTCCCATCCAGCGTCATCCCAACCGTGAAAAGCTCAGTGAGGCGCGCGTTTTCGCGCTGCGCTTCCTGCATGTCCTCGATGTAAGTGATGGCCGCCGACTCAATCTCGCTATTTTCCGTGGAAAGACGCTCGTTCTCGGCCTTGAGCTGGTCGCGCTCGCTGGCAACATCAATCACCTTGGCTGCATTGCAGTCGCATTGGCCGCGCCATTCTCCGACCATGTCATGCACGTCACCGGTATCTCCACAAGTCCAGCAGGACGGCCCGTGCCGCCAAACCTCAAGCTCTTGCGCAAGGTCACGTTCGGTTGTGCTCCGCAATGTCTTCAGCCGATCGTTCTCGGCGATCAGGGCCAGCACTGCGGCGGGATTAGCTGCAGCGATGAAGTCGGCATCTCTAACGGGCTGCTCACCCGAACCATGAATCTGTGCAGGGCCAGCCTGCTCCCAAGACCAGTACGCCTCATCCCCCTCTTCCGAGACCATGACTTCGTTTCCGTCGCCACGCTCCCAAGGTGTCGGAGTGGCCGCCTCGGCCAGCCGCTTCAGTTCGCTGTAATCGCTCATGCCGTCACCGCCATTGTGATCAGGACGCAGAACACGCCAATGGAGAAACCCGCCAGGGTGCAGGCTGCTGTGATTGGGAGGCTCATGGCTTCACCTTCAGGCCTGCGGCTTCGATGGCCGATTGTTGAGCCTTGATCAGTTCCGCAGCCTGAATACCAATCGAGAGTGCCTGAGGATTTTTTTCATCCTGCTCAAGCATCTTCGCGATGTGGAATGCATCCTCCGGGGAGATCGGCCCCGCAAGTTCGGTGCCCATGTAGTGATCAATCTCTTCGCTGGCGCCGTATTCGGTCAGCGTGTAATCGAGCAGGCGCCCGCAGGTTTCGCAGTGACAGCAGCCGTCATTTTCTTGCTGCCATCCGCCATCGACGTATTCAGCACGCCCTGCTGCGACCTCTGCTTCCGCGCATGACCGGCAGTAGGACGGACCCTGGTCAGCGTCAGCACCACCAATCCAGTGAGGGAATGGAATATCCAAGGAGTTTGCGTGAGCGTTCAGAACCAGCAGCGCCGCGCCCGACAGGTCTTGCGTCTTCACCTCTACGAATTCGGTCATGTCCGTTGCTCCCCTGCTTCTGCGATCAATGCCATGCGCCCCAGGCGCTCCGATTCGTCTTTGCGGATCGCCCGAACCATCGTGAAGATGCAGTAGCCGAGGCAGATGGCGATAGGTGCGAAAAGAATCCAGCCATTGAAAACCCATGCTTTACGCCACTCCAAAGAGCCAATGGTGGTTCCTTCGTAGATCCATGGGCCGATCCAGATAGTGTTCACTGGCCCCCAAACCACGAAACAGAAAACCAGCATTGCCAGCGCAGAAACTGCGCAGCGAATACCCGCTTTTTCGATGTGATCCTTCATCAGAATTTGCCCTCTACGCGCTGCGCATCGCGCTTGATGTTCATTTTTGCCAGCAGCAGTTCGCGGGCTGACTTGCCGTCGGCCGGGATGCCTTGCTGAAGGATTCGCGCCTGGGTTTGCTGGTCGGCCAATTCGTCAGCCAGTTCCAGCGCCGTCTTCTGGCTGTCGTGGCCGATGCCGGTGAGGATCTTTCCGTCGAGCGGCTGGCCTTCCTGGGCGCGGCGGATCACCACGGCGTAGTTGTGATCAAAGCGCTGGCGAAGGCCCTTGTCTTCCTGCTTGGCGGAACGCAGGTCGAACAGCCCGGTGGCCTCGGCGGCAAACTTCACCGCTTCGTGGCTGTAGGTACCAATCAGCGCCTCGATCCATGCGTCAGCTGCGAGCGGCATACCGAAGTCTTCAGGGCCAGGCACGCACATAGCGATGAACTCACCAACGCTCGGCGCGAACGGCTTCTTGAGCTTTCGGCACTTCTGGATACCGAACTCGATCTGCTCCAGAGTGCGGATGCCCTCGTCGGCAAACTCCTTGATCCATTCGGCCTTGGCGGAATCGAGCGCTTCGGTGGACGGCCATGCTTGGCGCCACGCCGGGAAGATCCCGCGCAGGCGGCGGAACAGGGCGTTCACCACTTCGGCCGTCTGTGGCGTCACCTGTAGCGGCTGAGCGTGAACGGCGGGCGGCAGGTTGCCCATGGTCGCCATCAGTTGGCTGGCTGGCTTCATGGGCTCACCACAAGCCCTTCGGCCCATGCGTTGCTGTCGAAGTCAGGCTCGTTGCTCTGGCGGCGCGCCGGGAACTGACGGACGTTGCTGGCTTGATTTCGGTCAGTTTTGACCCACTTCACCAGCAGCGCCACCCATGCGTCTTGCGTCTCCATCCGGCCGGATGCCGTGTAGTGACAGACGAACGAAGCCGTGGCATCAGCAGTGAACACATCCACCGGCAGCGTCATCCGAAGGGCATAGTTTTTCAGGAGGTTCCGGTTCGGCTCCCAATCCAGCGTCATTTCAGATGGCGCCTTGGGGTCGACAGGAACGGGGTCGGCTTCTGGATTTTCTTCTCCCTGCACACCTTCGGCTGGCGCCAAGCCGTCGAACGTTTCGGCGACCAGCGCTTCGTGCGCAGAGAGAGAGTTGTGTTGATCTTTATTCTTCTCTACATCTACATCTTCTTTAGGTAACGCAGAAGTAACGATGCGAGCGTTACCTTTTGCGTTACCTGCTTTATGACTGGCTACGCGCTTTGCCGTGAGGAGCCTGTTTTTAGCGGTCTTCCCGTTGTGACGCTCAAAATGAGGAAGGCTGATCACACCCTCAGCTTCTGCCATCCAGCCCACGGACTTCATGTGATCGCAGAAACCGGTAACGCCTACTGAGCGATCAAGTAACTTTTTACTAACGCTTGGAGCGTTACCATTTTCTGTTTGCTGATCGAACCAAGCCCACACACGCATGAGCTTCCCCACCACCGCATCCGGATCAATGCCGGCCAGGTCGGCGATAAGGCAAACCTCTGGCTTGTCCATGGTAGTGAGTTCGAATTTAATCCAGTCGCCAGCCATTACTTGGCTCCTTTGCCGACAAGGCAGGCCAATTCAAGGAAGCGATCCACGTACCAGTGCGGGGCGGTCTCGCGGGGGTTGTTGGGGCTGGTCAGGTTCTTGCCATAACGAAGGCCCTTATCAGTCACCGACCAGAAGTCGACGACGCCGCGCTTGGTGCTGTTGCGCTGGCACTTTTTGATAAAGCCGTTAGCGGCCAATAAGCGGTTGAAGGCCGTGGCTGTGCTGGCTATCCCGTTTTCTTTGATGAGGTCGGTGATGGGCTTAGTTTCCATCGAAGATCCGCCAGTAGCGTCTGGAGCGGCGTCGATGGCATAACCAGGGAGGAATTTCGCATCCAGTCCGTTGTTGGCGGCGATCTTGGTCAGCATCATCATTTGGCTTGATGGCGCCGGCTTCAGTAGTCTGGTGAAGCACTCCATGATCGCCAGCTCCCCGATGACCTTAACGCTGGCGGGCAGCTCGGGCTTTTGAGCCTGCTTTTCAAGGTACTGCCAGCGATCAACCAGCTTTCCGGTGAACTCTGGCGAGAGCTGCGCGACGATAACGTAACTATCACGTTCGCCAACGTTGTAGATCCTGGTGGCGCGAGGACGACCAAGTTTGTCCGTGGACCATTCATCCTCAGATTGAGGGTGGACCAATCCGCCCTGGGCCAAGTCCTCGATGAGGCGCTTCACGTTGTCGTGACGCCTCTTGGTCAGCTTAGATATTTCTACGGATGACATAGTCCGCGCCACGTTTTGCGATTGCAGAAAACGTGGCGCGGATTCGTTAATGTTGACGACTGATTGGGGAATAGGCATTATTCGCTCCAGAACTGATTTGTAAGTGCTGCACGAAAAGCCACCCTTGCCCGGTGGCTTTTTTGTGCGTCCGATTTACTGCTGGGTTGTTTCACTGGCAGATCCTCAATAGTCCCTGAGGGGCTAATCAGCCCTTTCGTCCTATGGAAGCGACGTTGCTCCGGCTCTTTGGTGGCCGGGTCATTCGATCAAGCGCCCGGTTCATAATTGTTGCGGCCAGCTCTTCTGGGGTTACGCCTTTGCGTCTGGCTAGCAGCTCCAGATCGGCGACTCCCTGCCAGTCGAGCTGGACTTCCAGCGGTTTTCTTTCAGGCACAGGGCCTCCTAGGCCACTTCAGGCCACATCAGTTTTCGCGTTAAGCTCTTCCATCATCTGGTTCAGGCCGCGCTCGAGGATTTCCCGAGCGAGAACTGCTTTCTGCGTGCGCTGAAAACGCGCCATGGCGGTGAGCAGATCGTCGGCCACTTCATCCAGGCGGACCTTGGTGGGTTTGTCGTGCATGTGGCTTGGGTCGAAATGCATCGTTTGTCTCCAGTGGCTGATGAATTGGTTTAAGCGGCTGATTTTTTAAGCTGGTTTTGACTCGGGAATGGGCGAACCTCTTCGGCATGAAAGGTGCCGTCCGACGCCTCGGTCACGAAAATGTCCCGGCCAACCCTGAGTGCTTTGTTCAGCGCACCCTGGGACATGCCGAGCAGCTGAGCGGCCTTGGTTTGGCCCTTGCTGATAGCGAACTGATTGAGAGTGATTCGGCTCATGGCCATATCTCCATTGGCATTCATGTCGGCAGATTATCTCCCATGGAGATACTTTGCAACTCCAATGGAGATGGTTAACTATTTCCAGTGGGAATATTCTTGCGAAATGAATAAAGAAAGACGCCAATTGCTTGATTGGGAGCGGGAAGAGTGCGCGGCCTTGAAAAAGGCAATTGCGGACTTCAATGCCTCGCGCCCGAAGGACAAGCGCCTGACCCAGGACGAGATCGCGCACGCTGTCGGCATGAGCCAGGGAACACTTGGCAGCCATCTGAATGGCCATCGCCCACTCACGCAGAAGCTTGCTGTTTCTATGGCCGAAATGCTTGGCGTGCCGATTGGCTCTTTCAGTAAGCGCATCGAGGACGACATAGGTCGCATGGCTTCTGCTGCGGGCTTGAGTCAGGCGCCGGCTGCGATAAGTTCAGGCGGCCGTACTCCCCCGCGCAGCTTCGATCTGAACGATGAGCCCGGCTACACCGGCGTCCTGCAACTGACGGCGCGCGGGTCAACCGGCGACGGGGACGACAACCCGCACGTCGAGATCCGCGGCGTGATGGCGTTCAAGTCGGCCTGGCTGCGCGCAAACAACCTCAACCAGAAACACCTGGACGTGATCTATGCGAACGGACACAGCATGGAGCCGACAATCAATGACGGCGACGTGCTGCTGGTGGATGAGTCGAGAGTGGAACCGAAGGACGGCCAGATATTCGCCATGCAGAGCGAGTCAAAAGGCACGATCGTGAAGCGCCTGGTGAAGTCCGATTTCGACGGCTGGATCATTCGAAGCGACAACCCGCTCTACCGCGATGAGACGCTGCGTGATGGGGAGATAAACGAGGTTCGTATCATCGGTCGCGTAGTCTGGCGCGGCGGGATGCTTTAGCAATTTAATTGAGCGCAAGGCGCATGGAGATAGCAGTGAGCGAGCCAATCAACACGACGACAATTCCGCACGTACAGGCGGGAAGCTATATGGATGAGCAGGTCGATCAATTTGACGCATTCGCAATCAGCTGGAATGAACAAGATGCGATTCATCTTACGTTCGGCAGAAACTCTTTACTGGTAAAAAACTCTAGGATCATTACCTACTCTGACAAACCTGCAGAGGTTGAGACAGGTTCCGCCGAATTGTTCCGCTTGGACGTTGGCGCGGTAACCATGCCTATCGAGACGGCTCGATCTCTAGCAAAAACCCTATCTCGAATGGTCGAGCAATTCGATTCTCGGAAATCGGAAAATGACTAGACTGAATGCGGTTCTGGATTCCAAAGGCCACATCGTCCCGGTAAGGAAAGGTGACAGAAGCTCCGACACCGGCAATACTGGTGGAGAAGAACCTCCAGGAGAGCATCCAATGGAAGCGCGCGTAGCGAACCTTGAAAAATCTATCCCAGAAATACGGGAGGCGCTTGCACGCATTGAAACAACTCTGGGCTCATTCGATAAACATGTGTTCCCGAACCTGGCTACGAAGGCAGACCTTGCCTTATTGGCCTCAAAGGATGACCTTGCGGGCTATGTAAGGGCTAGCGGCAAGGACGTTCAGGACCTAGCTGTCAGCTTTCAAAAATCAATCACTGATGTCCAAAAGACTATCAATGAGCAAACCTGGAAATATATAGGTCTTGCAGGAGTGCTGGCCGGGCTAGCCTTTACTGCCGCCAAGTTCATCCAGTAGCAGTTCCTCCGTACCAAAGCCCGGCCCAGCACCGGGCTTCTTGTATCCGCCCTTCCCGCCCTCACCAATCCTTCCGCACAAATATCTCTGCTCTCCTGCTGCGATGTCATCTCGCCTGCATGGTAGGATTCAAGATCAATTCACATGGAGGTTTCGATGCTCGGAAAAATACTTGCTGCGCTCGGGGTGGCCGCTTTTGCACTGGGTTTCTGGGAGGCTCAGACTGCTTTTCCTGGTTCCCACAAGCAAATGGAGGCGGGCTGGCTGATGATCGTAGGTGTTCCTCTATCCATCATCGGGCTATGGGTTTGGCGAAAATCAATCAAGAAGTGCCCGGCCTGTGCGGAGCGCATAAACAGAGACGCCGTCATTTGTAAGCACTGCAAGTCACCGGTGGCATAGGTCCACTCCTGCATCCAAGCCCGCCAATGAGCGGGCTTTTTTATGCCTACCTTAAAAATTATCTCCATTGGAGTTGACATGAATATTTCCATAGGAGATATTAGCTCCATCGAGTCACCCAACAGGGACTCGCCAGGGCCTCACGGCCTGACCCGCTCTTTAAAAATTCAGAAGACGATCCCGCTGCGTAAATAACAGCGGGGCCGCCTGTCCGGCAAGGACAGGGAGGGCCGATGCAAAGGCTCTGTCAAAAACTAACTATTAAGCCGCTACGCCTCTACTGGGGACCGGCGATCTGATCTGACCTACCGCCTGGGGAGTGACTTGGGTGCTGGAAGGAAACGCAGGGAGAACCTGCGGCGGATCGAGGGATACCGAACTGGCGAATGATCCAGATATGCGTAGCGAGACAGATTTCCTCGATGCCCTTCTCACGAGGGGTATCAGGGAAATCAAACCGGAGAATTAGCAGATGAAGATTGAAGGATTGACGATTGAAGTAATTCCAAAGCCAGGCACCGACGAATTTGATCAGTTGGCCAAGCAGTTCGCCGAATCTGCTTACCGGCACTTTGTTGAGTTGTGGCGACAAGGTGCTGAGCAGGACCCAGCCGCCACTTACCCTCAGTTCCTGGCTACTGAATGATCTCGACCTGGTTTGCTCTCGGCACCTGAGGCGGCTCAAAAGGCTTTGCAAACACTGAATGGATGTTTCCGCAGTCACCACAGCTTGCAACCAGGATGTTCTTGTTTGCCGGGGCGGGCTGGATGGCGACCTTAGTCAATCCTTCGACTCCGCATGCCGAGCATTTCGGTTTAGCAATTTCCATGTTGTTGCCTCAACGGTTGTAGGGACTTGAGAGGCTACCACGGCCCGGCGTGGGTAAATATCCGGGCATCAAATTCAAGCCGATGACCGACGCCAGTAGCGGGTCACGGCGCCACAGATTTACTGATGCCGCTTCGATGAGGCGGCATTGGAAATCCAGCGGAGGAAGTGAGATGGGCAGATTTGAAAGTTTTCCGGAACAACTGATGGCCTGCTTCATGCTGGGCTTTCCAGTAGCGGGCCTGCTCTTAGGTGCCGTTCTCCTTGGTCTCGTCTGGCGAAAGGCCTGGGCCTGGATCGACGATGCTGAGGCTGGGCGTAACCCCGTGCTTGAGTTTTTGGCAAGGCTGCGCGGTTGGACGCCATATACCACTGAGGGCGCAGGCTACCAATGGTGGAAAGACAAAAAGGACTCAACGCATACAGAGGTCTTTCTTCCGTTTTTTGGGGCGTCCTTCCTTGCCCCGCTAGCGATTTTCCTCGGTATTAAGCTCTACCCGCTTGTTGTCGCTGCGCTGACCATGGTCGCCGTTGCTTTTGTGGCCCGGTTCGCACGGCGCCACAAAAAGCTATTCGACAAGCATCTGAAAGATCCCGAAGCACACAAGTGAACCATCTTCCTGCGCATTCACAGAGTGCGCAGCGGGATGCGGATGAGTCCACACGGCGCAAGGCCGCCCCCTGCATCAATCACCTTTGACGACCCACCACGATCCGTAGCCAGTAGCTGGATTGTGCGCAGATGGCGACCTGCTGTTTCAGGCCTGCCATCTGGTTTCACAAATGCCTCTAGTCCCCCTGGAGGTATTTGGAAGCCCATTCCACTTGGAGAAAGACATGGCCCGCACTTACGAATATTGGACGGTCAAGGATGGCGAGGACATTGCCGTCAACCTGACCGTTGTCTCTTTCTCGGCCTCGAAAGGCAACTTCAGCTCGCAGGCCGCTGATCCCGATGAGTATCACGGGCACTGCGAAATCGAGTGGGAATCGAAAGACGACACCAGCTTCATGACTGAATCTGAGATCGCCTCGATGGAAGAGTGGCTTGTGAATGAGCATTCCGAGTACCTGGCCGATCAGGACTACTACGACTAACCCGCCACCCTGGAGGCGACCATGAACGCAGCATTGAAGATATGCCAAGAGCGCTTCGACGCTCAGTTGCCTCCAGAGATCAGCGAGGAGGATCTGGAACAGGAGTGGCTGGAACACTCGGCGGAACAGTTGGTGTGCGGCATGGACATCAAGTGGAAGCGCCGCTACGGCCGGCCGCAGGTTGTTACGTTCGACCGGTACTGCACGTACCTGCAAGGCATCTTGAATCAGCGCCAGATCGACAGCCTGGACCAGCGCGACTCATTCGCCCGGTTATTCCTGTCGTCGATCCTGGGCAGCCAGGCCGACTCACGCGGCCACGCCGCAGACCTGATTGGCGAGCAACGCCCCATTGAATCCGCCGAGCGTATCGCCATGACCCTTCTCAAGCCCTACGCCGCCGACGCGGTTGCAGCCGAGCGGGAAGAGGCAGAAGGCGACGTGGATGCGGACCTATGAGCCCGCACATCCTTATCGATGAAGCGCTGGATAGCCTCTCGCATCCGGACAGTCCGCCCGGTAACAGCATTCTGGTTCAGCAGATCATCACCAACCTGATGACGGATCAGTTGATCACCCTCGAAGAATTCAGCCATTACTGCCAGCGCCTGCTGAAGCATTGCAGGCAGCGCAAGGAGTTCGCATGAGTACCGCACCGGTTAAATCGCTGATCGACGAACAAATTGAAGAACTGCCCGAATTCATGGCGGTACCAAGCGACCGCGTACTGATGGTGTTCAAGGGCGCAACTTGGGAAGACGCTCTACACTCTGCTGAATTAGCCAGCATTGAAAATGTTCACGCTTGGAGCCGCAGGGCCTGCCTGTGTGGTGAGTGGACGATCACATATGAGGTGAAAGCTTGACCTCCTACCAGCGTGCAAAACGTGCCGCCATCCTCCGCGGAAGTTTAATCGCCATCTCCGTCTTCATCTTCCTGATGCTGATCAGCGCCCTCGCTGATCGCGTCACTCAATAACCCCACACCTTCAAACGCTGCGTGCATCGCGGCAAGGATTCTGTCGTGTCCGAATTAACCACAAAGCAAAGTTTCAGCCTGACGCCGTCGTCGCTTACCGAGGCAATGGCCTTTGCCGACATCCTGGCCAAGTCGACGATCGTGCCAAAAGAGTTCCTCGGTAACCCCGGCAACATCCTGGTTGCGATCCAGTGGGGTTTGGAGTTGGGCCTGCAACCGCTGCAAGCGATGCAGAACATCGCGGTCATCAACGGGCGCCCGGCGCTCTGGGGTGACGCAGTGATTGCCCTGGTGCGGGGCTCGCCTCTTTGTGAGTACGTCTACGAAAGCGACGACGGACACGCGGCAACCTGCCGAGTGAAGCGCCGCGGCGAAGACGAGCAGGTCAGAACCTTCGACATGGACGATGCCAAGACGGCGGGATTGATGGGCAAGCAAGGCCCGTGGACCCAGCACCCAAAGCGAATGCGCCAAATGCGGGCCCGAGCTTTCGCCTTGCGTGACGTGTTCCCTGATGTGTTGCGCGGCATGCCGGTCGCGGAAGAGTTGCAGGACATGCCGAAAGACCGCGAGAACGGCCAGCCCCTCGCCAGCGTAGCCAAGATCGCGGCGCCGACGGAGCTTGAGGCGTATCCCGACGAAAAGCTGGCAGAGAACCTGCCGAGATGGCGCAAGGCGATTGAGGACGGCAAGTCATCGCCAGAGCATCTGATCGCCACTGTCAGCAGCAAATACACGCTGACCGCCGAACAAATCGACTCCATCAACCAGCTCAAGCCACTCGAAGGTGCAGCAGCATGAAAATCCATAACGTTGCTCAAGGCTCTGCCGAATGGCATGCCCTCCGCGCTCAGCACTTCACCGCTTCTGAAGCTCCGGCAATGATGGGCGCTTCGAAGTACCAGACCCGCACCGAGCTTCTCACTCTGAAGAAGACCGGCATCGCGCCAGATGTGACGCCTTCGCAGCAGTTCATCTTCGACAAGGGTCACGCGACTGAGGCGCTGGCTCGCCCCCTAGTGGAAGTCATGATCGGCGAAGAGCTGTATCCGGTCGTGGGTACCGAAGGCAATCTGCTGGCCTCTCTGGACGGCGCGACGGAGCTCGGTGAGACGCTGTTCGAGCACAAGCTCTGGAACGAATCACTGGTCGCCCAAGTGAAAGCTGAGGACCTGGCACCGCACTACTATTGGCAGCTTGAGCAGCAGTTATTGGTGAGCGGCGCCGAGCGGGTCATCTTCGTTTGTTCCGACGGCACTGCCGAGAACTTCGTCAGCATGGAATATCGCCCGGTCGCCGGCCGCGCCGAGCAACTGATCGAAGGCTGGAAGCAGTTTGAGGCCGACCTGGCTGAGCACACCCCACATGCCGCTGTTGTTGAAGTTGTCGCGGCCGTTATCGAAACGCTGCCTACGCTCTCCGTCCAACTCGAAGGCGCCGTGAAGTCGTCCAACCTTCCCGCCTTTCAATCTACGGTGATGGCGCGCATCCAGGCCATAAACACTGACCTGCAGACAGATCAGCACTTCGCCGACGCCGAGGAAATGGTCAAGTTCTGCGACAAGGCCGAAAAGAACATCGACCTTGTGAAGGCGAATGCGCTCGCACAGACGGCCAGCATCGACGAGCTGTTCAAGACCTTGGACACCATTCAGGAAGAGCTACGCAAAAAACGCCTGATGCTCGACAAGCTGGTGAAGGCTCGTAAGGTCAGCATCCGTGAAGACATCGCCATGGACGCAGCCAAGGCGCTGCAGGTGCATATCGACCGGATCAACGCATCGCTGGGCGGAAAGGCGCGCATGCCGGCTGTGCCAGCGGACTTCGCCGGCGCCATTAAAGGCAAAAAGACCATTGCCAGCCTGCGCGATGCCGCTGATTCGGAGTTGGCCCGGGCGAAGATCGCTGCCAGCCAGATCGGCGACAGCATCCGGAACAACTTGGCCAGCCTGGACGAGCTCGCCGCCGACTACATGTTCCTCTTCAACGACGTGCAGCAATTGGTGATGAAGGCGAGCGATGATCTGGTAGCGCTGATCAAGGTTCGGATCTCGGAACACCAGAAGGCGGAGCAACAAAAGGCCGACGCGAAGCGTATCGCCGAAGAGCAAGAAGCCCAGCGCCTGGCAGCTATCAAGCCAGAACCGGTCGTGGAGAAGGTGGCGACACCAGAGCCTGTCCGCACCGCTCCGGTCCAGGCGACCGTCGGCCAGGCCACAAAGCCTGTGGCGAGCCACACCGTGGAGCAGGTAGCGCTGCAGGCCAACGTGACAGACTTCGAGGCCCTGGTGAAAGCCGTGGCATATGGTCAGGCGCCGATCACCGTCCTATTGGTCAACCGGGAAGCGCTCGACGCGATGGTCGCGGCGCAGGGGTCGACCTTCAGCATGGCCGGGGTGACGCTGGCCAAGGCGGCAGCATGATCAGCAACCACCTCAACCTGGTTGAGCAGCAGCGTCAGCACGCCGACTCAATATCGGAGCGCACGGCGCAGTTCCTGGCGGCCGGTGGAACGATCTACCTGGGCGAAAGCCCGGCGATCAACCCGCTGCCACCGCCCCGCTCCACCAAGATCGATCCCGAAACCATCCTCAAGCGCCGAAAGCCGCCCATCACAGCGGCAGAACGTAAGGCGCTGCGCAAACTCGCGGAGGCATTATGAGCAAGCGCAAACCCCACAATCTCAAAGCACGCATTGACCGGTCCTGCCGGTCGCTGCTGGCTGCCAACCACGTCGCGGTGGTGAACATCGATCCCAGCGGCCGCCAGGGCATGGTCAATTACAAGTCGCTGAAAAACATCCCGCCCGGGAAGATAGGCCAGGCCGTTTGCGGAATTCCTCACCGATGGACGATCTACCTCAGCGCCCTGTGTATCGACGACCGCGGCGACCGCTACAGCAAGTCGGTGGAGGTGGCGCCCGATGGCGTTTACCTCTCCGACCACCTGGAAGATGTGATCGAGCATTGCTACAAGAAACTGCGCGACGAGGCCAATCAAAGCCAGATGGTGGCTTCGGGCTGGATCGCCATACCTGAAGCGATGTCGCTGGACGAGGCGCACGCCGCGCGGATCTTCGAAGCCGTCGGCGCCTGGCACCAGGTAAAGGTCGACTCATGCGCCGCATAACCCGAATCCAGCAACGCAAACGTCAAACCTGGCTCGCACTGCCGGCCAGCGGAATAGAAGAGGTAGGTCATGGCAGCAGTAACGCAGAAAGAACGCTCGGCCAAGTCTGCCAGGAAGCGTGTAGCACTTGCCGAAGAGGAATTGAGGCTCAGGGTTCGCCCCGGCACGCGCCAGGCCCTGGCCGACCTGATGGAGTGGGCAGGCATTACTGAGCAGGGCGAGGCCATGACGCTGATGATTCACCACCTGCACGGCCTGGGCCCAGCAGGGTCGGCGCAGTTCCTCTCCCCGCCGCGACACGAATACGTGATACCCGAAAACGTGTCGGCAAAATTGCAGCTCGCCTACAACCGCGAAGCCCTTCGCGTTTGTCACGACGAGTAACCATACCCCATCAACGAATCACGCCAGCCGGCGAGGATCCCCTATGCCCGATATCACCTACGGCTCTGTGTGCAGCGGCATCGAAGCCGCGACACAAGGCTGGCACCCGCTGGGCATGCGCGCCGCCTGGTTCGCCGAGATTGAGCCGTTCCCCTCGGCGGTCCTGGCCCATCACTACCCCGACGTGCCGAACTACGGCGACATGACCAAGCTGGCCGCCCTGGTGCTGGCCGGCAAGATCCCGGCGCCGGACGTGCTGGTCGGCGGAACCCCATGCCAGGCCTTCTCGGTCGCCGGTATGCGCGAAGGTCTCACCGACCCCCGCGGCGCCCTCACCATCAAATACGTGGAGCTTGCAGATGCAGTTGACTATGTTCGAGCAGGCCAGCGAAAGCCCGCCAGCGTTATCGTCTGGGAGAACGTCCCCGGCGTCCTCAGTGACAAAGGGAACGCCTTCGGATGCTTTCTTGGCGCGCTTGCTGGGGAAGACTGCGAGCTGCAGCCTCCAGGGAAGAAATGGCAGGACGCTGGTTGTGTGTATGGACCCAAAAGAACAATCGCGTGGCGGGTCCTGGACGCCCAATATTTCGGCCTGGCCCAACGACGCCGTCGTGTGTTCGTTGTCGCAAGTGCTCGAGACGGGTTCGATCCCACCGAGGTACTTTTTGAGCGCGAAGGCTTGCGCCGGGATACTGCGCCGCGCCGAGTCCCGGGGCAGGACGTTGCCGCAACCCTTGATGCTCGCACTGACGCAGGCGGCTTCCCTGGGACAGACGGAGCTTGCGGAGGACATGTAGTCTCTCCACCTGATTGGCCCAAGACCTTTGGCGGCGGCGCCAACTGCCAGCAAACAGCGGTAGCTACCGCGCTCAGCGCGCACCCTGGCGGGACAAGGATGGATGCTGAAACCGAAACGTTCGTGGTTACGGCGCCGCTGACGACAAACCAATACGGTGATCATGAGAGCCGAGAAAGCCTTCTGGTGGTGCACGGCACGCAAGACCCCGGCGTCAGCAACAAGCTCGCCTTTGCCCTGGGCAGAAACAACGGACAGGAGAACGCGGTATTTGCTTTCTCCTGCAAGGATCACGGCGCCGATGCCGGGGAGATCGCCCCTACCCTACGTGCAATGAATCACTCAGGCAGCCATGCAAACGCCGGCGGCCAGGTAGCTGTGTGCATCACTGGCGGTATCAACCACACGGCTAAAGCCGAAGGTTTCGACGGTAGTGAGGACGACACCGGGCGGGGACAGCCAATCGTTACTGCCTACACCACAAAACTGCACCACACCTCCGCGTGCGGCGCAGGAAAGCTCTACGAGGAATACACCGCATCGCTTGATGCATGCAGCCCTCCGCCAGCGCTACTTTTACCTTCTCAGGTTCGGCGCCTCACGCCGAGAGAATGCGAACGCCTTCAGGGCTTCCCCGACGACTACACGTGCATCCCTTGGCGCGGGAGAGTTTTGGGTTTGTGCCCGGACGGCCCCCGCTACAAGGCGATCGGCAACAGCAAGGCAGTCACCGTGGTTCGCTGGATCGGCCGGCGCTTACTCAAACAGCTCTGAATGCGCCGCCAAGCAGCGCCTGGAGAACCCCATGATCCGCCAATACCGATTCAGCGAGCCAATGGCTCGACTGACCAATGCTGAGTGGACGGTCATTCAAGATGACCGAGGCAATTTTGTGTTTATGCCGGTTGCCTACAGAGGCCGTCGGTTGTGATTTCTGATTATTTGGAGGTGGGTCATGAGTGAAATAACGATTAGCACCGGACATCCTGACGCAGGCCGCGCCTACGCAGAAGCACTTGACCGGGTAACCGCCGAGAACTCCGCCCTGCAAGCCCTGCTGACCGCAGCGGATGAAGAAAATGATGCGTTGAAGGGTTTGGCAGTTAAGCAGGCTGCGCTCCTGGATGAGTTGGGCATTCCACTTGATGAGGTTGATGACCTTTTCGGAGAAACGCTCAAGAACGCTAAGCGCTATGAGTATGTGCGTTCGGTCATGGCTGTCGAAAACTTCCCGGCTCCGCACCCAGCGTGGTCTGAGCCGTCGGAAGTCGAGAGCAAGCGTATCGACGATCTTTGCGACGCCGCACTCAAGCCAGCAGAGCCCGCCAAGGATGAACACGTCTGCACTGGCTGCGGCTCCAAGGGCTGGACCGCGAACTGCGCCGAGTGCGTGCCGTACTGAACCCAACTCCCCGCCTAATGCTGGTGCCTGCTGGCACTGGCACAACTGATTTGAGGTGATTTATGCCAACCATCGTGATCCACGGGTACGCCCGCGTGAAATTCAGCAAGACCATTCATGGCGTTGACGCTGACGAGATAGAAGAATTGCGCGGAAACCATGAAAACCTTGAGTGCAATATCGACCTCGAGGACTGCACTGACTTTGAAGAATTCGAAAATATCGAATTGACGGTGAAGCCATGACCACCAACCAAACGATTGACGGCGTGCCGCGTGAGCAGATGATCAGCTTCCCGCGAGAACTCAGCGATGAGCTTGCCGAGCTAATAGCGGAAAAGGCCCGCGTCTGCGGCGGTGGCGCATTCGAAATATGGGAGGCGATTTGCGATCAGTTCGGTACGCAAGCCCAGCACCAGGGCGAACCGGTGGCGTACGCAGCATTTGCCGACAACGGAAACATTCGCTGCTGGTCGTCAAGTTGCGAGGCGGTAGGACTCAAGGTCTTAGCTGAAGGCGGATCTGAGATTGTTCCGCTCTACCGACACCCAGCTGAGCAGATCGCCGCGGACGCTCTGAAGGCATTCGCCAACGAAATGATCAATGCCAGCTTCGAGGGTGGCAGCTTCGACGGCGGTGACATCCAAGACATCGCCGCGAAGCATGGCCTTCTGCGTATCGAGCCTCGCAACGAGGAATGCGGAGAAGTTTGCGCCTGCCGAGAGTACGGCTTCCCTGCCGAGTGCTACCGCAAGACCGATCTGATCGCCAACACCCCGCAGTAACCCCTCCCCCTTCAAAGTCAGCCGCTATAGCGGCAAGGAACCGGCATGTCCCTGGATCGCAACGAGGTTCGGGCTCTGTTCGCGAGCGCGAAGCTCGACTATACGGTGCTCACTCCCAAAAACATGCAGCGCCTGCGCACGCTGATCAATGAGCAGATGAAGGCAAGCGGATGCTTCAAAGACACTTTCCGTTGCCGGCAGCGCTCAACAATCGGAGTCGGTTACGCCGAGCTCCGGTGCAAAGCCTTTTACTTTGACTCAAGGGAGGCAGTGACATTCAACTGCGATGGGTTCATCGGCTTTGCGGGGTGGGCCGACGAGAAGAACGTCCAGCCCGTGCTGGCCGGCTTCAAAGAATGGATCAAGGAGCTGGCGCCATGATCGCCACCCTCTGGTTCGCCTACGTGTTCATCTACAAGGGGCCCAGGACATGACCGAACAAAATACCAAAGAATTTTACTCTGCCGAGCAAGCTTCTAAACATGCCGCCGACTGGTGCAAGCGCCATCCCGCATGGCGCCGGATCTGTGATATCCCGGATCACTCCGCGTTTTATAAAACCTACGATGAGATCCCTAAACGAGAGCGCGCCTACTGGGAAAAGAACGGTGGCGAAGA
This sequence comes from Pseudomonas sp. WS 5410, assembly GCF_012985645.1. Taxonomy (NCBI): domain Bacteria; kingdom Pseudomonadati; phylum Pseudomonadota; class Gammaproteobacteria; order Pseudomonadales; family Pseudomonadaceae; genus Pseudomonas; species Pseudomonas sp. WS 5410. The sequence goes on along the minus strand of NZ_JAAQWS010000022.1, from coordinate 48,849 downwards.
ATGCTGGCGGGAATTCGGGACCGAAGAAAGCAAGGTGCCAACGGGGTTCATCACCGGAAAGGGTGAGTTCTTCGACCACGTTCTCAAAGTCCCCCTCCATCACAACCTGATGATGGTTTTTCGCGTTGGCAAAAGCTGGAAACCGTAACCCTTTAGCCCTAACCCCAATCCCCCTACATGCCTGCCGGTGAGCGAACTCACGATAACTGGCTGTCGATCCATCGCTCCGCTGCGGCCATTGCGTCACCCAGCGCCGCCGGATAGTCAGGCCATGGGCCCGTCAGCTCGGCGGCAACTTCGCCCAATCCTTCAACGGATGCCGGCTCAATGATTCTCGCAAATACGGGTACGTCATCGTTTGGCCGCCTCCATTCGAACTTGAGAAACAACGTATGCCCCCGATAGGCGTGAACGACTGGAACATCGAGATTGTGTGACACGCGCCCTCCCTGACACATGAGCAAGTTGACCAGTATTTGTAGCTCTTTTTCGCCCCCTTCGCCATCGAGGCACTTCGCTATCAACTTCTGCCGCCCAGCGCGGCAAGGACACCCCATGTACGCAACGAAACTCACCCTGCTCATAACGGCCATCGTGTTGTACGTGGCGGGTTCCACATTCTGGTTTTTCTGGAAGGTGCCGGAGCTGCTCTCCACCGGTACCGACCAGACCCTGGTCGCAGCATTCGCCGGCCCAGTCGCCTGGATGCTGCTCACCTTCGGTTTCATCATCCACATCATCAAGACAGCGCGGCCTACAGCGGGCGCAAGGAGAGAGTCATGAACAGAGCAGAAAACATTGATCGCTTCCTACGCCTCGATGAGGTGCTTCACACAACCGGCCTGGGCCGCAATACTGTTTATAGAAGGATCAGGGAGGGCACCTTCCCAAAACAGGTTAGAATAGGCCCAAACTCGGTCGCCTGGCGCCAGTCAGTCATTGCTGAATGGATGGCTGCAACAACCCCCAGCGAAGACCAATCAGTACATTGATCAGTACACCAGCAACCGAAACCCTCATACACCCCGCCAAAATCAAGCCTTACAGGTCATACCGTGGAAATTTTCAAAGAGTTTACATTCGAGTCCGCCCACCGCCTGCCCCACGTCCCCGAAGGCCACAAATGCGGGCGCCTGCACGGCCACTCCTTCAAGGTGGCCATCCACCTGAGCGGCGACCTCGATCCGCATACCGGCTGGATCCGCGATTTCTCGGAGATCAAGGCGATTTTCAAGCCGCTCTATGAGCGCCTCGACCACAACTACCTCAACGACATCCCCGGCCTGGAAAACCCTACCAGCGAAGTACTGGCCAAGTGGATCTGGAATGAGCTGAAGCCGTTGTTGCCGGAACTCAGCGCCATTCGTATCCATGAGACCTGCACCAGTGGCTGTATTTATCGCGGTGAATAAAGCACCTCTATAAAACCGAGGGGACACCTCCCTCGCCATGGATTGCTCCATCCCTGGCTTGCCCTCGACGATAGCAGCGAATAAAACCTGGTTTTGAAGCAAACCAAGGAACCACATCATGGAATCCACCTGGCTGGCACAGGCCAAGCGTTTGCAGGCACTGGCCTCTACCGGGCTGCACTTTTGCACGGATGACTTCGAGCGCGAACGCCTGGAAGAGATCGCCCATATTGCCCACAGCATGCTCGCGCAATTGGGGCAAGTGCCTCTGGAGCGCATTACCGGCCTGGTTTCGGACTTCGCCCAGCGTTATTCAACGCCGATGATTGATGTACGTGGCGCGCTGATTGAAGGCGACCGGATCCTGCTGGTGCGCGAAGCAACGGATGGCTGCTGGGCATTGCCGGGTGGCTACGCCGATATCGGGTTATCCGCTGCGGAAAACATCATCAAGGAACTTCGCGAAGAGGCCGGGTTGAGCGTTACCGCACGGGCGCTGTACAGCGTGACCCACAAAGCCAAGGGCCTGTATCGGCCTGACGTACGCGACTTCTACAAGTTGTACTTCCTTTGCGAGCGCACCGACCAGGCCGCCCCCGTGGCAGGCTTTGAAACCACCGACGTCGGCTTCTTCAGCCTCGACAACCTGCCGCCCCTGTCACGCGGCCGCACCATCGAAAGTGATCTTGAAGCAGCCTTCGCCTTTCACCGTGGGGAAATCACCCAGACCCTGTTCGACTGACACCCTGGACCGGTGATCCCATTTGTATCACCGCCGCACCACTTTAGTGCCGGACTGGGCACAATCCACAAGCCATTCCGCCTCCCTGCCCTACCCACCCCCAAATATTGTGCAACCTGCACAGCGCCCACCGTGCACCCATCACTGCCCGGCAGTTGGCACGGGCGCTGCAACAGGCCCTGCGTCACTCACAGGGGAACGGCACATGACGCAGAACGAACCGGGCAACGATTACCCTCTCAGCGAAGTGCCCATGCATGCACGCAAGGGCCTTGGCTCCACGGCCATGGTGTTGCTGGGCTTCACCTTTTTTACCGCAACCATGTTTGCTGGCGGCAAGCTGGGGGTGGCCTTCAGTTTTACCCAGATGCTCGGGGTCGTGGCCCTTGGTAACCTGCTGTTGGGTATCTACGCCGCAGGCCTGGGGTACATCGCCTTCAAGAGCGGCTTGAACTCGGTGCTGATGGGGCGTTTCTGCTTTGGTGAAGTGGGCAGCAAGTTGAGTGACCTGATCCTGGGGTTCACCCAGATTGGCTGGTACGCCTGGGGCACTGCCACGGCGGCCGTGGTGCTGGGCAAGTATTTCGAGTTGAGCCAGGGCAGCGTACTGGCACTGATGGTGTTGTTCGGCCTGGCGTTCTGCGCCACGGCCTACGTGGGCTATCGGGGGCTGGAAATTCTCTCTTACATTGCAGTCCCGGCCATGGGCCTGCTGTTGTTGCTGTCGATGTGGGTGGCCACGGTAAAAGTCGGCGGGCTGGAAGGTTTGCTCGCCGTGGTGCCCAGCAGTGAGTTGGATTTGTCCACGGCCATTACCCTGGTGTTTGGCACCTTTGTCAGCGGTGCCACCCAGGCCACCAACTGGACGCGTTTTTCCCGCTCGGCCAAGGTGGCGGTGCTGGCCAGCCTGATCGGCTTTTTTGTCGGCAACGGCCTGATGGTGCTGATCGGTGCCTACGGCGCCATCGTCTATCAGCAACCGGATGTGGTGGAGGTGTTGCTGCTGCAAGGTTTCGCCATGGCGGCGATGGCCATGCTGCTGCTCAATATCTGGAGTACCCAGGACAACACCATCTACAACTTTGCCGTCGCCGGCTGCAACCTGCTGCGCACCAGGCGCCGCAAGACCGTGACTCTGGTCGGCGCGGTGATAGGCACCCTGCTTGCCTTGCTGGGTATGTACGACATGCTGGTGCCCTACCTGATTTTACTGGGCACGGTGATCCCACCGATTGGCGGGGTGATCATGGCCGACTTTTTCTATCGCTACCGCGGCCACTATCCACGGCTGGCAGATGTGCGCTTGCCGGCCTTCAATTGGCCGGGGCTGATTGCCTATGCCGTGGGTACGGTGCTGGCCTTCAGCTCACCGTGGGTCGCGCCACTGGTGGGGATTATCGCTGCGGCCGCTACCTACATCGCGCTCACCGCCGTCCTGCGGGTGCGGGTGCCATCGGCTGACGCCCAGGCATGAGCCTGACGGTGGCGGATGTACTGGCCCTGCCTGGGCTGGAGTGCATGAGCCTGCGGGCGGGTAGCGCAGGCCTGGATAATGGCGTGCGCTGGCCTTATGTAGCCGAGAACAGCGGTATTGCCGAGTGGGTGCTGGGCGGCGAACTGGTGTTCGTCACCGGCATCAACCATCCCCGTGATGAGGCCAACCTTTTGCACTTGCTCGACGAAGCCTGCGCGCGGCAAGTCGCTGGCCTGGTGATCCTGACCGGGCCGGCTTACATCCAGGCAATCCCCCCTGGACTGCTGGAAGCTGCCGACGCCGTCGGCATGCCGCTGATCGAACAGCCTTATTCCCTGAAAATGGTCCTGGTGACCCAGGCCATCGGCTCCGCGCTGATCGAGGCCGAGCAACTCGGACGCTCACGGCATGAGGTGCTGGAGCGCCTGTTGGCGGGCGACTATCAGTCCCTCGACCTGCTGCTGCATCGCGCCAGCCAGCTGGGCATGCCGCTGGACGGGGATTGGCAAGTGGTGCAGTTGCAACTGGACGGTGGCGAGGCGCTATTTGCGCAAACCGTGGCCGCGGACGCCGAAGCCCAGTTGGCCCGCCAGCACGATGGCATTACTCGCCGATTGCGCCAGTTCGCCGCCGAGCATCCTTCGCGCCTGCCCGTGCTCGGCAGGGCTGGGCAGTGGACCTTGCTGCTGCCCGCCGGTGACAACCGGCAACGCCTGGCAAACTGGCTCAAGCCCCTGAACCTGCGCCTGGCCCCGCTGAAGCTGTGCATCGGCTTGAGCGCGGCAAAACATCCGCCAGCCGGCCTGGCCCAGGCCCTGGATGAAGCGCGCCAGGCGCTGGCGGTCGCCCGGCGCTTTGGCGAACATGCCGGTATCTGTGTCTACGATGAACTCGGGGTGCTGAAGCTACTGAGCGCAGTGCGCGATCGCGGGTTGCTCGACCAGTTTCTCCAGGAACGCCTGGGGCCCCTGCTGCGCCATGATCAACGTCACGGCCCGAGCCTGATGCCGACCCTGCAAGCGTGGTTCCTGGACAATGGTAACCTTGTGGCTGCTGCCCTGCGGTTGGCGGTCCACCGCAACACCCTGACCCATCGCGTCCAGCGCATCGAGGCCCTGTGCGGGCTGTCGCTGGACAACCCCAATGACCGTCTGGACATCGGCGTCGCGCTGATGATCTGGCGGCTGTCTGCCTGATTGCTTTTTGCCCAAGAGGAACTTGCCCATGCATATCATCAACGCCCGCCTGCGCAACCGTGAAGGCCTGCATGATCTGCACCTGGAACATGGCCGGATCGCCAGCATTACCCCACAAACCGCCGCGCCGACCCTGGGGCCGGACGACTTGGACGCCGCTGGCAACCTGGTGGTACCGCCATTTGTCGAGCCGCATATCCACCTCGACGCCACCCTCACCGCCGGCGAGCCGCGCTGGAATATGAGCGGGACGCTGTTTGAAGGGATCGAATGCTGGGGCGAGCGCAAGGCCACCATCACCCAGGAGGACACCAAGACCCGCGCCAAGCAGACCATCCAGGCCCTGGCGGCCCATGGTATCCAGCATGTGCGCACCCACGTGGATGTCACCGACCCGGACTTGACCGCACTCAAGGCCATGCTCGAAGTCCGCCAGGAGAGCGGCCACCTGATCGACCTGCAGATCGTGGCGTTTCCCCAGGAAGGCATCGAGTCCTACCGCAATGGCCGCGAACTGATGGAAGAAGCCATTCGCCTGGGCGCCGATGTGGTGGGCGGCATTCCCCATTTCGAGTACACCCGCGACCAAGGGGTCAGCTCGGTCAAGTTCCTTATGGACCTGGCCGAACGCACCGGCTGCCTGGTCGACGTGCATTGCGATGAAACCGACGACCCGCACTCGCGCTTCCTCGAAGTGCTGGCCGAAGAAGCCCGCAGTCGCGATATGGGCAGCCGGGTCACCGCCAGCCACACCACGGCCATGGGTTCCTACGACAATGCCTACTGCGCCAAGCTGTTCCGCCTGCTGGGCCACTCGGGCATCAGTTTTGTTTCCTGCCCCACCGAAAGCATTCACCTGCAAGGCCGCTTCGACAACTTCCCGAAACGCCGGGGTGTGACCCGGGTCAACGAACTGTTGGAGGCCGGCATGAACGTCTGCTTTGGCCAGGACTCCATCGTCGATCCCTGGTATCCACTGGGCAACGGCAATATCCTGCGGGTGCTCGAGGCCGGGCTGCATATCTGCCATATGCTCGGCTACAGCAACCTGCAAAGGGCCTTGGACCTGGTCACCGACAACAGCGCCAAAGCCATGGCCCTGGGCGACCGCTACGGCCTGGAGCCCGGGCGACCGGCGAACCTGCTGATCCTGTCGGCAAACAGCGACTATGAAGTCATTCGCAGCCAGGGCCTGGCGCTGTATTCGATCCGCAACGGCAAAGTGTTGATGAAACGCCAGCCAGCGCAGGTGACATTTTTGTAACCCGCGAGGCTAAACGATCGAGTCCAGGTCCAGTGTCTGGCCCTTGTCCCGGTCGCCCTCGAAGGCCGGCGGGATGCTTGCCACCTGGGGCAACTCATGGTTTTCCCGGTGGCTGAACCAACGAGTCAGGCTGGGTTGCAGGTTTGAGGATGAAGCGTGACTGCCGTATACATCGCGCCCTTCCACACGGCGCCAGCGCAGGCTTTCCAGGCGCTGGCGACTGGTTTGCAGTCGGTCGATTTCAGCAGTCAAGGCATCGTAATGCTCATGGCCGCGTCCATTCGCCGGGCTGCGACGGTGCAGCTCAAGCCGCTTGTCCTGCAGTTGTCGGCGCAGAGTGCTCAGCGCGTGGTCGATCAATGCGTACTCCCGTGCCGTCACCAGGGAGCCGCGGGTATCCAGTGTCTGTTGCCAGCGGCGTAACGTGGCCCACGCCGCCGGCACGTAGCTGGCAACCATGAAGTGCTGGCGGGCCTGGAACAGTTGCTTGAGCAGGTTGTCACGCTCGGGCATATCGCCGTGCAAACGCAAAGCGTGATTACACGCCGCCTCCTGCACCGACGCACAACCAGGCTGCCACAGCACCGAGGACTGTGTGCCGTCCGCCAGGAGGATCGGCATGAAGTGTTGCTGCTCACCATGATGCCGATAGGGCTGGCCACCGAGCCGCACCAGCCCCGCAGCAAACAACAGGCCTCCCGGCGCGGGCGCGCCGAATAAGGTCACGGCGCCCGGCACCCATAGCTTGGCCGTGGTGTTCATCCACGTCGCCGGCACGCTGGGGACCGGATCATTGTGGTTGACGATACGATGGTGAACCAGGGCAGCCGCTCCCCCTGTGAATTCAGCATCGGCGGCGCGCGGGGCACCGTAGGTGTACAGCAACACGTTGTAGTCGGCATCCTTGACCCGACGCAGTCCCTCGGCCAGCAACAAAGCGATTGCCCCACCCAGGCTGTGGCCACAAATCACGATGCGTTGGCCGCTGTAGAACTGATCCAGATAGCGCAATACAAAGTCACGCAAGGCACGGTACGCCTGGTAAAAGCCTTCATGGACCTTACCGATGCCGTCCGCGAAAGGTACCTGGTGGGCATTCGCGTCACGCAGGCCATCCGCCGCACTGGCCGTGCCCCGCACCGCAATCAGCACCACTTCATCGTGATGGCTGATAAAGGCCTGGGTATCGGTACCCTGCTCTTCGTCATCGAAAAAATGCAGACGCGCCGGATGCTCCTGCCTCGCCTCCAACTGCGGACTGTTCTGCGGATACAACTGAGGGTCGAAGGGCAGGATCTCGAAACGCCGCGAGTATGGGACATCCTCATACAGCGGGTAAAAACGCCGGACTTGCTCGGCATCAACCCTCCAGGCCTGCTGATACCCCGCGAGTTTTTCAGCAAATAGATGGCCGATGCTGGGGTCCAGAGGAAAATGGACTTCATCTTGCGGGTGAGTGGCCGGCTCCTGGCCAAAACGGCAGTAACTCAAGGTCGCCATCAATGCCAGTTGGTACAGGTTCAAGGCACAGAATTCGTCGTCCCTCGACAGCATCGGGCGCAGTGCCCGCAAGGGTCGGACTTCCAGCGCCGTGTGCTGATTGGGGAACAGCACCACGCCCGACAACTCGGGCTGGGGTGGGCCAAACCCAAGGTCGGCCATCATTTTCAGGGCATGTGGCTGGGGGCCGTGAGACCGTGGCGCCAGCGGTGGCAGGTGGGCAACATGGCGAACCAGATCGCGCACTTCGACTTGGTAGAACCGATCGGCTTGTCGTCTTGCTGGGTTACCCTCGAGACGCTGGCCATCCCCGGTAGAAAACTCGCTGCGTTCGGCGCGAACCTGAAGTTCGGTGATGGGTAGTTTGTAAGTCAGGCGCGTCGCCAGTCGGTGATACGGTGCTTCTGTCCCGGTATAGGGTTCATCCAACGTAAGCACCACAGGACCACAGTAAAAATCCGTTATTTTGGCGAAGCCCTCTCCATTCAATCTACCGCTGTATTGTTGCCCGGCACTGTCATGGAACGAGTACGGCAGCCCCCCATAATTCTTGCCATTGCCGGTTTCATCGACCAAACAAAAACTCACCCAGTGCCCTCGCAATGGGCACGCCGGCATCTTGTCACTGAAAAACTCCTGCTTCCATGCCTCCAACTCCATGACTTCACTCCCTGTTAGTTGCACGTTGGATAAACATCACAGATACGTCCATCAGGCATTTTTATAGGTTTGAAGTCGGTCGTATTGCCCCGGCAGTACGCGAACATATCTTCGAAACTCTCACCCCGGCACCGCCTCCAGCCGTTTGGAACAGCTACCCAGTTATCGTCAAAGGCAGGTAGCTCTTCGTCAGACAGGTTCAACACCAGCCTGAGTTTTTGCCCCGCCAGTCGATTTCGTTGCACAGCGCCGCCTGCCGACGCTTTACCTGAAAGCCCATTTGCGTCCACTGATCTGCACATGAGGATTTTCCTGATCGCATGCACCGGCCCCACTGTGCGAAAGAACCACCTGCATCGTGCTTGCAACTCCAGCGCCCCCGGCTCAGGCCTCCCCGTCCCATCCGCGTCTAAACGATCCTGAATATGGATGGCCGCAATATCTCCGCCAACATCCGTATCGCGCGCGCCCCACCGCGCATAAAAATCAAACTCCACGCTGCGCAATACCAACGGGCAGCCCTCGACTGTTTCAGTCAGGGGCAGCGCCTGGGTCACGCGGCTGGCTACCGGGCTGTAGGGAACACTAAAAATCTTCCGCTCGGGCCTTTTGCCTCGACGCCAAGGCAAGGTGCAACGTTCACCTGCTGCGGGGCTGTAGTTAGCGGCGCTTTTAACGCGGAAATTGGCTGGCAAATCCACCTCCAACGTAAAGCGATCAACGGGCACCACCGCACACCCCGATGTCCAGGCCATACCCAGCACCAGCAGAACTCCACACGCCTGGTTACTCATGCTTGCCCCAACGTGCGCCACTGCTCCGCCACCCGCCTGAAGTGTTCCTCCGGCGCCTCCCCCTTCAGCGGCTGCCACCGAATCACCCTGGGCCCGGTTGCCTCTGCCAAGCGCCGCACCACCAAAAATTCCAGTTGCAGAGCGCCGTGCCATTGCCAACTGCGGGCCTCGTCCAGTACCTGGGCCAGCCATACCCCTGGATCCTGGAACTCGACCAACGCCGCAAGGCTTTCGCTGTGTTCGGCCGCCAGGTAGCGCAGGATATTCGCCTGCAAAATGGCCGAGGCCTGGGGGTTGGGCATGTTGAGCCAAGGAGCGGTGTCGGGTATCGGGTACTTTCCGGGCGCTGGGTTGTTGGCGCAGCACCATTGCTCTTCGTGCCAGTAGCAGACGCTGATCAGTGGCCCGAGATAGGCCGGCCATTGCGCTACCGGCACGCTGGTCAGCGCACGCCCCAGGGTGCGATTGTCATGGAAACGGTACAGGGCCTGATTGCCCGGTGGCCCCACCAGCATCCGCGCCTGCCAATGCTCGATGACGTCGCCCAGGTCCGCGTCGGGCAAGCTGCCCAGCCAGCCCCAGTTCATCTCAGGGTGCTCTAGCAACCCCACAAGCGCAGGCTCATCGAACTGCTCCACCAGCAGGATCACCGGCCCGTCAGCCGCCAGTGCCGCCACTGCACTGCCACCGTAAAGGCTGCAACATTGCCCCAGGTTGCGAGGCGCCATCAGCGGCTGACGGGCGTTGCTGTTTCCCTCAAGAATCAAACACAGCCGGCGTCCTGCCTGCTGCTGTTGGGTCATCCATTGACCTGGTGTACGCAGCATCAGGCCGCCCTCCCGCGGATGTCGCACACGCCTTCGCGGCAGCGTTCACATACCGGGCAGAAGTCCGCATCCAGTTGCCGGGCCATGCTCATGACGACAGCCTGGGCCGCTGAAATTTCCGCACCGCTGACGGCCGCACCCGCAGGGCTGGCCGAGCGCGCAACGGCCGGTTGGCCACCCTGGGTAATCGGGCGGCTGCTGAAGATCCCACCGGCCTGGATCAGCACGTGCTCGCCTCCGGCCTTGAGGCTCAACTGCGCGCCAGCGTCGATCACCAGGCTGGCACCCGCCTTGAGATGAACCTGTTGCCCTGCCTCGATCACCAGGGCCTGGCGAATATAGGCCAGGCTATCGCCCTGCACCTGGAGGTGATCGCTCGCACCCAGGACCACCTTGCGATCACCACTGACATGTCGCTGTTCGGCGCTTTCCAGGCGCACCGTGCTCGGGCCGCGAATGGTTTCCCGCCGCTCCCCGCCGACTTCCAGGTGGCTGTCACGGCCTACCTGCTGCTGCCAGTCCCGCTGGGCCCGCAGGTAGATAAGCTCTTCACCCAGGCGGTCCTCCAGGTGCAGTTCGTTGCCGCCCGCACCACCGGGGGAACTGCGACTGCGCAATACGCTGCAGGTCTTGTGTTGCGGCAGTGGATAAGGCGGCATGTGCCGCGCATTGGGCAGACAACCGTTGATCAATGGCCGGTCCGGGTCGCCCTCCAGGAAGGTCACCAGCACCTCCATGCCGACCCGGGGCGTCATGATCGCGCCAAAACCGTCGCCCGCCCAGCCGGAGGCCACCCGTACCCAACAACTGCTTTTATCACTGGCCTTGTCCAGGCGATCCCAGTGAAAACGCACCTTCACCCGGCCGTAGGCATCGCAATGCACCTCCTCGCCCACCGGGCCCGTCACAGTGGCTGTCTGGCTGCCGGTAATGGTTGGCTTGGGATGCTTGAGCGCCGGGCGGTGGATCGCACGCCAGGGCGTAGCGTTGAAGCGGTTGCGATAGCCCTGGAACCTGTCGCCAGCGGGCATCGCCTCCTCCAGCGCCTGGGGTTGATACCCCTCGTGACGCACCGACGTAAGCAGCCACAAGTCATTGCAGGCAGGCTGCGGGTGATCGTGCAACGGCAGGAAATGACCACTGCACAACGCCGGTTGATCACTCTTGCCCAAGGCCCGGTGACGGTCGCGCTGATGGCGCTCCAGGCTGCGACGCGCCAATTGCACCCCCCGCGCATGGCCGGTAAACCCGGCGGGGTAATGGTAGTCCTCAAGAGGCAGCACCGATGCAGCCCCGGCGTGTTCCTGCAAACGCCGTGAAGGATGCTCGAAGTCGTGATCACGGCGCACTGCCTGGCGGCTGCGCGTCGCCAGGCGCACATCGAAACGCTGGATCACCCGTGCCTCGGCGGCCGGCCCGCTGGCAGGGCGATAAAACTGTGCAGGCAAGCGACGGAACACCGTCTGGTCATCCCCAAAAACCAATACATGGGCGTCCGGGCTGTGGCGAAAGTGGTAGTGAATCCCCTCCTCCTCACACAGCCTCTGGAGGAAATGCAGGTCGGTTTCCGCGTATTGCACACAGAACGTGCGGGGCGGATAGACCACCGGCCCCAACTCGAAGGCATACGCGTCGGCCAGGATGCCATGGTGCTCGAGCACGGCCGCGATGATCTGCGGCACGCTGCGTTGTTGAAAGATGCGCTGGTCGCGCCGATGTTCCAGCCACGCCAGACGCGGCGCCAGGGTCAGGCGATAACGGGTGAGCCGGCCCCCGGGGTCATCACGACCGACGGCATACACCTGCCCGTGCAAACCTTCGCCCATTTCACCGAAGCCTAGATAGGCCGGCTGGTGCATCAATGCTTCTAGGTCAAGGCCGGGGTTTTCGCTGACCAGTTGCACTTCGATGAAGTAGGGCTGGTCAAGGGCTTCGCGGCCTTTGAATGCCAGTACTTGGAAGTCTGTCTCCATGCCTTGAACAATAAAGTTGAAACGTGACGAAACAAACGCACTCACCATCCGTTGTTACCCGCCATCCACTATCTGACTGAAATACTCCCTCCCGCCAAACAAAAAATCTGCGGCCAAAGAAGTGCCTGAACGCTCTAAAGATTAGCGAGATCCACGAGAATTCGGCGCTTTGAAAATAAAAAAGAAGTTTCGTACGGACACAATGGAAGTCTCTTTTACAAGATGAGAAATCCTCAAAACAAAGCAAGCCGTAACAGCAGAAACTTCCTTACGCGACGCTTCAAACAATAACTAAACAATAAAGAAACAACTGACACTTAGTTAAGCCATCACGTACCTCAGCCTTGAAGCATCGCGGTCCCGAACAGGCTGACACCCAGCAGCGCATCTGCCTGAACGTGCAAGCGCACCGGCGCCGTACCGCCCGGCATCACCACGGCCACCTCTCCCGCCTTGACCCAACCCGCCCGCCATGCCGCACAGGCCACTGCGCTGGCACTGGTCCCGGAGGATGCCGTGGGCCCCTCACCGCGCTCGAACACCCGGGCAATCAGCCGATTGGCAGAGTCTCGCGCTGCCCATTGCAGGTTAACCCCGGCCGCACAGGGCCGGCCATCACCTGCGGGAGGAGCGAAGGCAATCGCTTTCAACGGATCGAACAGATCGGGTTGGTGCATCTGCCGATTGTCCGGCAAGGCCGATACGTGTTCGACCAAGGTCACGCAATGGGGGTTGCCGATACGCACAAATTGGCTGCGGGTCCATTGCGGGTTGATCGCAGCCAGCTCATTCACTGGGCCAGTCTCGGCGCTTTCCGGCCCCATCGCTGCCACTGCCTGCGGCCCGAATGCTGGCTGCCCCAGCGCCAGCCAGAACCCATGGATCTGCCCATAGACCGCCGGTTCGACCCCGGTCACCAGCGGCGTCACCCCATCAGGTTGATCGTGGTGTACCCGCAGCTCGCAGGCCTGGGTCATCAGCCCCGCGTCCGTCAGGGCCTGGGCAAAGATCGTCAAGCCATTGCCGCTGCGCTCGGCCAGGGAGCCATCGGTATTGACGATCAGCAGGTCATACGGCGGTGCAGCCTGGAACGGCCCGACCAGCAAACCGTCGCAGCGATAGGCCTTGGCCTCGGCTGGGCGCGGCGACGTCCCCCAGCCACATTCGGACGCTATCGCCAGCCCCGTCCACGCCTGGCGAGTGCTGGCGGCCAGGGCGGCGTTATCGGGCACGGCAATGCCCCGGCTGCGCAACAGGGCCGGGCTGGCCACACCGTAGATATTGCCGCGAGCGTCGTAGAACAGGGTCATTGTGAGATCACCTCAGCATCCGCCGATGGTCAGCCATGGGAAAAGTGCCTGGCGATTGTGGGCGATCTCAGCGTAGGACACCAACAGCGAGCGCGCCGAGCATGGCAAAAAAACCAGCGCGCCCTACACTCCTGTGTCCCTGAATGGACGTTTTCATCAGGCCGAAGTCCGTGCGCAGTCGAGCAAACGCCGTCCTCATTTTCCTGGAGGATGCACCATGAAGACACTTGCCCCGCAGAGCCCCGTTGAAACGCTTTACCGCGCCGGCCGCAAAACATTCATTGAGCGGGTACCGGATGGCGGCGCACGCCTGGATGCGTTGTTCCATACCGCGCCGGCCCTGGGCGAGTTGGCGGTCGGTGTGGTGTACGGCTATCAGCACGAGCGCCCGGGCCTTGATCCGCGCTTACAGGAAGCAGCGATCTTTGCCGCGATCGTCGCCGCCGGTATGGTCGGCCCGCCGTTGAGCGTGCATTTCAAGACCGGCCTGGCCCAAGGCCTGGCGCCTGGGGAGCTGACTGAACTGCTGCTGGTGGCCTCGGCCTTTACCGGTTTCCCCCGTGCCGTCGCCACCGCCGAGCAGCTCAACCTGCTGTTCACCGCAGCCAACCTGCCCTCGCCGCCACCACCGCCGCCACGGGCCGTGGCAGTAGCGTTTTGCGACAGTGTGCGCCGGGGCCAGCCGTCATTCCCGGTGGACGCCCAGGCTCGAAAGCTGCTGCGCAAACCCCATAAGCTATCGCTGCACGCCACGGCTGCGGATCGGGTGCTGGTGGAGAGTTACATCGGCCAGGAAACCACGCCCCGTGGCACCCTCCTGGTGCGGGTCGCTGGCGCCGACGTAGTGCAAGTCAGGGCATATCTCCCAACCCCCAACTGACCCACTCGCAGAAGTGGCCTGGAAGGTGGTAATCCTGTGCAAGCAGCCTGGGGTTCAACGCTACTCACAGGGATTACGCACCCTCCAGGCCACCTCAAGCAGGCCCGATAACCTCTGTGTGGTGATCAACGGTAAAAGTGTTCCGTGTTGTCAGTAAAAACTTCGCGGCCCGCAAGGGAACCTGGCTCGCTCGATAGGGCCTGATGTGCAAGGATGTCGCGCTGGACATCGTTCGCTGAACGCAAAACCAAGGATATTCATGACTGCCATCCCCCCCCAGGCGCCTGTGGTTCCGGGACGCCTGGAACAAATGTCGACCCGTATCGCGTTTTTTATTGCCGGCTTCGGCATCGCGGCCTGGGCACCGTTGGTCCCCTATGCCAAGGCCCGTGCGCAGCTCAACGAAGGCACCCTGGGCCTGTTGCTGTTGTGCCTGGGAGTGGGGTCGATCATTGCCATGCCGATGGCCGGCGCGCTGGCGTCACGCTTCGGCTGCCGCCGCGTGTTGAGCGCCGGGACGCTGCTGCTCTGCGTGGCCTTGCCGATGCTGGCCACGGTCAGCTCGATACCCTTGCTGATGGCCGGATTGTTTCTGTTTGGTGCAGGCCTGGGCACGGTGGACTCCACCGTCAACCTGCAGGCAGTGATTGTTGAGCGGGCCAGTGGCAAAACCATGATGTCGGGCTTCCATGGGCTGTTCAGCCTGGGGGGGATTGTGGGGGCGGCAGGTGTCAGTGCGCTGCTCGGCCTGGGGCTGTCACCGCTTTCGGCCACCCTGGTGGTTATCGTGATTACCCTGGGTGCCTTGCTCAAGGCGGCCCCGCACTTGTTGCCCTACGGCAGCGAAAGCTCCGGCCCGGCCTTCGCCATCCCCCACGGGGTGGTGCTGTTTATCGGCTGCCTGTGTTTTATCGTATTCCTGGCAGAGGGTGCCGTGCTCGATTGGAGCGCGGTGTTTCTCAGTGACGAACGCGGCCTCGACGAAGCCTACGCGGGCCTGGGTTATGCGGCGTTTGCCTTGACCATGACCCTCGGCCGCCTGACCGGCGATGCCATTGTGCGCCGCCTGGGTGCCAAACGGGTGATCGTGATCGGTGGTTTGCTGGCCACCGCCGGCATGCTGCTGGCCACCCTGCTCCCGGCATGGGAAACCACCCTGCTGGGTTATGCCCTAGTCGGTGCCGGCTGTTCGAATATCGTGCCGGTGCTGTACACCGCGGTGGGCAAGCAAACGGTCATGCCGGAGCACATTGCGGTGCCCGCCATTACCACCCTGGGATATGCCGGTATTCTCGCAGGCCCCGCGCTGATTGGTTTTATCGCCCACGGCAGCAGCCTGAGCGTGGCCTTTGTGTTGATCGCCGTGCTGCTGTTGGCGGTGGCGATCAGCGGCAAAATACTGCGGGTGTAAGGCCCCCAGGCGCTACAGGTCTCTAGTGTTTTCAAGCCAGCCGTCAAGGTCTTTGTTGCTCAGCCATCCCTTCTGGTAATGACTACCGTAAATGCGTCGCCAGCCAGAATGGATGCGTTCCAGGGAACTCAAAAGCCTGGGACGGTCCACCAGGTTTTTTGACATATACACCAGTTGTTCGCTGTACATTTTTTTCGGTAGCCCCGTGGCAGGGTCTCGGATAACGGCACCGTTCTGGTCCGTTTCATCCGGATCCTTACTGATTGACACAAGCCGCTCGATCTGGACGTAGCCGACACTCTCAAAAAAGCCCGTGCGGTCCCGGGATCTGTCACGCAGTTCATCAAAAGCGGCCCTGAACGCCAGCACCAACTCGACATTGGTCTTGGCGTGAAAAGGATCCGGACTGAAGGCATTGGGGTCGCTGTTGCCAAACACACCCTGTACCGCCCGCTCCAGGCTTTGCCGCGTTATAAACCCCTCTTCGTCAAGGATCGCGTCGATCAACCGCGGGCGCTGGACCAGTGCCCTGGCCAGCAGAATGGCGTTGTTGAGCGCCGGTGTGTCAGTCATTTTTGCACTGGCAATTCGCCGCAGCGACGACAGTTTCAGTCCTTCATTTTTCATGAAAATTTTCCAGCACGGAAAAATGGTCACCCAGCGCCTTGACTAACTGGCGGTCCGGCAATTGGGTATAGGGGTTCACATTGGGGGTACGCGTCGAGGGTGCGTTTCTCAGCTCCTGATGATGCAGCATGACCTCATCGGGCGTGGCCCACCGCAACGGGCGGCGGAATCCCGAAGAGCGGATAGTGCTGGGCAAAGGTTGATTATCGGCCTGCCAGCCACGCGGCGTGGTCTCGCTTGAAGCAGCATGAGCTTTCTGTTGTGCGTCATCCGGTATCGCTTCATGGCGGCTCGTAACATCGGGCCGCAGGAGAGGTACCCCACCGTCAATTGCCATGTTCATATCCACCTTTTCTAGATCCATACTCAGACCGGCTGCCACCACCGTCAGTGCAAGGGTGGGTTTCCAGCAAGCGCAAAGTATGTGGCCAACCACCGGCAATGGTTCCGGGGCACCCGATCAATTTCGATGTCTGTATGTAAACAATGATCAGTCCTGGGCGCGGCCCTCAGTCAGGTTCTCGGGGCGACAATGCTCCTGATCGAGAACCGCCCAGCAAGGCTTTTATGGCATTGATCAACCCGCTCGTCGTACCCGCAGGCGTCTGCATGGTGGTGGTTGGGACGGCAGTGGCGCGGTAGGACTGCATGCCTTTGGCGAAGTCATCCGCCGCCGGGGCCTTGAAGGTGTACTGGCCGGAAAAATTCCTTACCCGTTGGGCTTCGGCGCCTTCCCCTCCCGGCATAGCCTGATTCTGGGCATCGAAAAGTTGTCTCTGCGTCGTGTTTTCGCAAGGTGGAGCAAGAAGGGATTGCGGCAGGCCGGGAGTTTGAGTTCCAAACGACGTTGAAGTCATGTCAACACCCTCTCTTTGAGTGAAACTGCCGGCGTCATAAAGGCCGTCAGATACACGTTATGTGGCAAACCGCTGAAAACAGTTCCTGATCAGCGAAGTGGCAAGCGATAAGTGGACACGTGCAGCCCCAGCCAGAGCGATCATCCGCAAGACTGGCAACCCTGGCCGAACCGGGAAATACCGCGAAAGACTCGCGGCGCTTCCCGGTTGTGTGCTCCCAGTGCAATACCGGCGGTTTAATGGGACAACTTCTTCAACCCACGCTTGCTGATTCTGCCGTCATAGTCGGGGCTAGCGACGTTGTCCATTTGTTGCAGCAAGTTGGAGCGGTTGAAGACCTCCCTCGCCAGGTGGGTGAGTTGGTCCCGATGAGGGTTACCTGTCAACGGGCGCTGGGCCCTGGCATTGAGATCGGCGACCTTGATGTCTTTGCTCCAGAAACTGCCTTTGAGCTGATTGAAATTCTTCAGCATGTCCTTGGCGAGTTGTTCATCGTCCTTGTACTTCAAGGGGTTGTCAGAGCGGATGACGTCATAGATGTTTTGACGGCTGATCTGAGCATCCAGCCCCCCCGTACGACCATCACGGTCAAGCGCTTTGAGCAGGTCCGGACGCTTCATGATTTCCCTGGCCAGCCGGATGTCCTGATTCTTGTGCGGGTACTTTGTCAGGGGTGTTTCAGCCTTTGCTTTCAACCCCTGCGGCGTAATGTAGTCCGGGTTTTTCGGATCGTTGAACGCCTTGAAATTATCCAGAAGTTGCTGGGCCAACTGATCATGGCTGCGCTTTGAATAGATCGGATCGGGTTGCTGCGGGAACGGCCTTGGCGGCGGGCTCCCAGGGAGCGGGGGCCTGCCCCCCCGGGCAGCATCGGCCTGTACGCCGGCGGCGCCTTGTGCCATCGGCTGCGCAGCCGCAAACACCGGCCCAGACTTGCTCTCTGGCCCGCTGAAACTAGGCCCCTTGGCGGCTGGCCCGGCGGCCGACGCCGCAGCGCCCGTGGTGTTGGCCTCGGCCTCGTGACGCATGGCGTCATTCGGTAGATTGACGACAGGCTGATTGAACGCAGGTACCGACATAATGTTCTCCAGTGCGGCTTGTTGACACGATGTACCTCACCGTCCGAAGCACCCAGGCGATAAATTGATCACCGGATGTCTGTGCACAGTGGGCTAATTGTGTCTGTGGCGGACTGGGGGAGTTCGGTTCCGGAAAGCGACGAAAATCGCCTAAAAAAGGTAGGAAGCCCGCCAACGTCCCCTTCAACCTCGGCTGAAGGATCGTAAGGAGCAAGAGAAAGGCCAAGAGGAAAAGCGCGTGGAAGGGCGTCAGCAGCGACGCCCCCCATCAATAGAAAAATCGTCGCCGGCAGGCGACGATCCCCGTCAGAACCCCACGCTCGCCTGTACAAAGAAGGTGCGTGGCTCACCCAGGTAAATCCCGGCGTTGTTGTCGCTGGAACGGGTGAAGTGCTGCTGGTCAAACACGTTTTTCACCCCGACACCCAACTTCAGGTTCGACAGTTGCGGGCCGAAGTCATAGCCACTGCGCACATTGACGGAAACATACCCCGGGATATCCCCGTACTGGCCGTCGGCGGTCGGTTCGGTGATATAGGTGTTGGTGGTGCCTGGCGCGCGCTGGCCGGACTGGGCATACGCGTCCAGGTTATGGGTCCAGTGATTGACGGCATAACGCAGCCCCAGGGTCGCCACTTGCCGGGAGTACAACGGCAGGTCACGGCCCTTGAACGCCACATCACCTTCAGCGGTCGCCTTGGTGTAGGTAAAGCCGGCATTGGCACTCAGGCCCTCCAGACGCGGGTCGAGGTCGGCCAGGTCGTACTGGGCCGAAGCTTCGATACCCGTGTGTTTGGTCGCGCCCAGGTTGGTCCAGCCCACGTCATTGCTGACGTATTGCAACTCATCGGAGAAGTCGATGTAAAACAGCGTCACTTCGCCGCCCCAGACGTTGTCGTTGTAGCGGGTGCCGATCTCGTAGGTCTTGGCCTTTTCCGGTTGCAGGCCGTTGGCCGTCTGGTCGCCATTTCCGCCCTGGCCCAGCTGGAAATACTGCAGGCTGCCGAAGGATGTTTCATAGTTGGCGAACAGCTTCCAGGCATCGGACACGTGGTACATCACGCTCAGCGCCGGCAGCGGTTCGTTGTTCTTGATCGCGCGGTGCTTCTCCTGGGTGCGGGAACCATTGAGCGCTACCACCGGGCGGTCATGCCATTGGGTGCGGATGCTTTCAAAGCGGATACCGGGGGTAATCGTCCACTTGCCCACGTCGATCTTGTCATCAATATAGAACGCGTTGGCCTCGGTGCCACCGGTGCGGTCCTGGTACACATGGCCGTCACTCTGGCCACCCGGCGTCGGCACGTTGTTGATCAGGTTGAGACTGGCGGCCTGCTCGTGCATGCCTTCTTTCAAGTAGCGATAGCCGATACTGGCTTCCTGGGTGGTCGGGCCCAGCTCGAACACATGGGACACCCGTGGCTCGATGCCGAACGTGTAGTAGGTCCGCGGGTAGGAGCTGAGGGTTTTCAGGTCACGGTTGGCGATGTTGCTGCCCCGGAAACTGTCGGAATAATAGGTCAGCACTTCGGCCTGGGTGCGGTCGTCGATCTGGCGGATGTACTTGAAGGACACATCCTTGCGCCGGCCGCTGAAGTTGTCCCAGTCGCGCACCGACTGGTAAGGGTTGGCGTCGAACTGCTTCTGGGTCAGGCCGCCGGGCATATCGGCGCTGGCGTCGTAGTAATGGAAATTGAGGGTGAAATCGTCTTGATCGGTCGGCGCCCAGTGGGTCTTGAGGATCACATCGTCAATGTCGTTCCCGTTGTTGCTGTCGCGATAACCGTTGCCATTGACCCCGGAATACAGGAGCGCCATGCCAATGCCGTTGTCTGCGGTGCCGCCGATAAATGCGTTGTCGACATGTTTCCAGCCGCCATGGGACGAGGTCTGCAGGGTGGTGCCGACCTCACCGGAAAAGGTCTCGGGGATCGCCCGGGTCACGAAGTTGATCACGCCGCCGACGTTCTGTGGGCCATACCGCACGGAACCGGCGCCGCGTACCACGTCGATGCTCTCCAGGTTACCGGCGGAAATCGGTGCCATCGACAACTGGGGCTGGCCATAGGGTGCGAAAGCCGCAGGAATGCCGTCGATCAACACTGTGGAGCGCGGCGACAAGCGCGATGTCAGACCGCGTACGCCGACGTTGAGGGAAATATCGCTGCCACCGGTACCGTTGGATTCCTGCACCTGCACCCCAGGCACCCGGCGCAGCACGTCACCGACGTTCATCGCGCCCTGCTCTACCATAGCCTCGCGCCGGATCACGGTACGCGCGCCGGGATGGTTCTGCACCACTTCGGCGTTGGCATCGCCCAGCCAGTCGCCCACCACCTGGATCGCGGTCGTGCCAAGTTCCAGGGGTGAACCGGCTTCACCGGTGCCAGTGGCGAGGGGATGCAATGTCACCGAGCCCGAGTCGATCTGGTAGTCCAGGCCGCTACCTTGCAGCAACTGGCGCAGGGCCTGCTCCGGCGACAGGTTGCCATCGACGGCCGGGGCTTGTTTGCCGGCCACCATCTGCGGGCTGAAAAACACTTGCAGTGAGGTTTGCTGGCCCAATTGGCTCAGTGCCGCCCCCAGTGGCTGGGCCTTGATGTGGATGGCATCGTCGGCATAGGCCGCAGTACTGATCGCCAGGGCCAGGGCCAATGGCGCCCAGCGGGCAGTTTGATTGTTGTTCGCAGCGAGTTTTGTCACGTCGTAATCCCAAGAAAGCGCGGCTGTTAATGCAAACCAGTTGCAGTTGGACAAGAAGACGAAGAACTCGGAAAAAACCTGAACCTAGCGTGAAATTATTTCCTGGCTACCGTCGGGCAGCGTGCGCAGGGCCACCGGCAGAATGTGCGGCAGGGCCTTGAGCAAGGCATCGGTGTCATCGGATTTGAACACGCTGGTCAGGCGCAACTCGCTGGCGGCAGCGCTGACCCGCAAGGGTTTTTCGCGGTAGCGCGAGACTTCCCGGGCCACCTCGGCCAGGCTGGCATCGTTGAACACCAGCTTGCCGGTCTGCCAGGCCAGCAGTGCCTGGGCGTTGACCGGGCGGGCCGCCGCGACCGCGCCCTGACGGTCGATCGAGGTACCGAGGCCGGCGGTCAGGGTGACCGCTGGCTGGGCAGCCTGCCCTTGTACCTTGACCGTTCCGGCCTCGACCACCACGCGGGTCTGGTCATCGTCGCGGCGCACGTCAAACCGGGTCCCGGTGACCGTCACCTGCCCTGCCCCGGCCTGCACCACAAAAGGCCGGTGGGTGTCGTGCTCAACGCTGAACAGCGCTTCACCCTGCTTGAGTTCGATCCCACGCCGGCCCTTTTCGTAATGCACCGCCACCACGCTACGGCTGTTGAGGTCCATCAGCGAGCCATCCGGCAACGCCACCTGTCGCCGCTCACCCAACCCAGTGCTGAATTGCGCCTCATAGCCGCGCGGGTGGTCCAGGCCACTGAACAACCCAAGGCCGACGGCCACCGCCAACACGCTGGCCGCCATGGCATAGCCCACGGCCCCGCGACGCTTGCGCGGCACAGGCGTATCGAGCAGGGCCTGCAAACGCACCTTGGGCAGCAGGTCGGCGGCGCTCCACAGCCCCTGCAGCACCTCGAACTCATACTGGTGCGCGGGATGCTCCCTACACCAACTGTCAAAAAGACCCTGGTCCTCAACGCTCAGGGGCGGGTCCTGCAGACGCACAAACCACTGCGCCGCCTCGTCGCGCACCGTTGCACTGCCACAGGCACACTCGCGGGTATCCATCATGGAAGGTCCTGTTTCAAAGCGGGCATTGGTCATGGGGCCAGCGCATCCAGGCGCTCGCGCAGATGCCGCAGGGTGCGGATCATATACTTTTCCACCATGTTTTTAGAAAGCCCCAGGCGCTCGGCGATTTCCTGTTGGGTCATGCCTTCGATTTTTTGCCAGATGAAAATCCTGCGGCAGTTGAGGGGCAATTCGGCCAGGGCCCGCTCGATGGAGTCCGCCAACTGGACGGCGTGCATGAAATGCTCCGGGTCGCCACTGTGCGGCGCACTCTGGTCAAGACCTTGCAGTTCCAGTGCTTCGCGCCGGTCTGCACGCCGATAGGCGTCCACCGCAATATTGCGCGCAGTCTGGTGCAAATAGGCACGCGGCTGCTCGACCCGCGCCGACTTGGACTCCAGTACCCGCACAAACGTATCGTGGGCCAGGTCCTCGGCCTGCTGGCGATTGCGCAAGCGACGCGTCCAGGTCCCGACCAACTCTTCGTAGTACGCGAAAAAGCCTGGTCTGCGGGGCGGCTGGGGAGTCATCGACGGTGCACTGGGTAGGCGGGGCGTGAATAGTAATGCTTCCTATTAATGGGAGCAATTACTGACCGTCGCCTCCCCCTCTCTAGACCAACCGCTTGATCTGCTTATGCCGCCACACCAACCGGTAATACGCCGTCTGCAACCCCAACATCACCAGGTAAGTCACCGGAAACGCCATCCACACCCCTTCCAGGCCAAAGCGTGCATTGAGCAGGTACGCCACCGGCAGTTCCACGCCCAGCACGCAGAAGATCGAGATCGCCACCGGCATCAGCACCACGCCACTGGCGCGCATGATGCCGCCAATCACTGCCTGGAAGCCGAACACCAGAATGCTCCAGAGCATGATGTGCAGCAGGTGTTCGGCCTGGACCCGCGCCTGATCATCGGTGATGAACAGGCCCAGTAGCCAGTGGGACAAGGCGTAGCCCAGCACGATCAGGCCTCCGGTCAGGCACAGGTTGATCGCAAGCCCGGTGCGCAGGATCGGCCCGATGCGTTCCAGGCGTCCGGCGCCAATGGCCTGGGCGCCGAGGATCGAGGCGGTGATGGCGATCGACAGCGCCGGGAACTGCACATAGTTGACGATCTGCGTCACCGCGCCATACGCCGCCGTGGCTTGGGAGCCGTGGCCGTTGACCAGTGCCAGGATCACCAGCTCCGACAACGACAGCACCACCATCTGCAAGCCGGTGGGCAGGCCGATGCGCAGGACTTTGCCGAGGATCGCCCGGTCCAGGCGCAAGGCCGCCAGTAATGCGCGGTCCGGCGCCATCACATGGTTTTTATGGCGCAGGCGCAGCACCAGAAACAGCATGGCCACGGCGTTGGCCACCAGGCCGGCATAGGCCGCGCTCTGGATGCCCATGGGCGCCAGCCCCAGCCAGCCGCGGATCAGGGCCGGGGTCAGCACCAGGCCGACCACCGTTGAAACCATCAGCGCCAGCAACGGCGACACCGTATCGCTCACGCCTCGCAGCAATTGGGTGTAGAGGATGAACACCAGCAGCAACGGCATGATCAGCATCATCACCTGGGCATAGCCGACGGCGTCGTCCAGCACATCCAGCGGCGTGCCCAGCGCGTGCATGGCCGGGCGGGCGAACAGGCTGCCGAGCACGGCGGCGAGAACTCCGATCAACGCCCCCAGGGTCAGGGTCGCGCCGGTGATGACCTTGACCAGTGCGGTTTCCCCCGCGCCCCAGGCCTGGCCGATCAGCACCGAGGCGCCCGCCCCCAGGCCAATCACCAGGGCGATAAAAAAGAACACGATGGGAAACATCCCCGACACCGCCGCCAGCGCCTGGGTGCCGAGCATCTGCCCGACATAAATGCCATTGAGGGTGCCGGAAAAACTCTGGAGGAAGTTGGACAGCACCATCGGCGCAAGAAAGAATAGGTACACCTGCCACAACGGGCGTTGCAAAGGGTTCTGCATGAAAAGCGGGGCCTCGGAATGACACAGCGACCGAGGGGTTATAGCGTATTGGATCCGATCATGCAGTGTTTTAAACCGCTACCCACCTATCCCAGCATTTCCCGAAGCCGGTACCACACCATGCCCAGCGCCAGTAACGACGAGCGTAAAGCCTTGCCGCCGGGAAAGGTCATGTGCGGCACCCGGCTAAATGTGTCCAGGCCCTGGCTGACACCTGCGTGGATCCCCTCGGCCAGCAGCCGCGCGCACCAGTGCGTGACGTTAAGCCCATGCCCGGAATAGCCCTGGGCGTAAAACACGTTGGGGTACTGCTGCAACCGCCCGACCTGGGGAAAGCGATTGGCGGTAATCCCGATCTTGCCGCCCCATTGGAAGTCGATGGCGGTGTTGGCCAGTTGCGGGAATACCTTGAGCATCTTCGGCCGCATGTACGCGGCGATATCGACCGGGTCACGTCCCGAATAATGACAGGCGCCACCGAACAACAGCCGACGGTCGGCGGAAAGCCGGTAGTAGTCCAGGCCGACTTTCTGGTCGCACAGCGCCAGGTTCTGCGGGATCAACTCGTCGGCGAGCGCAGCCGGCAACGGTTCGGTGGCGATGATATAGCTGCCGGCCGGCAGCACCTTGCCGCTCAGGCGCGGCTCCAGTTCGTCGAGGTGCGCATTGCACGCCAACACCAGGCTACCAGCCCGCACGCTGCCGCCGGCGCAGCGCACCTGCACGGTGTCGCCATGGGTCAATTGCAGCACCGCGCTGTGCTCGAAAATCCGCACACCCAGCGCCTCGGCCACACGGGCCTCACCCAGCACCAGGTTCAGCGGATGCAAGTGGCCCGAGCCCATGTCAACCAGGCCCCCGGCGTACAGTTGAGAGCCGACCACCTGCGCCATATCCTGCGCCGCCACCAGGCGGGTTTCAGGCTGGTAACCCAGGGCCGCGAGGCTTTCCTGCTCCCCCTTGAACGCAGCAAATTGCGCCGGTGTATTGGCTAACTCGCAAAAGCCCCAGCGCAGGTCGCAGTCGATCCCATGCTCCCGGATGCGCTCACCGACCAACGCTACCGAGTCGATCCCGGCCCGTTGCAGGTAACGCACGCCCTCCTCGCCCACATGCCGGGCAAAACCCGAGACGTCATGGCCGATCCCCCGGATCAACTGCCCGCCATTGCGCCCGCTGGCGCCCCAGCCGATGCGCCGGGCTTCCAGGAGGATCACCGACAGGCCGCGCTGGGCCAGCTCAATCGCGGTGTTGACGCCGGTAAAGCCGCCGCCGATCACACACACATCAGCGCTCAGGTCCTCGGCCAGCGCCGCGCGCTGGGGCATGGCATTGGCCGACGCCAGGTAATAGGAACGGGCATGGTCTTGGGACTGATTCATCGGTTGGACTTCACTTTGCTCCAGGCCCGGGTCATCACACGCATGATGGCCGGGCTGGGGGTGGTGGAAATGTACAGTTTGTCGAGCACGTCCTGGGGCGGGTACACCTCGGGGTTATTCACCAGTTCCGGCGCCATGAAAGTCTTCGCCGCCAGGTTGGCGTTGGCGTAGCCGACATAGGTGCTGATCTTGGCGATGACTTCGGGGTCCAGCAGGTCGTTGATAAACGCGTGGGCCTGTTTCGGGTTGGTGGCGTCTGCGGGAATCGCCAGCAAGTCGAACCACAGGTTGCTGCCCTCCTTGGGAATTGCATAGGCGATGTTCACGCCATTCTTGGCTTCCTTGGCGCGGTTGGCGGCCTGGAACACATCGCCGGAGTAACCGAAGGCCACGCAGATATCGCCGTTGGCCAGGTCCGAGATGTATTTGGAGGAATGGAAATAGGTGATGTACGGGCGC
Organism: Pseudomonas sp. WS 5410; assembly: GCF_012985645.1. NCBI lineage: Bacteria > Pseudomonadati > Pseudomonadota > Gammaproteobacteria > Pseudomonadales > Pseudomonadaceae > Pseudomonas > Pseudomonas sp. WS 5410. Next base: position 23,275 of record NZ_JAAQWS010000022.1, on the reverse strand, counting down.
AGGGTCAGCAGCTTGGCCTCGGCCTTGGCATAATCGCCGACCGTCTCGCTGCGCGGGTCCATGCCCATATAGTTGAGGATCGCCGGGAATGCTTCATCTGCCGAATCGAGGAACGCCACCCCGCATTGCTGCAGTTTCTTCAGGTTCTCGGGCTCGAACATCACCGCCCACGAATCAATGTGGTCGATGCCCAGCACTTGCTTGACCTTGTCGACGTTATAGCCGATGCCATTGGTGCCCCACAGGTAGGGCACCGCATGGGCATTGCCAGGGTCGTTCTGCTCCAGCAGCTTGAGCAACTTGGGGTCCAGGTTCGGGTAGTTGGGCAGTTGCGCGCGGTCCAATTCAAGGAACGCCCCGGCCTTTACCTGGCGCCCCAGGAAGTGATTGGACGGTACCACCACGTCATACCCGGTACGCCCCGCCAGCAGCTTGCCCTCCAGGGTTTCATTGGAGTCGAACACGTCGTAGACCACCTTGATTCCCGTCTTGGCCTGGAAGTCGGCCAGGGTGGTCTCGCCGATGTAATCAGTCCAGTTGTAGACACTGACCGTCGGCGCGGCATGGCTGGCGCTGCTGAACACTGCGGCGAGAGCCAGTGGGAGGAGCTGTTTGACGAGACGCATATCGACACCTTTTTTTATGGTTGATGGTGGAGTCAGACACTCAGCAACAGGAACTCACGCTCCCAGGAGCTGATCACCCGCTTGAAATTCTCATGCTCGGCGCGTTTCACCGCGACATACCCGCGCACGAACTTGTCCCCCAGGTACTGCTTGACCGTGTCGCAGGCCTCCATGCGCGCCAGGGCATCTTCGATGGTGATCGGCAGGCGCAGGTTGCGCCGCTCATAGGCGCGGCCTTCCACCGGGGCGCTCGGTTCGATCTTCTCGATCATCCCCAGGTAGCCGCACAACAGGCTGGCGGCGATGGCCAGGTAGGGGTTGGCATCGGCTCCCGGCAGGCGGTTTTCGACGCGCATCGCGTCGGGGCTGGAGGTCGGCACGCGCAGGCCGACGGTGCGGTTCTCTTCGCCCCACTCCACGTTGACCGGGGCCGAGGTGTCGGGCAGGAAGCGGCGGAACGAGTTGACGTTGGGCGCAAACATCGGCAGCAGCATCGGGATGTATTTCTGCAAGCCGCCAATGTGCTGCAAGAATAACGGGCTCATCTGCCCATCGGCGTCGACAAATACCGGCTTGCCGGTGGCGATCTCCACCACGCTCTGGTGCAGGTGCATGGCGCTGCCTGGCTCGTCGGCCACCGGCTTGGCCATAAAGGTCGCGGCCACATTGTGCTTGAGCGCCGCTTCACGCAGGGTACGCTTGAATACGGTGATCTGGTCGGCCAGGTCGAGGGCGTCGCCGTGGCGGAAGTTGATTTCCATCTGTGCCGGGCCGTCTTCATGGATCAGCGTGTCGAGGTCCAGGCCCTGGGCTTCGCACCAGTCATAGACATCTTCAAACAGCGGGTCGAACTCGTTGGCCGCGTCGATGGAAAACGACTGGCGCCCGGTCTCGGCACGCCCGGACCGACCCACCGGGGTTTTCAGCGGCAGGTCCGGGTCTTCGCAGCGCTGGGTCAGGTAAAACTCCATTTCCGGCGCGACAATCGGCTGCCAGCCCTGGTCGGTATACAGCTGCAGGACTTTTTTCAACACATTGCGCGGCGACAACTCAATGGGGTTGCCCTGCTTGTCGAAGGTGTCGTGGATCACAATGGCGGTGGGCTCGATGGCCCACGGCACCACGTAGGTGGCGTTGGCCACCGGGCGGCAGATCATGTCGATATCGGCCGGGTCCAGCAGGTCGTAGTAGATATCGTCGTCGACAAAATCCCCGGTTACCGTTTGCAGCAACACACTTTCCGGCAGGCGCATGCCGCGCTCATGCAGGAACTTGTTGGTGGGCGCAATCTTGCCGCGGGCAATGCCCGTCAGGTCGCTGATCACACATTCGACTTCGGTAATCTTGTGTTCTTTCAGCCAGGTGGACAGCTGATCGAAAGGGGCATTCATAAAGACCTCGGCATGGGTTGGGTGCTGCGCCGACTTGTACTCCCGGCGCATTGAGGTCTATCTTGGGCCAGCCTTACCCAGGCATCTATCCACTTTGCACGACCCACAACGCACCAATAGAGTGCGCACGGATCACCCATGACACAGGCAACAGCTTTGCGCGTACAGGCCTTCACCACCGGTGATGTGGCCGCCCAATGCAGTGCGACACCCGGTTGGGTACAGCAGTACCAGCAGATGTCCCCGGGGCATTTTGCCGGGCAGATCCGCTACCTCGACCTGCAGGGGGTGCAGGTGTACGAAGAGTGCATGAACACCCGCGTCGAGCAGCACTTCAACGCGCCGCCAGGCGCCCTGGCGTTCTGTTTCGACGGCAGCGACAACGCGCTGTACCTGCTCAATGGCGAAAGCCGCAACACCTGGATCACCCCGGAAAATTACCGGGAAGTGGCCGTGGTGTTCGGCCCGCAGTTCGTGCAACGCCATGGCCTGGATGTGGCCAGACTCGAAGGCCTGTTCATGGCGCCGTTGACCTGCCAACAGAACGCGCTGTTCAGCCGCTGGCTCAGTGGCACCCTGACGCGCTTGTCCAGTGAGATCGACCCGATCAGCCGCGACGCCCTCACCCTGCAACTGCTCGACGATTGCCTGTTTATCCTCGACAACGCTTGCGTGTGCCTGGACCGCTACTCATTGCAGCGGCGCAGTGAAGAACGCCGGCTGATGGCGCGCATCGGCGCGTGGGCGGCGGATGCGCCGGATGAGACCGTCAACCTGCTGCAACTGGCGCAGATTGCCGGCGTGCCGTTGCGCCAGTTGCAACAGGGCTTCAAGACCTACACCGGGATGAGCCCGGCGCAGTGGTTGCGCCTGCGCCGGTTGAACGGCGCACGGCGCGAGTTGTTGAGCTGCGACCAGACCACGGTGGCCGAGGTGGCGATGAATTGGTCGTTCTGGCATCTGGGGCGGTTTTCCAATAGCTACCGCGCGTTGTTCAAAGAACTGCCCAGCGAAACCCTCAAGCGTCATGGTTGATACACGGTCAACCCTGTGGGAGCGGGCTTGCTCGCGAAAGCGGTGTGTCAGGCAATGAATGTCTGACTGACCCACCGCTTTCGCGAGCAAGCCCGCTCCCACATTTGATTGCTATCAGGCTTGAGATTTGAGGAAGAGACTCAGCAACTTATTCACTTGCTCCGCCGCCTCCAACTGCACCATATGCCCCTGCCCCGGCAAGACCTCCACCTGGGCCTGCAACCCCTGGGCATGCCGTACCGGGATAATGGCGTCGTCACTGCCCCAGATCACCAGGCTCGGCTGCTGCCCCACCACCGAACGCAGGTCAAGCATCTGTCGCCCGCCGTCGAACAGCTTGGCATTGAGTTGACGCAACGCCTGATCAACCCCCTCCAGGCGCTTGAACTTGAGCATGTCCTCCAGCATCTGCCGTGTGACCAGCGCCGGGTCGCTGAACAGTTGCACCAGCTGCGGCTTGAGCGCGTTGCGGTTATTGGCCTCGGTGAATCCCTGCAGGTAATCACCGTTGATATCCGCCCCCAGGCCGGCGCTGGCGATCAATACCAGGGAGGCGACCCGCTGCGGTGCCTGGCGCGCCACCGTCAGCGAAACCAATCCGCCCATGGAATGCCCGGCCAGGTGCACCCGGTCGAGCTTGAGGTGATCGAGCAAGGCCAGCACCGCCTGGCTCAATTCCTCGGCATCGCCACTGTGCAAGTGCTTGCCCGACTCGCCATGCCCCGGCAAGTCGAGGGCGATCACTCGGCGCTCGGCGGCCAGGGCCGGATGGTTGAACAGCCAGTTGTTCAAGTCGCCGCCAAACCCGTGGATCAGCACCAGCGGTAGGCCACCCTCGCCAAGGTCGAGGTAGCGCAGCAGGCGCCCGCCCAGCTCGACTTTCTGCGCACTCGGCCCCGACGCCTGCGCCTCGGCGCTGCTGGAGACAAAGCCGGCATTGAAGCTGTCGATCACGCCGTCGATTTCTGCCTCGGTGGCTTCACCCTCCACCACAATCCCCAGTAATGCACCCACCGGTAAGGTCTCATCGCTCTGCGCCAGCACTCGGCGTAACACCCCACTGAACGGCGCCTCGACACTGCTGGAGATCTTGTCGGTCTCCACGTCGAGCACTTCCTCGCCCTTCTCTACCCGGTCGCCCGGCTGCTTGAGCCAGACATCGACCCGGCCTTCAGTCATCGACAGCCCCCACTTGGGCATGGTCAAGGTATGGATCATGCCGCAGTCCTCTTGTCAGCGATCTTGCGCACCGCGGCCTCGATCTTCGCCGCGTCGGGGATGTACAGGTCTTCCAGGGCATCGGAAAACGGCACCGGCGTATGCGGCGCGGTGACCATCTCAATCGGCGCACGCAGGAAGGAAAACCCACGCTGGGCCACCAGGGCGCTGATATCCGTGGCAATCGAGCAGCGTGGGTTGGACTCGTCGATCACCACCAGGCGCCCGGTTTTTTCCACGCTTTCAAGGATGCTGTCTTCATCCAGCGGGCTGGTGGTGCGCAGGTCCAGTACTTCGCAGTCGATGCCCTGGCGCGCCAGGTTGGCCGCAGCTTCCAGGGCCACATGCACCATGCGCCCGTAGGTCACCAGGGTCACGTCGTTGCCTTCGCGCACAAAGTTGGCCTCGCCGAAGGGCACGGTATACAGCTCCTCCGGTACTTCGCCTTGCAGGCTATAGAGCATCTTGTGCTCAAGGAAAATCACCGGGTCGTTGTCGCGGATCGCCTGGATCAGCATGCCCTTGGCGTCATAGGGCGTGGCCGGGCACACCACCTTCAGGCCGGGGATGTGCGTCCACATCGAGGTAAGCATCTGCGAATGCTGGGCCGCAGCGCGCAGGCCGGCGCCGTACATGGCGCGCACCACCAGGGGCGTGGTGGTCTTGCCACCGAACATGTAGCGAAACTTGGCGGCCTGGTTGAGCAACTGGTCGAGACAGCAGCCGATAAAGTCGACGAACATCAACTCGCACACCGGGCGCATGCCCCGGGTGGCGGCGCCGACGGCCATGCCCACGTAACCGACTTCGGACAGCGGCGCATCCAGCACGCGGTCAGGGAACTCCGGGTACAGGCCCTTGGTGACGCCCAGCACGCCGCCCCAGGCATCCTGCTCGCCAGGGGCGCCGGTGCCGCCGGACACATCCTGGCCGATGATAAAGACGCTCTGGTCGCGGCGCATTTCCTGGGCCAGGGCTTCGTTGATTGCCTGCTGATAACTGATTTTACGAGCCATGAAATTCTCTCCGGGTCTTGTTGTTATGAGCGGTAGGCGACGTAGACATCGCTGAGCAGGTCGGCGGCCTGGGGCTTGGGATCGGACTTAGCCAGACGCACGGCGTCGTCGATCAACTGCGCGACTTCGGCGTCGATGCGCTCGAACTGCGCCGCCTGCAACCAGCCTTCGGCACTGCAGCGCTGGCGAAACAGCGCCAGGCAATCCTGGGTTTCGCGCAGGTTTTTCACTTCGTCGCGGCCGCGATAGGTTTGCGCATCGCCCTCAAAGTGGCCGTAAAAGCGGTGCAGCTTGACCTCGACCAGGGTCGGCCCCTCGCCCTGGCGCGCCCGCGCCACCGCCACGCCCAGCGCTGCGTGGACGGCAAAGAAATCATTGCCATCGACAATCACCCCCGGCATGCCAAAACCCACGGCGCGCTCGGCAATGTCCTTGCACGCCACCGACCAGCCGGAACCGGTGGCTTCGGCATAACCATTGTTTTCGGCGACGAACAGGCACGGCAGTTTCATGATCGCGGCCAGGTTCATCGCCTCGAACACCGCGCCCTCGTTGGAACCGCCGTCGCCAAAAAACGCCACGGCCACGCCCTGGCTGCCCTTGAGCTTGGACGCCAGGGCCGCACCGGCCGCCAGCGGCGCACCAGCGCCGACAATGCCGTTGGCGCCGAGCATGCCCTTCTCCTGGTCGGCAATGTGCATGGAGCCCCCCTTGCCACCGCATACCCCGGTTTTCTTGCCGTAGATCTCGGCCATCATGCCGAACACATCCACGCCCTTGGCGATGCAATGGCCGTGGCCACGGTGGTTGGAGGCGATGCAATCTTCATCGTTGAGGTGGGCCATGACCCCGGCGGCGCAGGCCTCCTGGCCGGCATACAGGTGCACGAACCCGGGGATCTCGCCGGTGGCGAATTCCACATGCAGGCGTTCTTCGAAATCACGGATGGTGCGCATCACGGTGTAGGCATGCAGCAGTTGATCGGTGGACAGGTGAGTGGACATCTTGTTGTTCTCCAGGTTGTCTCGACACACAAAAGGCTGGCTGTGGCCAGCTGCAACCTGTTCAGCACAGCCTGTGCCAAGGCCCGCTAAAACCTGGCAAAGCCTTGACCCAGAGCAGTGCCGTGCGGTTGTGCCGGTGCGGCATGCCACCGCACAATGAGACGGCGCATTGCAGCGTGCAGGTTGCGTCTCAGGCAGGATGAGACGCTGCGTCTCAAGGCGGGCAGTTGGTCAGGCCGCCCTTGTCCCCCTGCGCCCCTGGGCGCTTAATGGCGGGCATAACAACAAAGATCGAGAACCGGAGGCCTTATGCTCGCCGCGAACTCCAGAGAACACGTCGACTGCGTCAGTCGCGTGGTCCGCAATGCCGAGCGCCTGCCCCAGGCGCCGGTGCCGTCGCTGATTTTCGATTCATGGCGCCGCTCCATGGAGCAGCACCACCTCGATCCCGGCTCGCTGCAGGGGCCACGGATCCTCACCGAGCCGCTGCTCAAGGAATGCCGCGAACGTGCCGAACTGTTCATGCGCATTGCCAGCGAGCAAGTCAGCCAGTTGCACCACCGCGTGCGCCACGCCGACTACTGCGTGATGCTCACCGATGCCCAGGGCCAGACCATCGACCACCGGGTAGACGCGGCCATCCGCAGCGACTGTCGCAAGGCCGGCCTGTACCTGGGCACTTGCTGGTCAGAGGCCGAAGAAGGCACCTGCGGCGTGGCCACGGTGCTGACCAGCCAGGCGGCGGTGACGGTGCATAAGCGCGATCACTTCCGCGCCGCCTTTATCAACCTGACCTGCTCCGCCGCGCCGATCTTCGACCCCCAGGGCAACCTGCTGGGAGTGATGGACGCCTCGGCGCTGCAATCCCCGGATGACCGCCGCAGCCAGCACCTGTTGCGGCAGATGGTGGCGCAGAGCGCCCAGGCCATCGAAAACGCCTTCTTCATGCACAGCGCTGCGCGGCACTGGGTACTGCAGGCCCACAGCACCCCGGGTTATGTCGACAGCCAACCCGACCTGCTGCTGGCCTGGGACCAGGATGGACGCCTGCAAGCCTTGAACAGCAAGGCACGCCAGGCACTGCGCCGGCGTTTTGGCCAGATGCCAGTGCATATCGGCGAGGTGTTCGACCTCGATGCCCTACGCGCGGTGACCGATCAATCGGTCCAGCAACTGCAGTGGCGCGGCGAAGCCGGGGTGCTCCATGTGCGACTCAACACGCCGCAACGCCAACCGGCGCGGGTGGCGCCCAACCCCCAGGTCGACCCCCGGGTGGAAGAACACCTGCGCCTGGCGGTGCGCGTCAAGGACCGCAACCTGCCGGTGCTGGTGCAGGGTGAAACCGGGGCTGGCAAGGAAGTTTTTGCCCGCCAACTGCACGCCCGCAGCGCACGCCGCGACGCACCATTCGTGGCGGTGAACTGTGCGGCGATCCCGGAAAACCTGATCGAAAGCGAGCTGTTCGGCTACGTCGCCGGGGCCTTTACCGGCGCGTCCAGCAAGGGCATGACCGGGCTGTTGCAGCAGGCCCATGGCGGCACGCTGTTCCTCGATGAAATCGGCGATATGCCCCTGGCCCTGCAGACCCGCTTGCTGCGGGTGATGGCCGAAGGTGAAGTGGCGCCGCTGGGTGCGGCGAAAACCCGCGCGGTGGATATTCAGGTGATCTGCGCCAGCCACCGTGACCTGGCGAGCCTGGTCAGTGAGGGGCGTTTCCGTGAAGATCTGTACTTTCGCCTGGGCTGCGCCCGCGTCACCCTGCCGCCCCTGCGCGAGCGCACCGACAAACTGGCCTTGATCAACCGGCTGCTGGAGCAGGAAGCGCGCAGCAGCGGGGTCACGGTCGGCATCGGCCAGGCTGCGCTGGAGCGGCTGCTGGGCTACGCCTGGCCGGGTAATGTGCGGCAACTGCGCCATGTGCTGGCGTATGCCTGTGCGGTGTGTGACGGCGGCACGATCCAGTTGGCGGACTTGCCGCTGGAGGTGCGTGGTGAACGGCTGGAGGTCGAGGTCGAGCACAGTATGAGCCCGGAGCGGCAGGTGCTGCTGGATGCGCTGGTACGCCATCGCTGGAAGCCATTGCCAGCGGCGCAGGCACTGGGGATTTCCCGCGCGACCCTGTATCGCCGGGTCAAGCAGCTGGGCATTGATATGCCGGGTAAACACCCCTGACACAATGCAATCCAAATGTGGGAGCGGGCTTGCTCGCGAAAGCGGTGTGTCAGGTAGCTTACGTGTTACTGATACACCGCTTTCGCGAGCAAGCCCGCTCCCACATTTTTACCGAGTCGACTCTGGGGTTTAGCGGTAGACGAGGCCACCGTCGATCAGCGGCGCCTGGCCGGTCATGTAGTCCGAATCCGGGCCGGCCAGGTAGGCCACCAGGCCCGCCACATCCTCCGGTGTTTCTGCACGGCCCAGGGCAATGCCATCCACGTACTTCTTATATGTTGCCCCCACTTGCGCGCCGGTAATCTCGGCCATGCGCTTGTCGATCTCGACCCACATATCGGTGCCCACCACGCCTGGGCAATAGGCATTCACCGTCACCCCGGCGCTTGCCAGTTCCTTGGCCGCTGCCTGGGTCAGGGCACGCACGGCAAACTTGGTCGCCGAGTACACCCCCAGCAGTGCAAAGCCTTCGTGCCCGGCAATCGAGCAGGCATTGATGATCTTGCCCTTCTGCTTGAGTGCCTTGAACTTATTGCCCGCCGCCTGGATGCCCCACAATACGCCCTGTACGTTGATACCCAGGGTACGTTCGACCTGTTCCGGGGTCACGTCCAGCAGCGAGTCAATCTGCGCCACCCCGGCGTTGTTGACGATGATGTCAAAGCCACCCAGGGTCTGGTGCGCATGCTCGACCGCCGCGACCACCTGCTCGCGCTTGGACACGTCGGCGGTAAACACCGAGGCCTTGCGCCCGAGTGCCACGACCTCGGCCGCCACGGCTTCGAGCTTGGCGCTATTGATGTCGACCAGGGCGATATCCGCCCCGTCCCGCGCCAGGCGCAGGGCGATGGCCCGGCCAATGCCCTGCCCGGCGCCGGTCACCAGTGCAACTTTTCCAGCGATACCCATGATGATCTCCTGCAACGATAAGCGAAGCCTTGTCTATCGTAGGTGCGGGGTCACGCTGTCGAGGCCCGGATGAATTGGCGCAGGGCTTGAGACGCAACGTCTCAAGTAGCCGGGCTGAGGCGAGTACTTGTAAAGACGCGCACTTATGCCTAGCTTATGCGCCCCCGCCCCGCGCTTTAAGGCCTTGCCCCCATGGTTTTGCGTTTTCGCCCCGTCGTCACCTCACATTTGGCCCTCGGCCTGCTGCTCAGCGGCGGCATCGGCAACAGCCTGGCGGCTGAGCTGGAACTGCCGGCGCTGAACATCCAGGGCCAGGATGAGTCCGGTTATCGTGCGCAAAGCGCGTCGGTCGGCGGCTTCAATGAAGCACCGCTGCTCGACACCCCGGCCTCGATCACCGTGATCAACGCCGCGCTGATCAAGGACCAGCAGGCACGCCTGCTCAGTGAAGTGCTGCGCAACGACGCCTCGGTGGGCGAAAGCTACGCGCCGATTGGCTACTACGAAAATTTCGTGGTCCGGGGTTTTTCCCTGAATGCCGCCAGCAGCTACAAGATCAACGGGCGCACCATCACCGGCGAGCAGAATGTAGCCCTGGAAAACAAGCAGCGGGTGGAGTTGCTCAAGGGCCTGGCGGGCCTGCAAAGCGGGATTTCCGAGCCCAGCGGCGTGATCAACTACGTGACCAAACGCCCGGAAGACGTGCGCTCGGTCACGGTGTCCACCGATGATCGCGGCAGCGGCTATATCGCCACCGATGTCGGCGGCTGGTTTGGCAGCGAGCAGCAATTTGGCTTGCGCGCCAACGTCGCCCATGAAGACCTCAATTCCTATGTCGAACATGCCAATGGCCAGCGGGACTTTGTATCCCTGGCCTTCGACTGGAACATCAGCCCCGACGCCGTGCTGCAACTGGATGCCGAATACCAGGACAAACAACAGCGCTCGGTGCCCGGCTACCAGTTGCTCGGCGGCACCGAAGTGCCCCATGACGCCTCGCCGAAAAAACTGCTCGGCCACCAGAGCGGCTCCAAGCAGGTGGGGATCGACTCGCTGAACCTCAACGGCAAGTTCGAGTACCGCTTCAGTGACCAGTGGAAAGGCAGCGTCAGCGCGGCCCGCAGCAAGGTGGTGATTGATGACTACAGTTCGTTTGCCTGGGGTTGCTACGGCTCCCCCAGTTGCGCCGGCGTCAAAGTGCCGAACTACTTCAGCCCGGAAGGCAACTACGACATCGCTGACTACCGCAGCCCTGACGACACCCGGCGCAATGATGAAATCCAGGCGGCCATGACCGGCCTGTTCAGCACGGCCGGCCTGAGCCATGAACTGACCTTCGGCACCAGCGCCTTCCGCCGGGTGATCGACAAGCGCAAGTCGGTCAATGAATACGTCGGCAGCGGCAATATCAATCAGGACCCGGAAACCTTCCCGCCCACCGACAAGCCCCTGAACGACAGTCACCGGCGTCTCGACAGCCGCCAGTACGGGCTGTTCGTCACCGACCGCATCAGCTTCAACGAGCAATGGCAAACCGTGCTCGGTGGCCGCGAAGTGCGCCTGGATGAAAAATCCTTCGATCAACATGGCGTGCAGGAGCGTCACACCCAGCAGTACGAGTTCCTGCCCAACGCTGCGCTGATCTACAAGCCAGTGGAAAACATCTCGTTGTACACCAGCTACAGCAAGGGCCTGTCACTGGGCGGTGAGGCACCGTGGTATGCGAACAATGATGGGGAAATCCTTGCGCCGACCGTCTCCCGGCAGATCGAAGCCGGGGTGAAATACGACTGGCGCCGCATCAGCTTCGCCGCCGCGGTGTTCCAGACACGCCAGGCCTACCAGTACGCCAAGCCCGACAACGCCGGAGGCTTCACCTACGTGCAGCAGGGCCAGCAGAAAAACACCGGCCTGGAGCTGTCAGCCAATGGCTGGGCCACCGAGCGTCTGCAGATTGCGACCAGCGTGGCGGCGATTCGCGCCCGGGTGAGCGGCAGCGGCACGCCGCAATACGAAGGCCACCAGACGATCAACGTGCCCAAGCTGCGCGCCAGTGTATACGCCGACTACGCCCTGCCATGGGTCAACGGCCTGGCGGTACTCGGCGGCGTGCAATACAGCGCCAGCAAGAACGCCAACCGTACCGGCAATGTGGAAGTGGGGGATTATGCGCTGGTCAACATCGGCAGCCGCTACACCACCCAGGTCGACGGCTATGAAACGGTGTTCCGCCTGAGCGTCGACAACCTGTTCGACAAGCGCTACTGGCGTGATGCGGGCGAATACATGGGCGATGACTACCTGTTCCAGGGTGCGCCACTGACGGCGCGCCTGAGTGCTTCCATCAACTTCTGACCCCGATCCAATGTGAAACCTGGCTTGTGTGGGAGCTGGTTTATGTGGGAGCTCCTACATTGGCCAGCGCCTACCCTTGAATGTCGTTACTTAGGCATCTTGCGAAAGCCCACCGCCAGGCGGTTCCAGCTGTTGATGGTGGCAATGGCCAGACTCAGGTCAACCTGTTCGGCGGCGCTGAACTCGGCATTGAGCAACGCATAGTCTTCGTCCGAGGCGTGGGTCTGGCTGATCAGCGTCAGGCTTTCGGCCCAGGCCAGGGCGGCGCGTTCGCGCGGGGTGAAGAACGGCGTTTCGCGCCAGGCCGACAGGGTGCACAAGCGGCGCTCGGTCTCGCCGCCCTTGCGGGCATCGGCAGTGTGCATATCCAGGCAGAAGGCGCAGCCGTTGATCTGGGAGACGCGCAGGCGCACCAGCTCCAGCAGCGGCAGTTCAATGGACAGTTTGCCGACGGCGGCTTCCAGGGCGAGCATGGCTTTCATCGCATCGGGGGACGCGGTGTAGAAATCAATGCGAGCAGACATGGTGTTACTCCAGGACAGTAGGAATTGGCGCCCAGCTTAATCACCCTACTGCCTCGCACAAATAGCCAATCCTGACGAAGAACAGGTAGCCAATGCCAGGCGCTTCAGGCCCGGCGGCGCAGCCACTGTAAAAAGCCCTTTTTCACCGGCACGATCGGTGCGTCCTGGGTCAGGTGCTGGGCGGTGTGCAGGCGGAAATCCAGGAGGTTCTGCATGGCTTCACTGATATCGTGGCGCGCATCCAGGCACGGCTTGAGGTATTCCTTTTCGATGCGGTAGAGGGTGCAGTAGGTCTTGGCTACAAAGTCCGCCGGCACGCTTTGCGCCCCCAGAATCCCGGCTTCACCAATCACTTCTCCTGGCCCCATGCGCCCGGCTTCGAACGCGTGCCCAGCCTTGACCAGCATCACCGAAACCACCCCGGACTCGATGATAAACAGGTGATCGCTGACCTCCCCCCTCGGCAGGATCATCTCACCGGCGCGGAAGGTGTGCAGGGTCATGTTCTGGCTGAAGGTTTCCTTCTCTTCCTGACGCAAGGTCGAGAAGATACTCGAGCTTTCCAGCAGTGCCCGTGCGGGGGTAGTGGACGGCGAGGTCGGGCTTTCGGCGCTCGACAACAGGCTCACACCGGCCGCCTGCAAGTGCCGGTAGGCCAGGTCATAAAGCTGGTTGCGCACCTCGCGCTTGAGGGCCATGGCCGGCACGAAGCCGCTGATTTCATACTCCACGCCACCACCGGTAGAGGTTTTGAAGGCCACGCTCGGCGCCGGCTTGGCCAGCAATTGCCGGCAACCTTGCATGGCCCGTTCCAGGGCTTCCAATACTGTTTGCGGACGCGCATGGGGGCTGACTTGCAGGCTCACCGCGAGGCCGAACATATCCGCCGGGCGTGAGAAATTGATGATCTTGGCCTTGGCCGCCAGTGAATTGGGGATCACCGCCATGCTGCCCTGGGAGGTTTGCAGGCGCGTGGCGCGCCAGTCGATATCCGTCACCCGGCCTTCGGTGCCGTCGATGGAGATCCAGTCATCCAGTTGGTAGGGCTTGGTGGTGTTGAGCACGATTCCGGAGAACACGTCGCTCAAGGTGCTCTGCAGCGCCAGGCCGACGATGATCGCCACCGCGCCGGAGGTGGCCAGTACGCCCTTGACCGGCAGGTCGAGCACGTAGGCCATGGCCGCGATGATCGCGATCAGGAAAATCACCGCGCCCATCAGGTCTTGCAGCAACCGCCCGGTGTGGCCGACCCGCTGCATCATCAGCGCGCCGAGCAACACCGTCAGGGTGCGCGCGGCAAACAACCACCAGGCGATCTGCAAAGCCGTGGCGGCCAGGTGCAGCGGGGTGTTGTCGGCGTACGGCGCCAGTTGCATGGGGTTCATGCCGTCGTTGAACAGCACGGCGCTGAACACCGCGAAAATCCCCAGCCGCGCAATCAGCTTCCAGTTGCCGGGGCTGGCCGAAAACAGACGCCAGACGACGATATCGATAAGGATCAGCGCCAGGGCGCACAGCATCGGGTGATCGGAGAGAAAAGACAGCATCCAGGCGACTCCAGGGCGAATGCCCTGAAGATCGCATGAAATGCAGTTGGCGGGTATAGGGCGCCGCCAATCAGCGGGAGGCGCCGTGCATTTGGCCGAACTGGCCGGACTGGAAGTCGGCGAAGGCCTGGTGAATCTCTTGCTCGGTGTTCATCACAAACGGACCGTGACCGACGATGGGCTCGTCAATGGGTTCACCACTGAGCAGCAGCACCATGGCGTCGGCGTTGGACTCCAGGCTGAGCTGATCGCCCTCGCGCTCAAACAGCACCAGTTGCCCTTCGCGTGCCAGTTCCTGGCCGTTGACTTGCACGGTGCCTTTGAGCACCACCAGCGCGGTATTGCGCCCGGCATGCAGGTCCAGGGTCACGGCCTTGCCGCCCTTGAGGCGCAGGTCCCACACGTCAATCGGCGTGAAGGTGCGTGCCGGCCCGGTGCGGCCAGCGAACTCACCGGCAATCAGGCGCAGGCTGCCGGCACCGTTGGCCAGGGGCAACGACGGAATATCGCCGTCGAGAATGGTCTGGTAGCCGGCTTCGCTCATTTTGTCCTTGGCCGGCAGGTTGACCCACAGTTGCACCATTTCCAGGGCGCCGCCCCGTTTGGCGAAGGCTTCGGAATGGAACTCTTCATGCAGGATCCCTTTGGCCGCAGTCATCCACTGCACATCGCCCGGGCCGATGGTGCCGCCGGCCCCCGTGGAATCGCGGTGCTCGACTTCGCCTTCGTAGACGATGGTCACGGTTTCAAAGCCGCGATGGGGATGCTGGCCCACGCCACGTCGCTGCGTGGTGGGGGTGAAATCCGCCGGGCCGGCGTGGTCCAGCAGCAGGAACGGGCTGATGTGCTTGCCCATGGTGTCGTAGGAAAATAGCGTGCGAACCGGAAAACCGTCGCCGACCCAATGGCCGCGTAGGCTGGTGTAGATACCAATGATGTTTTTCATGATGGACCTCCAAAGTGCATCCACCTTAAATCCAATACCAATAAGGCACTAGACAGCGGATTTGGCTCGCATCGTTCCATGGATGGGACGACTTAACCGCGGCGCTTCGCAGTCATAGCCCATCCGGTTTCATTGGCGTGGGCGTTGAGACTACAGGCCACCCGCAAAACGCAAAGCAGGCACCTTAATCATCTACGCCCGAACAACCTGGACAACGTGTGACAACCCGATCCAAAGCAAAGGGTGGATTAAATTATATTTCGGTCGTAATATTTGGCCAAATATTACGTTCGTAATTTTTCCTACACCAACGCCACCAGGAGCCTGAAATGAGCCCACGCCCTCCTCTTCACCGCCTTTTTTCGCCCCTGGCGCTGTTGATCCTGCTCAGCGGTTGCAACAGCCAGGCCGACCCCACCGCCAACACCGCCCCACCGCGCCCGGTGCTGGCGGCCAACGTCGAAGCCGCTGCCAGCCAGCAGAATGCCTATACCGGGGTGGTGGCGGCACGCACCGAAAGCGACCTGGGTTTTCGAGTCAGTGGCAAGGTGATCGAACGCAAAGTCGATCCCGGCCAGCACGTTTCCCGGGGCGACATCCTGCTGGTCCTGGATATCGGCGACTTCGAGCTGGCACTGCGCTCGGCAAAAAACCGCGTCAATGCCGCCCAGGCGCAACTGCGTCAGCGCCGTGATGATGCCAATCGCTACCAACGCCTGGCCAGCACCGGCGCGGTGTCACGGCAGATTTTCGACCAGTCCGCGACTAACCTGCGGGTCGCCGAAGCTGAACTCGCCGCCGCCCAGTCGGACGCCAGCCAGATTGAAAACCGTCGCACCTACTCGGTGCTGCGGGCCGATGGCGACGGGGTGATCACCGATGTGCGGGTGGAGCGCGGGCAGGTGGTGGCCGAAGGGCAGATCGTCGCGCGCCTGGCCCACGACGGTGCGCGGGAAGCCATCATCCACCTGCCGGAAAACCAGCGTGACCGCGCCTCGCAAAAAGCCCTGGCCTTGCCGTTCGGTGCGCCGGACCAGGCGGTCACCGCGACATTGCGTGAACTCTCGGCCAGCGCCGATCCCGTCACCCGCACCTACCGCGCGCGCTATGTGCTGCACGGCACGGTCGAGCGTGTCGCCCTCGGTTCCACCATCACCCTGCGCCTGCAAGGCAACGACCAACCGCCACACACCCGCGTGCCGATTGGCGCCCTGCAGGATACCGGCAACGGCAGCGGGGTCTGGCTGATTGGCGCGGATGACAAAGTCAGCTTCGCTGCAGTCACGGTGGCCAGCCTGGGCCAGGAAGAAGCCCTGCTTTCCAGCGGCGTCAGCCCCGGCCAACGGGTGGTCGCCCTCGGCGCGCACCTGCTGCATCAGGGTGACAGCGTGCGCGTGCTGCCCGCCCAGGCACAGCCCCTCAACCGCCGCCAGGAACCTTGAGCATGCATGGCCTGAATCTCTCGGCATTGGCGGTCAAGCACCGTGCCGTCACCCTGTTCCTGATCCTCGCGATCCTCGCTGCCGGGATTTTTTCCTTCGGTAAACTGGGGCGCGCCGAAGACCCGCTGTTCACCGTCAAAGTCATGACCATCACCGCCGCCTGGCCCGGCGCCACGGCCCAGGAGATGCAGGAGCAAGTGGCCGACCGCCTGGAAAAGCGCCTGCAGGAGCTGGACGACTACGACCGCGTCGAAACCATCGCCCAACCGGGGTTTGTGTCGATGCGCATGACCTTCCTCGAGTCCACGCGCCCCAATGAAATCCAGGACCTGTTCTACCAGACCCGCAAAAAACTCAGTGACGAAGCCGCCAAACTGCCCAAGGGCGTGATCGGGCCGTTCTTCAACGATGAATATTCCGATGTGTACTTCGCCCTATACGCCCTGGAAGCCGAACACCTGCCCCATCGCCAACAGGTGCAGATGGCCGAAGCAATGCGCCAGGACTTCCTCAGGCTGCCGGGGGTGAAGAAGGTCAATATCCTCGGCGAACAGGCGCAGCGGGTATTTGTCGAGTTCTCCTATGAGCGCCTGGCGACCCTGGGGATCAAGCCCGAGCAGATCTTCGCCGCCCTCGCCGCGCAAAACGCCGTGGCGCCGTCGGGGTTTGTCGAAACCGCCGGCGCCCGCGCTTATATCCGTATCGACGGCGCCTTTGACAGCCTGGCGCTGATCGAAAACGTGCCGCTGCCGGTGGACGGCAAAGTGCTGCGCATCGCCGATGTCGCCACCGTCAGCCGTGGCTATGAAGACCCGCCCAGCTACCGTATCCGCCACCAGGGCGACCCGGCCTTGATGCTGGGCATCATCATGGAAAAACACTGGAACGGCCTGGACCTGGACCAGAGCCTCAAGGGCCAGGAGGCTAAAATCCAGGCGGACCTGCCCCTGGGCGTCAACTTCGCAAAAGTCTCCGACCAGGCGAAAAACATCAGCCTGGCGGTGGATGAGTTCATGCTCAAATTCTTCGTCGCCCTGGCCGTGGTGATGGTCATCAGCCTGTTGGCCCTGGGTTTTCGCGTCGGTTTGGTAGTAGCGGCGGCGGTGCCGCTGACCTTGTCCATAGTGTTTGTGATCATGCTGCTGACCGGCCGCGAATTTGACCGCATCACCCTCGGCGCGCTGATCATTTCCCTGGGCCTGCTGGTGGACGACGCAATCATCGCCATTGAGATGATGGTGGTGAAACTCGAAGAAGGCTTCGACCGCATCCACGCCGCGACCTTCGCCTGGAGCGCCACTGCCGCGCCAATGCTGACCGGCACCCTGGTGACGATCATCGGCTTTCTGCCGGTGGGTTTTGCCCGTTCGGGTGCGGGCGAATATGCCGGCAATATCTTCTGGATCGTTGGCTTTGCCCTAATCGCTTCGTGGTTGGTGGCGGTGGTGTTTACCCCGTACCTGGGGGTCAAGCTGCTGCCCAATATCAAGCCGGTGCCCGGCGGCCACGACGCGATCTATGCCGGCCCGTGGTACCAGAAACTGCGCCACCTGGTGCAAACCTGCGTGCGCCGGCGCTGGCAGGTGACCGGGCTGGTGGTGTCGGCGTTTGTGCTGTGCGGGTTGGGCATGGGTGTGGTGAAGAAGCAGTTCTTCCCCAACTCCGACCGTTCCGAATTGATCCTGGAGGTGTATATGCCGCCGGGCAGTGCCTTCAAAAGCACCGAGGCGGTGGCGGCGCAGTTGGAAAAGGCGCTGCTGCAAGAGCCGCAGACGCGCATGGTCGACACCTATGTAGGCGGCGGTGCGCCACGGTTTTTCCTGTCGCTTAACCCTGAGTTGCCTGACCCGGCGTTCGCCAAACTGATCGTGCAAACCGCCGACGCCCATGCCCGCGATGCCTTGAAACGGCGCATGCGCGAGCGCATCGCCGACGGCGAATTCCCCGCCGCGCGGGTACGGGTCACGCAATTGCTGTTCGGCCCGCCGGTGCCCTTCCCGGTGGTGTTTCGCGTGTCCGGCCCCGACTTGAGCCTGTTGCGCAGCCTGTCCGAAGAGGTGCGCCAGGTGGTTGCCGCCAACCCTCTGACCAAGGACGCGTTCCTCGATTGGGGCGAACGCAGCAGCGCTTATCGCCTGGTGCTGGACCAGGATCGCCTGCGCCTGCTGGGCTTCACCCCCGACGAGGTGAAATCCCAACTCAACGCCCTGCTCAGCGGGAACCCGATCACCGAAGTACGCGAAGGCAACCGCACGGTGTCGGTGGTGGTCCGTGCCCAGGGCAGCCAGCGTGAAGACCTCGGCAACCTCGACAATATGACCCTGACCAACAGCGCCGGCGTGTCGCTGCCCCTGGCCCAGGTCGGGCATTTCCAGGCCGTGATGGAGGAACCTATCCTCAAGCGCCGCGACCGTACGACCACGGTTGAAGTGCGCGCCGACATCATCGACGGCGTGCAACCGCCCGACGTGGAGATGGCTGTCTACAAAGACCTGCAAGCGTTGATTGCACGATTGCCGGCCGGCTACCGCCTGGACATCGGCGGCCCGGTGGAAGAAAGCGCCAAGGCCAACGTGGCCCTGGCGGCACTGTTCCCGATCATGATCCTGCTGACCCTCACGGTGATCATGTTCCAGGTGCGCTCGTTCGGCGTGATGTTCATGGTCTTCGCCACCGCCCCGCTGGGCTTGATCGGCGCAGTGCCGACCTTGCTGCTGTTCAACCAACCGTTTGGCTTCAATGCGATCCTGGGGTTGATCGGGATTGGCGGGATCCTGATGCGCAACACCCTGATCTTCACCGACCAGATCCGCCAGAACCAGGAACAGGGCCTGGCCACCACCGAGGCGATTGTCGAAGCCACCGTACGCCGCGCACGGCCGGTGATACTGACTGCGCTGGCGGCGGCGTTGGCGTTTATTCCGCTGACCTTGTCGGTGTTCTGGTCGTCCCTGGCGTATGTGCTGATCGGCGGGGTGTTGGTGGGGACATTGTTGACGCTGCTGTTCTTGCCAGCGTTGTGCAGTTTGGTGCTGGGCCGGGACAAGGTGCGGGCGGCAATCTCCTAATGTGTCGGTTTGTGTGGGAGCGGGCTTGCCCGCGATGGCGGCGAATCAGTCAACCAAGATGCCGCCTGACACACCGCTATCGCGGGCAAGCCCGCTCCCACATCAACCCGGTGTCTACCGAGCGATTGATGGTGCTTTCAGATCAGCGCTTGGCCAGCTCCATAATCATCCGACTCAACAGATAAATCCGCGGCGCCACACTCTCCACCTCCGCGTACTCCTGCGCTGTATGGATATTGCCGCCGACAATCCCGAAGCCGTCCAGCGTCGGGGTGCCGACGCCCGCCGACAGGCTGGCATCCGCCGCCCCGCCACTGCCTTCAATGGTCAGCTTGCGCCCAAGTTCGGCGTAGATGCCTTGGGCGATTGCCACCAACTTGTCAGACTCAGGCGTCTGCGGCATCGGTGGCAAACCCCGTTGCAGGCTGGTGGTGACCTGTGTTTCAGGAATCAGCTTATTGGCGGAAACCCGCGCCAGATCCTTCTCGATCCGATCAAACTCTTCCGGCAGCGCCGCCCGCACATCTGCCTTGGCCGTGGCCTGGTCGGGGATCACGTTGGTGCGATCGCCAGCCTTGAGCACGGTGAAGTTGATGGTGGTTTTTTTCTCGTCATCCCCAAGCTTGCCCAGTTGCAGGATCTGGTGGGCCGCCTCCATCGCCGCGTTACGCCCCAGCTCCGGGGCAACCCCGGCGTGAGCGGCCTTGCCCTTGACCTCAACCACCGCTGTGGCACTGCCCTTGCGCCAGACCACCAGGCCATCAGCCGGACGACCGGGCTCCAGGTTCAAGGTGACATCGTGGGCCCTGGCGGTTTTGCGGATCAGTTCGGAGGCGGCCTCGGAGCCGGTTTCTTCGCTGGCATCGAGCAGAAAGGTGATTTGCGCGTAGTCCGTGAAGTGCTGGTTTTTCAGTACTTTCAAGGCATAGATCCCGGCGACGATCCCGCCCTTGTCGTCCATCACCCCAGGGCCATAGGCACGGCCGTCCTTGATATGAAACGGCCGCTCGGCCGCCGAGCCTTCCTTGAACACCGTGTCCATATGCGCCATCAGCAGGATTTTCGCCTTGCCCGTGCCTTTGAGCGTGGCGATTACATGGCTGTTATTGGCTGCCGCGTCTGGCACCTGTTCGATGCTGAAACCCAGTTGTTTCAATTCATCGACGGCGATCTCGCGCACCTGGGTCAGGCCCGGCTCGTAGCCGGAACCCGAGTCGATATTCACCAGACGCTCCAACAGCTTCAAGGCCGGGGCCTTGTACTGCTCGGCATCGGCCTGGATCTGCGGGTGAGGCTGGGCGCTGAAAGCCGGCATGGCGATCCCCAGGGACAACCCCAGGGCAGCGGACAACAGCGTACGGGGGACGTTGAGAGTCATGAACAGATCCTTGTTTTTTATTGGAGAGGGTCTCTCACACCCTACCTGACAAAGGCCACATTGTTCATCCGCAAACCGACAGGGGACTCTTCGCCAGGCACCCCCGAAATATCCCACCCGACTGCCGGATAATCTCTACTTCCAAGCGTTAAAAACCGCTGCAAAGTCCCTCGCCTGATCACACAGCGCAAGGGACCGCCGATGTACTTTCCAATTGATGCCCCGGTCCTGGGGGCAACCTCTTGAATGCCGCCATTGGTTTTATGGTCCTGGCGGCCATGGACTTCAAAACGCGGGACGTCGAAGCGGTTCTCGCCGACTTCCGGCAATGCCTGAACACCTATGACGCCTGGGCCGAGAGTTTCTGGAGCTTTTCGGCGCTGGAGGTCGAGCAGGTCTTCAAGGTGGGCGATGAGGTGGCGCTGGTGGCGCCCATTGCGTCCAAAGCCCCCAGCAGCACCGTCGCGATGTGCAAGGCCAGTGGCTCGTTGACCCTGGTGCATATGTTCGAGAGCACACGTTTTGTGCCCATCGGCAACACCCCGGTGATGCTGCAAGCCATCCCCAAGGACGGTGGCCCGCTGGGCGACCCCCTTTACAAAACCATCGGCCCCAGCGGCATTCTCGAAGTCACCGACTGCACCCGCGACCAGCCGTATCGGATCACCTTCTACCCCAATGTTTCCAAAGCCCACGTCCAGGCGTTGTACGCGTCTTACCAGGCCATCATTGCGCCGCTGGAAAGCCAGTTGCGCAAAGACTGGAGCAGTACATTCGAACCTTTGTGGCAGGGCTACTCCGAAGCCAATTTTGTGCAGCGCTACCGCCTGCTGGACCAAGGCTATGCGCAGGGATTTGGCAACGCACTGCATGAGCTGTGGGACAACATCCAACAGCTGTATCAATGGCTAGCGGACCTCAAGCCCAACAGCGAAAAACTCCTGCACTACCTCTCCCAGGCCGAACTTGATGCCCTACTGGCGTTGAGCCAGGAAGCCATCGCCAATGGCCTGCTGATGCTCAGCGACGAGCCATTGTTGTTTATCTACCTGTCGGCGCTGGTCAGCTGGATGCGCATGCTGCCGCCGCCGTACTTGAACGAACTGCTGGGGCAAATCACCGCCGAAGTGCTGATCAACCTGTTGCTGGTGTGGGTCACCGCCGGCATGGGCGTGACGGTGCGCCTGGGCGCGCAAGTGCTGGGCAAGATCAAGTCGGGTCGGGTCCGCCAGTGGCTCGAGCAGATGGCCCGGCCATTTGCGAAGACCGGCATGGAGCCCCATGCCGAGGCGCTCAGGCCGTTATTGCTGGGTAGCCCTGCAACGCCGATCAAGACGGTGCCCAGCGTGCCGCTGAAAGCCGGCGCAATGGAAGTAACCAACCCGGTGCCCCTGGTGCGGGAAAAATCCGCGCCCAAGACGGCCTTGGTCAAGCATGAGGCGGTCGACGACGCGCCCTCCTCCGCGAAAAACCCCAACGGTGAGGCAACCGCCAGCGCCGACAAAACCGCGACCCACGGTTGCCCGGTGTCCATGGTCACCGGCGAAGAACTGCTGACCCTGACCGATGGCGAACTGGATGGCGTGCTGCCATTTGCCTGGACGCGCCTGTATCGCACCAGTGCCGTGGAGGTGGATTGCGGGCTGGGCTTTGGCTGGAGCCACTCGTTGGCGCAGCGACTGGAGGTGGTCGGCGGGTCGGTGGTGTGGACGGACCATGAGAACCGCAGCACCACCTTTCCCCTGCCCTCCGTTGCCCGCCCGGCGATCAGCAATAGCCTGGCTGAAGCGGCGATTTATCTGGGGGCGACGCCGGATGAGCTGGTGCTGGCGCAGGGGGCACGCTTCTACCACTTTCACGACGGTGTGCTGACGGCGATCAGCGATGGGTATGACAACCGCCTGGGTATTTCCCGCGATGGCTTGGGGCGGATTCTGCGCCTGGATAACGGTGCCGGTCGCGCCTTGCTGTTGCGTTATGACCGCGGGCATATCGTGGCGCTGGACTACCAGGTGTTTCGCGTGGAAAGCGAATCGGATGACGCCTGGGTTACTGAGCAGAACGTTGTTTCCTACCGCTATGACGAACAGTGGCGACTGCTTGAGGCGATCAATGCCGTCGGCGAAAGCGAGCGCTATCAGTACGACAGCCTTGCGGTAATTACTGAGCGGCAGTTGGCCGGTGGGGCGAGTTTCTTCTGGGAGTGGGAACGGTCTGGCAAGGCGGCACGCTGTGTGAGGCATTGGGCCAGTTTTGCGCAGATGGATACGCGCTATAGCTGGGACGACGGCCGCGTCACCCTGCTTAACGCCGATGGCAGCCAGGAAGTCTACGTGCATGACCCGAGGGCACGCCTGGTGCAGCGGGTTGATCCGGATGGCGGCGAGCATTTCAAGTCCTACGACGCACAGGGGCGGCTGACGGTTGAACAGGATCCCCTCGGCGCGATCACGGCCTATCAGTACGACGAGGCTGGGCGCTTGGTGGCGCTGTTTCCCGGGGATGACGAGCCCACAGCCTACGAGTATGAGGATGGCTTCGTACGGGTCATGCGCCGGGGTGAGGCGGTCTGGAAGTACCAGCGTAATGATCAGGGCGCGATCACGCGCCAGACTGATCCTGACGGCAATGTCACCGAGTACAG